>CAYQRM010000145.1:0-10999 GCA_964419785.1 uncultured Solibacteraceae bacterium | reverse complement strand
CCTAGCGCGCTCACGACGCCCGTCGTCACCGAGTGATGAAATCCGTACGGATTGCCGATCGCGATCGCGACTTGTCCGACGCGCACGGTGCTCGAGTCGCCGAACGTAGCCCACGCGAGCGCGGGCTCCGACGACGCGTCAACGCGAATGACGGCGAGATCGGTGTCGGCGTCGCGGCCCACGACGTCAGCGCGCAGCGAGCGGCCGTCGGGCAAGAGCACGTTCACGTGTTCCGCGCCCTCGACGACGTGGTTGTTCGTCAGCACCAGTCCGTCGGGCGTAAAGACGACGCCGGAGCCGCCGCCTTGGCGGCGTTCGACACGCACGACGGCCGGCCCGACGGTTTCAACGGCGCGGACGACGGCCGCCGAATACGCGTCGAGCAGGTCGTCGTCATGGGTACGCAGCGGGAGTGAGGAGGATTGTGCGCTCACGCTTCCAGTGTAGGAGCCTGCGTGGGCCAGCACACCACCCGAACGGGCAGGGCGTCTCGCGCGCCGTGCTGCGTTCGGAAACGATTGGAGGATCCGACGATCGCTTGACGCCCGCAGCCACCGGGGGGGAACATCCCTGGGCCGAGGGGCTATGTCGAGACTGCTGACCTACACGAATCCGATCACGATCCCCATCCTGCCGCTCTCGACGCACATCGATCTCACCGGGCCGCTGAAGCTCGACGGCTTCACGCACGTGAACTTCGCGATCGTCTTCATTCCGCCGGCGGTGTTCACGCTTCAAGCGCGCGTGTTCATCGGACTGCTCAACGCGAACCCGCTCGTCGCGCAAATCGACGCGTTTCAAGTGCACAACACGCTCGACAGGATCCGCACGTATCCCGTCACGGGGCCGCACCTCGACATTCAGCTCTGGAGCGATCCCGGGGCGACGTTTGCGATCAACGCGTGGGTGTACCTGACGTAGCGGCGCCTGCCGGAGCTGTTCCGCATGTCCGTCGACTGGCAACCCACGCTCCGAGGCGAGCTCGTCGAGCTCCGCCCGCTCCGGCCGGCGGATTTCGACGCGCTCTTTGCGGTCGCGTCCGATCCGCTCATCTGGGCGCAGCATCCGGCAAGCGATCGGTACAAGCCGGAGGTGTTCCGTGAGTTCTTCCAGCACGCGATGGCGTCGGGAGGAGCGTTCGCGGTGTTCGATGTCGCGACCGGGCGGATGATCGGCTCGTCGCGCTACCTTGGGTACCGGCGCGATCGTGGCGAAGTGGAAATCGGCTTCACGTTTCTCGCGCGATCGTACTGGGGCGGCCGCTACAACGGCGAGATGAAACGCCTCATGCTCGAGCACGCGTTTCGCTTCGTCGACACGGTCGTGTTTCTGATCGGCCCGACGAACATCCGATCGCAGAAAGCGGTCGAGCGGATCGGCGCCGTGCACGCGGGACGTCGCACCAACGACGTCGGGCGGATGAGCGAGGTGTACGAGATGACGAAAGCTCGTTACTTTGGCGGCGCGATCCCGTAGTGCGCCAGGAGGTCCGCGACACCCCATCCGAAGAGCGACGTCGCGAGCTCTGAGATTCAGCGCTAAGCTACGACCAGCGTGCGCATCGCGGCCAGGCGACTGTGGATCGTCTACATCGCGTTCATCCTCTACGGCGCCACTATTCCTTTCCGGTTCACGACGGACCTCGCGCTCGTCCGGGCGCACCTCGCGATGGTCCGCCTCAACCCGCTGGTTCAGCCGGACACCGAGACACGCGTGTCGATCCCCGACGAAGTGCAGAACGTGCTGTTCTTTCTGCCGTTCGGCGTTCTGGGCATGCTCGCGACCGACGAACGCAGGCGCGGTCTCGGCCGCGTCGTCGCGCTCACATTGCAGGGCGCGGCGCTCAGCGTGTTCATCGAGGCCGTTCAGCTCTTCACGCTTGACCGCGTCACGTCGGTCGCTGATGTCGCGACGAACACGACTGGCGCGCTGGTCGGCGCACTCGCGGCCAACTCGATTGATCGCCTCACCCGGCGCGGGCTCGTGCTCGCCAACCGCGCGGGCTTCACGAGCAACGCCGCGTTCCGGCCGTTCGTCGCGATCTGCGTGCTCGTTGTCGTCGCCGCCTGGGAGCCATTCGACGTGACGCTCGAATTCGGCATGATCGTGACGAAGGCGCGCGCGCTCATCCGCGATGTGTGGCAGGCCGGGGTGCCGACCGACGAAGGCCTCGCGCTGCTGCACTACGCGCTGTTGACTATGGGCGCGTGCGGTTGGCTTGCCGCGACCGGACGGCGGCGCGTCCGGTCGACAAGCCTTGCGCTTGGCGTTACGGCCGCGTGTGGCCTCGAGGCGGCGCAGATCTTCATCACGTCGAGAATGCCCGGTCTCGAGGACGCGGTCGTACGCGCGGGCGGCGCGCTGGCTGGAATCGCGATCTGGCCGCTCTGGCGACGACGTGCCAACTGGCGTCTCGCGCTGGCGCTCATCGCGGTCGCGACGAGCGTGGGCGCGGCGATGGAGCAACTGAGCCCGTTCACCGTCGCCGCCGCGCGCACGCCATTCGAGCTGATGCCGTTCTGGAGTGATTACCAACACACCACGTTCGACGCGCTCAGCCACGTCATCGAGCTCATCATCCTCTACGCGCCGCTTGCGTACCTGTGGGGACGCTGGCAGTCATCCTTCGCGTGGGCGCTCACGCTGACGCTCACCGTGACGCTGGCTATCGCGTGGCCGATCGAGTACTTCCAGGGATGGATCGTCGGTCGCTATCCCGACGTGACCGACGTCTTCCTGAGTCTGGGCGGCGCGGCGATGGCGTGCTACGTGGGCCGCCGCAGCCAGCTGCCGGTACGACCGTGAAGTTCGTCACGCGCCCGATCGACCTGGCGTCCCGCGCCTTTCAACGTTTCTTCAGCATCGAGACGCGGAGCGGCGCTCTGCTTCTCGTGAGTGCAATCACGGCTCTCGCGGTCGCCAACTCGCCTTGGGGCGATCGCTACGAGCAGCTCTGGCAGACGCCGCTCGCGATCGGACCGTCCGGTCACGCGCTCGCGCTCACGATTCACCAGTGGATCGACGACGTGCTGATGGCGATGTTCTTCCTGCTCGTCGGCCTCGAGATCAAGCGTGAACTGATTTCTGGAGAGCTCTCGTCGACGCGACAAGCCGCGCTGCCCATCGCCGGCGCGATCGGCGGCATGGTCCTGCCGGCGCTCATCTACATCGCTGTCAATCCCAGCGGTGAGGCTGCGCGTGGATGGGCGATTCCGATGGCCACCGATATCGCGTTCGCGATCGGCACCCTCGCCCTGATCGCACCAAGGGTGCCGGCGGCAGCGAAAGTGTTTCTGACGGCGCTCGCGATCGCCGACGACATGGGCGCCGTCGCCATCATTGCGATCTTCTACACGGCCACGATCAACAGTGGGGCGATGCTGTGGGTCGCGGCAGCGGTGCTGGTGCTTGTCGTCCTGAACCTGACGCGCGTCGACTGGCTGTCGCCGTACCTCCTGGTCGGCGTCGTCCTGTGGTGGTACGTGCACGCATCGGGCGTGCACTCGACGATTGCGGGCGTCGTGCTCGCGCTCGCCATTCCTGCCGTCAGCCGCGTCGAGGGCCGCACCGCACCGCTCGAACGTCTCCAGCATGCGCTGCACGGCCTGTCGGCCTACGTCATCATGCCGATGTTCGCGTTCTCGAACGCCGGAGTTCGGCTCGGCGACGCGCCGCTCAACTGGCACATCATCGTCGGCATCGGCGCTGGCCTCGCCATTGGCAAAACGCTCGGCATCACCGCCGGTGCGTTCGGTGCGACGGCCACCGGTGTGGCCATGCTCCCCGCCGGCGTCAGCCGCACGATCATCCTCGGCTGCGCGGCCATCGGGGGCATCGGTCTCACGATGTCGCTCTTCATCGCCAATCTCGCATTCGAAGGCACCTCGCTCATCGACAGCGCGAAGGTCGGCATCCTCGGAGGGTCGCTCATTGCCGCACTGCTGGGAATGGTGATTCTCAAAGTGATCGCGAAGCGCGACTGAGTACGCGTCCGATCGCCGTCTTTTTGGTTACCATTAAGGGCGATGCGTCCGGCCCCGGACCTGTCGAGCCTCCAGGCGCAACCGCAACGGCGGTCCGCCGCCGCGATCGCCGGCCGGATTCTCCTGCATCTGATCTTTCTCGCCATCGCGCTCGGCGCGTTCCTCGCGTACCAGCACTACTCGACGCTCGGCGCGACGACCGAATCGACGGTCAGCCTCGTCGCGGCGGGTGGATTCGCACTTGCGCCGGTGCGGGCGGTCCTGCACGCGTTCTTTGCCGTCGAACGGAAAGTGTTGCACGCCGTGCACGGCCTCGGCGGCCTGGCGGTGGTCGGGTTGACGATGAGCGGGGCGGTGCAGGGGCGGCCGATCCTCACCCATGCGGCGCTGGCGCCATTCGCGATGATGGGTGCGGCGCAGGCGCTGATGCACTCGACCAATCCGCGGAACGCTTCCCAGGCGGCGGCGATGCAACGCTTCGTCACGAGCTTGCCGGAAGTGGAGCAGTTCACCTCGGGCGATCTCACCTCGCCGGCCAATGCCCAGCGCGCGATCGTCGTGCTGAGCGATCTCGTCGCGAAGGCGCAAGCGCTCGGCGAGACCGAGCTCGCTGCGGATCCGAATTTCCAGAGCGCGTTCTCGCGTGCGACGACGCACGTCGGGTTGTCGCTCGGCCTGGACGCGATCGAGCAGGCCGTGTCCACGCTCTCGAAGAATCCCGCCGCCGTGAGCGCGATTCCCGACCTCGAGCGCCGTCTCGCTCAGGCGCGCAAGACGGTCGCCGCGCAATAGAATCACCCGCATGGGATGGAAGTACCGCGTCGGCAAGACCTTCGACAGCACGCTGCAAACGCTGCTCAAATGGCGCGTCCCCGGCAGCGGGTTCTATCCCGCGGGCCACAAGTTCGCGTACGACGTCGCGCGTCTCTACACGTTTGAGGGGCGGCCCGGGCCGACGACGATCTTCGACGTCGGCGCGAACGTGGGCGACGTCGCGCTGTTCCTGCACGGCTGGTTTCCCCAGGCGACGATCCACGCGTTCGAGCCGATCGGTGCGACCTTCAAGATTCTCGAAGCACGCACGGCGCATATCCCGCAGATTCGACGTCACCGCCTCGCGCTCGGCGCCGCCGCGGAGCGCCGCGAAGTCGTCCTGCGCGAGAACTCCGAGCTCAACACGCTCGTGACCGATTCGTCGATCACGCATCACGCCACCGGCGAGCGTGAGACCGTCACGATCGACACGCTCGACGCGTTTTGCGCTCGCGAAGGCATCGGCGCGATCGATCTCCTCAAACTCGACGCGCAAGGCTTCGAAGAGCCGATCATCGAGGGAGGCCGGGCGGCGCTGCCGCGCACGCGATTCCTGTACGCGGAGGCGGGATTTCGGCCGGAGAATCCGGACTGCGCGCGCTTCGATCGCCTGTTTCCGATCCTCTATCCGCGCGGATTCTTCGTCTGCGGTTTCTACGATCCGCTCCGCCACGATGACTGCAAGCTGCTGATGGCGTTCTGCAACGTGCTGTTTCTCAACAAACGCTGGGTCCTCTCGGATTCGAAGGCCGCTCAGCGCGACGACGCCGGCGCTACAATCGCCAGCGTATGACCCGTCGTCTGCTCGTGGTGCTCCTGGGAGCGACGCTCGCGGCCGCGGCCGGTCTTGGCTGGCCGGCGCGTGCGCAGTCGTCAGATGCGTCGTTCTTCTCCGCGCTTCGCTGGCGGTTGATTGGCCCGTTCCGCGCGGGACGCGTGTCGTGCGTGGCCGGCGTGCCCGGCGACCCGACGACGTACTACATCGGCACGCCGGACGGCGGCGTGTGGAAGACGACCGACGGCGGCGTCGTGTGGACGCCGATTTTCGACAGCGTCCACGTGCCGTCGATTGGCGCGATTGCGGTCGCGCCGTCCAATCACCGCGTCGTGTACGTCGGCACGGGACACAACCTGCTGGGCAAGGGTGTCTATCGATCGTCGGACGCCGGCACGACCTGGACCCATGTCGGGCTCGACGAGACGAAGTTCATCACCGCGCTCATCGTCGACGCGCGCAATCCCAACGTGGTGCTCGCGGGCGTGGGATCGGGCGGCAATTTCGGCTCGATGGTCTATTACAACAACAACCCGAATCCCGCGCGCGGCGTCTTCCGCACGACGGACGGCGGCAGTACATGGACGCAGGTGCTTACCGAAGGGCCCGCGGCGGGCGTGATCGATCTCGTTTCCGATCCGGCCAATCCCGACGTCGTGCTCGCGAGTCTCGGTGGGGCGGTGTATCGATCGTCAAACGGCGGCGCGGCGTGGACCAGGCTCACGTCGAATCTGCCGCAGGCCAGCGCGAACATCGCCGTGGCGCTTGGCACGTCGGGCCAGCGGCTGTACGCGCTCATCGGCGGGCGTGGCGGCGGCGGGGCGTATCGATCGGACGATGGCGGCGCGACGTGGACGTTGGGGACGAGCCGGCTCGCGAGCGCGTCGGGTCACATCTACGTCGATCCGGCGAATCCTGACGTGCTCTACACGATGGGCACGTCGATGTACAAGTCGACGGACGCGGCGCGGACGTTCGCCGCGGTGAAAGGCGCGCCGGGCGGCGACGACAATCGGTCCGCGTGGATCGATCCGCAAAATGCGCGGCGGATGATCATCGGTGCGGATCAAGGGCCGACGATCACCGTGGACGGCGGGGCCACGTGGACGCCGTGGTATGTCGTGCCGAACGGCGAGCACTACTTCGTCACCACCGACGATCAGTTTCCGTACTGGGTCTACGCGGCGCAGCAGGACAGCGGCACGGTGGCAATCAAGAGCCGCAGCGACTTCGGCGAGATTCGGCCGAACGACTGGTATCCGGTGAGCGGCTACGAGCAGGGCCACATCTTCGCGGACCCGTCGAATCCGCGATACGTCTACTCGCATGGCGGCGGGCACAACGTGATGAAGTTCGATCGCGAGACCGGACAGGTCGGACCAATCTACGTGCCTCGGTCGGCCGATCGGTTTGGTCCGCGCCCGGGCATGGCGCTCTCGCCGAAGGACCCGCGCAAGCTCTTTCTCGGTGCGCAGTACGTGCTCGAAACCGACGATCGAGGCGGGACGTGGACGCGCATCAGCGACGACCTGACCGGCGGCGGCACCGGGACGATCGTTGCGCTCGCGCCGTCGCCGCTCGACGCGGGCCTGCTCTGGGTTGGCGCGTCAACGGGACAGATCAATGTGACGCGCGACGGCGGCCACACGTGGAAGAACGTCACGCCGCCGGACTTGACGTCGACGTCGACGCTCGTCATCTGGTCGATGGAGGCGTCGCCGCACGATCCGGGCGTGGCGTACGCCGCAGCGATCGATTTGTCCGATCAGCACGCGCCCCATCTCTATCGCACGGTCGACTTCGGCGAGCACTGGCAGCCGATTGTGCAAGGTCTCGATCCCGCCGTGCCGACGCGCGTGGTGCGCGAGGATCCCGAGCGGCCGACGTTGCTCTACGCGGGTACGCAAACCGGCGCGTGGGTCTCGTTCGATCGCGGCGAGCGCTGGCAGTCGATGCAGCTCAACTTGCCGACGGTCGCGGTCAATGACATCGCGATTCATGGCGACGATCTCGTGATTGCAACGTGGGGTCGCGCACTTTGGATTCTCGACAACGTGTCGCCGCTGCGAACGCTGGAGGCGGCACGCACGGCGACGCAAGTCCAGGATGTGAGCCCGGAAGACGCCGCATATTTCTGGCCGCCGTCCGATGCGACGCGCGTGCGCTGGAGCGCGAACCAGGACACGCCGCTGCCGCCCGAAGTGCCCGCGGGACAGAACGCACCCGACGGTGCGATCTTCGATTACTACCTGCGCGCCGCAACGAACGCGTCGGTGACGCTCTCGATCACCGACGTCCAAGGCCGTGTCGTCCGCGAATTCACGAGCGCGCCGGCGACCCCCGACACGACGATGCCGAACGTGCCGATGTACTGGTTCAAGCCAGCCGACGCCGATCGGTTGCCGACCACCGCCGGCATGCATCGCATCGTCTGGGACTTGCGCTACGCGACGCCGCCGTCGCTCAACTATGGCGGCGACGGCGAGCCCAGCGAGACGACATCGTACGGCATCATCGCGCCGGCCGTGCTGGGTCAGACACCGCGACAGCAGCCGATCGGCCCGCTTGCGCTGCCCGGCATTTACCAGGTGCGCCTGACCGTGAATGGCAAGGCCTACCCGCGCGCGATCACGATCACGAACGATCCGCGCGTGCAGGTCGCCCCCGAAGATCTGGCCGACTCGCTCGGCTGGCAATTGAGCCTCGTCGGCGGGATCACGGACAGCCATCAGGCGATCGAGCACCTTCGGTCGCTGCGTCATGCGGCCGCCGACCGGCGAGCTGCCGCGGCGTCAAACGCGAGTGTGGTCTCGGCCACGCAGACATTCGATCGTGCGGCGCTTGCGACGATCGGCGCGCTCGCTGGAGGCCGCAGTCTCGGCTCACATCTGGCGACGCTCGAGTACGCCGACATGAAGCCCAACGCGAGCGTCGTGGCCGCGCTCCAGGAATCCTGCGCGCGGACGTCCGAGGCGCTCACGCGATACCGCCAGGTGGTGGGGCAGGACCTGCCGACGCTCAACGCGGCGCTCGCCGCCGCGGGCCTGCAGGCCGTGCCCGCGCCCTCGCCGGCCGTGGGCGGCGGCTGCACTCGCTAGCGGACGCGCGGGGTGGTGACCCGCCACGAAACTGTAATTTGAACACGTTCAATAAATGCCTTGACTCGGCTCCTCGTGTGCCGCATGCTTGATTTGAACATGTTCAAATCGTGCGGGATGTGTTCACACCTGGGAGACGACGATGTTGATGCTGTGGACGTACCTCGGATACCTCGGAATCGCGGTGCCGATCACCATTTGGGTCGCGCGTACGCTGCACAAGAACGGCCGCGCGTTTCTCGTCGATGCCTTTCACGGACACCAGGAGCTGGCCGACTCCGTCAACCATCTGCTCGTCGTCGGCTTCTACCTGATTAACCTGGGGTGGATCGTGATGACGCTGCACTCGCGCGGCGACCTGTACGACGCGCGGGCCGCCGTCGAGCTGCTGAGCGACAAGGTCGGCACGGTGTTGTTCGTGCTCGGCATCATGCACTTTTTCAACCTGTATCTCTTCAGCCGCTTCCGCCGCCGCGCGATGGAGCGCGTGCCGCCGACGCCCGCCGCGCCGCCGATCGCACCAACGGCGTTCTTCAGGGCGCAGGAGCCCGCGCGGTGACCCGGCTGACGCTCTACTATGACGGGCGCTGCGGTTTGTGCTGCGCCTTGCGCGACTGGATCGGCCGGCAGCGACAGCTCGTGCCCGTCGATTGCCGGCCGAAGGCTGATGCCCAGGAAGAGCTCGTTGTCGTCGCCGATTCCGGCGACGTGTGGTCGGGCGACGCCGCCTGGCTGATGGTGCTCTGGGCGCTCGCCGACTATCGCCGATGGTCGTACCGGCTGGCGACGCCGGCGCTCTTGCCGATGGCGCGCGCGGTGTTCGCGCAGATCTCGGAATATCGCGGCGCGATTTCCTGTGGTCTGGGATTGACTCCGACGACGAGGTAGGGGAGATGGGAACGAAGGACACGCGCGTGAAGATTCTCGAGGCCGCGCTGACGCTCTTTCGCGAGCGCGGTTTCGAGGCGGCGACGATGCGGGACATCGCCGCGAAGGCGGGCGTCGCGACGGGCCTGGCGTATTACTACTTCGACTCCAAGGACGCGATCGTGCTCGCCTTCTACCAGCGCGCCCGTGAGGACATGCCGGCGCGCACGGCGTCGGCGCATCGCGAGCGCACGCTCGGCGCGCGTCTCGAAGCGATGATTGAAGCGAAGTTCGCGTACTTCAAGCCCAACCGGCGCTTTCTCGGCGCCATCCTCGCGCACGCGGCCGATCCAGCGAGCCCGCTGTCGCCGTTCAACGACGCGTCGCGCGAGATTCGGGAAGCCGAGTTCGCGGAATTCGATCGCGCGCTGACCGAAACGCGCGCGTCGGTGCCGCGCGATCTCGCGCCGCATCTGCCAAAGATGCTCTGGTTCTACCAGATGGGCATCCTGCTGTTCTGGATCACCGACCGCTCGGCCGATCAGCGGCGATCGCGGGAACTGCTCGCGGCGAGCCTCAAGGTCGTCGTCCTGCTCATCAAGCTCTCGAACATTCCGCTCTTCGCGCCGGCGCGCCGGAGCGCGCTGAATATTCTGTCGATTGTCGAGAGCTGACCCCGGGTATACGATGCCCGACATGCTCAAGCCGGGCGTGCTGGTCGTCGCAGCAAGCGTCTGCGCGCTCGCGCAGGCGCAGCAGCCGACCTTCAGGTCGCGCGTCGAGACCGTCGCGATTTACGCGACCGTGACCGATCGCACCGGGCGGCTCGTCACCGGCCTCGGCAAGGGCGATTTCCAGGTGCTCGAGGATGGCCGTTCCGTCGACGTCACGCTCTTCTCGAACGAGCCGCAGCCCGCCACCGTCGTCATCATGCTCGACATGAGTCAGAGCGTCGGACCGCGCGAGCTGCTCGCGCGAGATTCCGCGCAGCGCTTCGTCGACGCGCTCGAGCCCGGCGACCGCGTTCGGCTCGGCAGCTTCGGCGTCGAAATCGCGCTGAGTCCGCTCCTCACCGGCGACAAGGACGTGCTGACGCGCGTCCTGCGCGAAGAGCTGTGGCCCGGCGGCGCGACGCCGCTGTGGAACGCGCTCTTCGCGGCGATGTCGTCGCTCGATGGCGAGCGCGGACGACGCGTCGTGCTCTCTCTCACCGACGGTCAGGACACCGTGAGCCTCCCCGGCTGGCCGGGCACGCTCGACGATGTGCGGCGCAAGGCGCTCGACGAAGATTTCATGATCTACGCGATCGCGATGGAAGGCAGTGGTCTCGCGAAGCCGATCGTCGATCTCGCCGACGCGACAGGCGGCGGACATTTCGAGGTGAAACGCGACGCCGACCTCGCCGCAACGTTCGCGCAGGTCCTCGACGAGCTGCGCCATCAATATCTCTTCGGCTTCGCGCC
>CAYQRM010000144.1:0-41139 GCA_964419785.1 uncultured Solibacteraceae bacterium | reverse complement strand
ACGTGGTCCGTCAAGCGCCAGGTGGATTTCTCGATCCCCGCCGCTATCACCGAGAAATTTCCAGACGACAAGTACACGTTCGGCTACTACCCGATGAATGAGCCGCGCGCGGAAGCACGCGTCGCGGGAGACACCGCGACGCTCGACGCCAACGGCCGCATCAAGATCGACGTCGCGTCCGCGACGAACGTCGACCTCGCCTATCGCTACACGTTCGAGGGCGACGTCGAAGACGTGTCGCGCCAGCACATCGCGAACCGCGCAAGCGTCGTCGTCCATCCCGCGCCGTGGTACATCGGCCTTCGACGTCCTGATTACTTTGCGGACACGGCCACCGGCACGAGCGTCGACGTCGTCGCGGTCGATCACGACGGCCATGCGGTGCCGAACGTCGCGGTGAAAATCGCGCTCGTGCGCATCCAATGGAATTCGATCCGTCACGCCGAAGGCGGCGCGTACTACACGTGGGAGACCGAGCGCGTCGAAGTGCCGTCGGGCGAGTGGACGATCACCACGGCCACCACGCCGGCGAACGTGAAGATTCCGGTGTCAGAAGGCGGTTACTACGAGCTGCGCGCGACGGCGAGCGATGCGGATGGACACTCGACGAGGACGGACACCGAGTTCTACGGGCTCGGCCAGGGCTACACGGCGTGGGAGCGCTTCGATCACAACCGAATCACGCTGCAGCCGGAAAAGAAGACATGGAAGCCTGGCGAGAACGCGCGCGTGATGATCGAATCGCCGTGGGAAACGGCGACGGCGCTGCTCACCGTCGAACGAGAAGGCGTACGCCATTACCAGCGTTTCGATCTCACCTCCACACAGCAGACGGTCGAAGTGCCGGTCACCGAAAACGACATTCCGAATCTCTATGTGTCCGTGCTCTTGATTCGCGGCCGCACGTCGAACGATCCCGGCGCGGACGGAAGCGACCCTGGCAAGCCGACGTTCCGTTTGGGCTACACGGAGATCAACGTCGAAGACGCCACCAAGAAGCTCGAGGTGAAGGTCGCCGCCGATCGCGGCGAGTATCGCCCCGCTGGCAAGGCCACGGTCTCGATGGCCATCACCGACGCCGGCGGCCATGGCGCGCCCGGTGAGGTGACGCTTTGGGCCGTCGACTATGGCGTGTTGTCGCTCACTGGATACGAAGCGCCGGATGTGCTTCACGCGGTGTATCGCCAGAAGGCGCTGCAGGTGATGAACGAAGACAGCCGGCAGCGCATCGTCAGCCGGCGCGTGCTCACACCGAAGGGCGCGAACGACGGTGGAGGCGGCGGCGACGAAGGCGGCGCGCGCGATTTTCGCAGGGACTTCCGGCCGCTGGCGTTCTGGCTGGGATCGGTCGAGACGGACGCGACGGGTCACGCGAGCAAAGACGTAACGCTGCCCGAGTCGCTCACGACGTACCGCATCATGGCAGTCGCGTCCGACACAGCGTCGCGCTTCGGCTCGTCGTCGGTCGAGATCAAAGTCAACAAACCGGTGACGCTCCTCGCCGCGTTTCCGCGCTTCATGACCATGGGCGATCGCGCGTCGTTCGGCGCGGTGGTAACCAACACACTGGCGACCGGCGGCGACGCCGTGGTGACGATCCACAGCCTCGATCCGGCGCTGCTGCAGTTTGCCGGCAGCGCGAGCCAGACGGTGGCACTCGGCGCGGCCTCGACCGAGCCGGTGCGCTTCGACGCGACCGCGCGCGGCGTCGGCACCGCGCGCGTGCAGATGACCGTCAAGCTTGGCGACGAGACGGACGCCTTCGAAGCGACGCTGCCGATCTCGGCGCCGGCGCCGCTCGAAACGAGCGCGGCGTTCGGCGACGTCACGGGCGATAAGTCGACAGAGCGTCTGACCGTCCCGGCCGGCATCGTCCCCGGCTCGGGCGGTCTCGAAGTCAACCTCTCGTCGACGGCGCTCGTCGGCCTTGGCGAAGGCGCGCGCTATCTCGCGGACTATCAATATGGGTGCGCCGAGCAGAAAGCCTCGAGCGCGCTGGCGCTTGCGCTCGCCGCCGATCTCGGCACGGCCTTCTCAATGGGCCGCATCGCGCCGGCCGACTATCGCGCGAAAGCGACCTCGCTGCTCGCGGAGCTGCCGCGATTCCAGTGCAGCGACGGCGGCTTCGAGTACTGGCCGGGCGGCTGTCTCTACGGCAACACGTATCTCACAAGCTACGTGCTGCACGTAATGAAGGTCGCCTCGGGCCTCGGCATCCCGTCCGATCCGGACGTCATCCAGCGCGCGCTCGATTTCCTCGACGCGCAGATGAAGGTTGCGCCGCCGGTCGAGGTGCAGTGGCTGCCCGTCTGGAGCGCGAGCGAGGCGTTCGGCGTCAAGATTCTTGCCGAGTACGGCCGCACCGAGGACGCGAACGTCACGCGTCTCGCGCAAATGGCCGATCGGCTGCCGATCTTTGCGCTCTCGTACCTCGCGGACGCGATGGCCGCATCACACGCGCGCGGCCCGCGCTACGACGACATCGTCCGCCGCGTGCAAAACGCGCTCCGCGTCGAAGGCGATCAAGCGCACGTCGAAGAGATCGACACCGACGCGCTCTGGTGGCTGTGGAATTCGAACGCGCGCGCCTCGGCGCTCGTTCTCGAGGGCCTGGTGCGTCGCAAGGACGATGCACAGTTCGTTCCGAGGCTCGTGCGGTGGCTGCTCGCGGCGCGCCGCAACGGCCGGTGGAACAACACGCAGGAGAACGCGACTGCGCTCGAGGCGCTCGTCGGCTACTACAAAGTGTTCGAAGCCGACGTACCCGATATGCAAGCGGCCGTCACGATCGGCTCGACGACGCTCGGTACGGCGACGTTCAAGGGACGATCGTCGGTGTCGCAGTCGGTGCGGCTCGCCATGCCCGACCTCGTGCGCCAGGTCGCGGCCGGCGCCGAGCGCGATCTGAACGTGACGCGCGCAGGCACGGGCCATCTCTACTACAGCTCGCGCGTGCAGTACGTGCTCATCGATCCGCTGCCCGCGCTCGATCAAGGCATCCACGTCGAGCGTCGTTACGAGAAGTTCGTCGAGAACGGATCGAACCCGGCGGCGACGGCGTTCGCCGCGGGTGATCTCATCCGCGTCACGCTGACCATCACGATGCCGAAAGAACGGCGGTATGTCGCGGTGAACGATCCGCTGCCAGCGGGAATGGAAGCGGTGGAGGGCTGGTTCCGGACGACGGCCACCGATCTCGCCAAGGACGCGTCCGAGCAGCCCGAGGACCAGTCGTGGTTCTCGCGCTATCGTCGCGGCGGCTTCGATCATGTCGAGAAATATGACGATCGCATTACGCTCTTCGCGACGCGCCTGTCCGAAGGGCGCCATGAGTTCTCGTACGTCGTCCGCGCCACGACGGCCGGCACGTTCCACGCCGCCGGCACGCGCGCCGAAGAGATGTACGCGCCCGAAGTGAACGGGCGCAGTTCGCCCATCGTGATCGAGATTCGGTGACGCCATGCACCGCCTGAAGGCCCTCGTCGCCCGCCGACCAGGCGTGACGATCGCGATCACCGCGATCGTCACGGCGATTGTGTGGCTCCGATGCGGATCGCTCCCCCCGGGGCTGATCGACAACGAGGAGCGGCCGTCGACGATCGTCGTCGATCGGCATGGCGAGCGGCTCTCCGAGGTGCGATCGTCGAGCGGGCAGCGCACCGAGACCATCGCGTCGACTGACCTGCCCAAGACACTGGTCCTCGCGACGCTTGCCGCCGAGGACGTGCGGTTCCGATCGCACGTCGGCGTCGATCCGATCGCGCTGGTGCGTGCGGCAGTCCACGACGTTCGACGCGGACGCATCATCGAGGGCGGATCGACGATCACGCAGCAAGTCGCAAAGCTGCTGCTCGCGCGACGGGCGAAGGGTCGCGTCGCGCGCGGATGGGGCGCGAAGTTCGAGGAAGCGATCGTCGCGCTGCGCCTCGAGCATCAGTTCTCCAAGAGCGAGATCCTCGCGCTCTATTTGAACCTGGCGCCCTACGGGAATCAGATCCAGGGCGCCGAGCGCGCGTCTCGCGCGTACTTCGGCCGGTCGGCGTCGACACTGACGCCCGCCGAAGCGGCCTACCTTGCGGCGCTGCCGCAGCAGCCAGGCCGCTACAACCCGTGGCGCGATCCGTCGACGGCGCGTCCGCGCGCGATGCACATCCTCCAGGTCATGAACGATCGCGGCTGGCTCGCGCCGGCTGATTACGCGATCGCCCGTGACGAACGCATCGATCTCGATCGCGATCCGACGACGCTCCTGGCGCCGCACTTCGTGGAGCGCGTCCTGGCGCGCGCCGGCGCCAGTCATCCGAAGCGGATCGACACGACGCTTGATGCAGGCCTCCAGCGCACGGTGGAAGGCATCATCGCGGCACACCGATCGATCCTCGACGATCATCACGCCGCGAACGTCGCAGTGGCCGTGCTCGACGTTCGCAGCGGCGAGTGGCTCGCGTGGGAAGGTTCGGGCAACTACTTCGATCCCGCGCACGGCGGGACGATCGACGGCGTGGTCTCACCGCGGCAGCCGGGCTCCGCGCTCAAGCCGTTCACGTATGCCGCGGCGTTCGAGCGCGGCGCCAGTCCCGCACGCGTGCTCGCCGACGTCCCGTCCGAGTTTCCGACAGCCGAGCCCGGCGTGCTCTACAGCCCGCGCAATTACGACGGCCTGTTCCGCGGCCCACTGCTCGCGCGGGCGGCTCTCGCCGGATCGGAGAACGTGCCCGCGGTCGCGCTGGCCTCGGATGTCGGCGTGCCGACGCTCGCGCGCTTCTTGCGCCAGGCCGGACTCACCACGCTCGATCGCAACGCGGCTCACTACGGCCTGGGCCTGACGCTTGGAAATGCCGAGGTGCGCCTCGACGAGCTCATCGCGGCATACGCGATGCTCGCGCGTGGCGGCGAAACCATTCCGCCGCGCATGATTCGCGCAATCGACGGGCGCACGCGGCCCGCCGCAACGCCCACACGCGTGCTGTCGGCGCGGGCGGCGTTCTGGATCACCGACATCCTCTCGGACGCCGAGGCGCGCGCGTACATCTTCGGGCGCGGCGGCAGCCTCGAGTTTCCGTTCACCGTCGCCGCCAAGACCGGAACCTCGCAGGCCTATCACGACAATTGGGCGCTCGGATTCACGCGCGACGTCGTCGTCGGCGTGTGGGTCGGCAACTTCGATCGCACACCGCTGCGAGACTCCTCGGGCGTCACGGGCGCCGGGCCGATCTTTCATGACGTGATGCTCGCCGCGGTCGAGCGCGCGCGCGGCACGCTGCCGATCGGCGACCGCACGCCGATTCTGTCGCCGCCCGACGACCTCCGCCGCGTGGAGCTCTGCGCCGAGTCCGG
Source organism: uncultured Solibacteraceae bacterium (assembly GCA_964419785.1). Lineage (GTDB taxonomy): Bacteria > Acidobacteriota > Vicinamibacteria > Vicinamibacterales > SCN-69-37 > DATEGZ01. The sequence continues at coordinate 35,802 of CAYQRM010000144.1, read as the reverse complement.
CCTGACACCGACTGACGCGTGTCCGACGCGCGTCAGCGAGTGGGTGCCGGCTGGCGCGATTCCCGACGCATGCACGTGGCATCACGCGACCGGCGCTGGGCTCGTGACCGTGTGGCCCGAGCAATACCTCGCGTGGGCGAAGTCAGTGGGACGACTCGCCTCAACGACGACAGTGTCGACAACGGTCGCGGACTCGACGCGACGGAGGGAACGCAGATCCTCCGGCGCGACGATCGATCCCACGACGCTGACGATTGCCACCCCGCTCGGCGGAGCCGTGTATCTGCTCGACAGCTCGCTGCGCCAGGAATTTCAGGCCCTGTCCCTCCGCGCGCGCGGCGGCGCGCCCGGTCGCCGCGAATGGTTCGTCGACGGCACGTCGATCGGCAGCGCAAGCGGCAACGACACGCTCAGATGGCCGCTTGCTCGCGGCACGCACGAGGTCGAGGTGCGCGACGATTCCGGCCACACGGCGGCGACGCACTTCGTCGTGCGATGACATCGCGCCGCCAGAAGGGTCAGGTCTCGTTGGATCGCGCGCTGTCGAAGCTCGGCGCCGCTTCGCGCGCCGACGCGCGCATCCTCATCGCCGCAGGACGCGTCCGTCTCAACGGACGCGTCGTCACTGATCCCTCACGACCCGTGGTTCCGGAATCGTCGCGTCTCACGATCGACGGACGCGACATTCGCCGCGACGCTTGGCGGTGCATCGTGTTTCACAAGCCGCGCGGCGTCGTGACGACACATCGCGATCCCGAGGGGCGCAAGACGGTTTTCGATGTGCTCGGCCACGAAGGCCGCGGGCTCGTGGCCGTCGGCCGTCTCGACCGCGCGTCGAGCGGCCTGCTGCTACTCACCAACGACACGCAGCTCGCCAACCGGCTCACCGATCCCGCCGCACACGTCGCGCGACGTTACATCGTCACTGTGCGCGGGCGTGTCGGTGACGACGCGGCTCGGGCGATCGAACGCGGATTCGACGTGCCTGCACCCGGCGGACGCCGCGAGCACCTGCATGCGTCGAGCGTCGCGATTCGCAAAACGTCGAACCGCGAGACGCACCTCATCGTCGAGCTCACCGAGGGACGAAACCGCGAAGTGCGGCGGCTGTTCGAGGCGGTCGGACACGAGGTCACGCGTCTTCACCGTGTCGCGTTCGGTCCGATCGAGTTGGGAGACTTACCGCCGGGCCGATGGCGAGAGATCGGCAAAGGCGCTTTCGACGATCACAGAATCTCTCTGCCGTGACGTCTGAGCCACCGCTCGGCCTCGCGCCATGACGGGCAGACGACGTCGACGGCGCGCCAGAAGCGCGCGGAGTGGTTCGGCTGTTTGAGGTGCATCAGCTCGTGCCAGAGGATGTAGTCGCTCACGGGCGCCGGCATCTGCACCAGCCGCCAGTTGAGCGTGATGATCCCGCGCGCCGAGCAGGCGCCCCATCGCGATCGGTGATTGCGCACGGCCACGCGCGCGACCGCCAGCCCGCGCGACTCGGCGAATTCCAGGCATCGCGGCGGCAGCTCGCGCGCGGCGAGGTCGCGCACGCGCGTTTCGATCGCCTCGCGCACGCCGGCCGGCCCGACGGCGATCGGCACGCTCTCCGGGCCGCACCTCACGATGGCGCCGTCGCGTGCGAGCGTCACGCGCTCGCCACGAAACCAGATCGTCGTGCCGGTATCCCACGGCCTCGCGCGCTCGCGCTGGCGCTCGCGCTCTCGGACAATCCAATCGGTTTGTCCGGCCGCGAACCGAAGCGCACCCTTGATCGATCCGCTGCGCGGGACGGTCAGACGCAGCGATCCGTCTGGCCAGACGCGCAACACGTATCGGCGGGCGCGCCGGTGACGCACCGCGACGACGGGCACGGTCTCCCCGGCCACCAGTAAGTGATGGCCTGGCGCGGGCGACGGCTCGCGTCCGGGCTGCCAAGGCAGGCGCAACTGCACGAAGCCATCGTACGCCTGTCGCGGCGTCCGCTCGCAACTTTCCACGCCCCGGAGTCGTCGATAATGACGCGATGGTGAAGTGGGCCGTCTCCTCGATCCTGGCGCTTCTGCTCGCGGCGCCTCAGGCCGCGATCGCGGTGAAAGACTTGGACGGCCGCGTCTCGACGCCGCTGGCTCCGGCCACGGGCGAAGTCAACCTCGTGTTCTTCGTCAGCATCGACTGCCCGATCTCCGCGCGCTACTCGCCGGAGATCAATCGCATCATCCGCGACTACGCGGCGAAGAACGTCCACGCGTGGCTCGTCTACGTCGATCCGCAGGCGAAGGCCGATGCCGTGCGAACGAACATGAAGGACTTTCACCCTGGCATTCAGGCGCCTGCGGTCATCGATGCCGGGCTTCGGCTGACCGTGGCCGCCGACGCGACCGTCACACCCGAGGCGTACGTCTACACGCACGCAGGGCGCGCGTATCGCGGTCGGATCGACGATCTCTACGACGCCATTGGCGTAAACCGGCGATCCGCCGGCCGTCACGATTTGCGTGAGGCGCTCGACGCTGTGCTCGCGGGCACACCCGTGCCGACGCCCGAGACCAAACCCGTCGGTTGTTTCATCGAGAGAGACATCAAGTGAGATCGATCGTCACGTCCGTCGTCGCCGGCGCGCTCATCGTCTGGTCTGCTGGTCTCGTCGCGCGCGCGAGCCGGCCGGCCGCACCGGCCGCCGCGTCACCGACGTTCGTCGACGACATCGCGCCGATCGTCTACACCAACTGCACGGTGTGCCATCGGCCCGACCAGGCCGCCCCCTTTTCGTTGATCTCGTATGACGATGTGAAGCGGCACGGCAAGACGATCGCGGACGTCGTGACGCGTCGGTACATGCCGCCGTGGCACGCCTCGCGCGCCGACGGCTTCGCAGAGTTCCGCGACGAGCGCCGGCTGACCGACAAGCAAATCGACACGATCACGACCTGGGTCGCGGCCGGCATGCCGAGCGGCGATCTGCGCAAAACGCCGCGTCCGCCAATCTTCCCGAGCGGCTGGACGCTCGGCACGCCCGATCTCGTGCTCGACTTTCCGAAGCCAATCGCGGTTCCTGACGAAGGGCCGGATCAGTATCGCAACGTGCTCATCAGCGTCGATTTGCCGGACGACAAGTGGATCACCGCCATCGACTTCGAGCCGAGCGCGCGCGCGGTCGTGCATCACGCGCTGTTTTTCGCCGGTCCCGCGTCGACGACGGTGGGCGACGGCGATCCGATTCCCGGACTCGGAGCAGGCCTGCTGCGGAATCTCGGTCGTGGTCAGCGCGACGCGGGCGCTGGCGCCGCGGCGGCGCCGCAACCATGGATCAGCGTCGGCGGCTGGGTGCCAGGCGTGACGCCGAGGTTCTTTCCTGACGGCATCGCGCAGCCGCTGCCCCGCCACTCGAACGTCGTCGTCCAGCTGCACCTGCATCCCTCGGGCAAGGCCGAGAACGAGGACGGCAAGCTCGCGCTCTACTTCGCCAAGACGCCGCCCGCGAAATCGCTCATGAGCGTCCAGGTGCCGCCGGTGTTCGGGTATGCGGCCGGCATCGACATCCCCGCGGGCGAGAGGGCGTTTACGTTGCACGACTCGTTCGAGCTGCCGGTCGACGTCGAAGCCTACGGCGCGCGCGGCCACGCACACTATCTCGGCCGCGAGATGAAGATGACGGCGACGCTGCCTGACGGATCGACGCGCGGCCTGTTGTGGATCAAGAACTGGGATTTCAGCTGGCAGGATTCCTACTTCTACAAGACGCCGCTGCGGCTGCCCAAGGGAACCCGCGTGGACGTCACGATCGTCTATGACAATTCAGACCAGAACGCGCGCAACCCCAGAAACCCGCCCGAGCGCGTGAAGTGGGGCCGCGAGTCGTTCGACGAGATGGGCAGCATGTCGCTGCTCATCGCCGCGCCTCCGGGCAGCGAGCGCGACACGCTTCGCGCGGCTGAGGCCCAGCACTTTCGTCAGCAGTTGATGGAGCGCGCGAGGGGCGGAGGCCGCGAGTGATCGCAGCGATGTGGCGGGACGCGCGGTATGCGCTGCGCGTGCTCGCGCGGCAACCGGGCTTTTCGATCGTCGCCGTCGTCTCGCTGGCGCTTGGCATCGGTCTCAACACGGCGATCTTCAGCGTCATCAACGCGGTGCTGCTTCGTCCGCTGCCGGTCGATCATCCCGATCGGCTGGTCGCGATTTTCACCTCCGCCGACTCCGGGGATCCCTACTCGTCATCTTCTTATGCGGACTACGCGGACCTGGCGGCGAGCAACAGCACGCTCGACGGTCTGGCGGCGCACACGTTGATGTTCGTCGGCGTCGACCAGCGCGAGACGACGCGCATGCTGCTCGGCGAAATCGTGAGCTCGAATTATTTCTCGGTGCTCGGCGTGCCTCTGGCCGCGGGCCGAGGTTTCACATCGCTCGACGATCGGCCCGGCGCTCCCCCGACGGCGATCATCAGCACGACGATGTGGCGGCGAGAATTCGGGAGTGACCCTGGCACGGTCGGTCGCACGCTGAGCATCCGCGGCCGTGCGTACACGATCGTCGGCATCGCGCCCGGGACGTTCGGCGGCCTGGCATCGGCCGTCTCAGCAGAGTTGTGGCTGCCGGTAGGATGCGTCGAGGACGTCGAGCCCGTCGGCACGATCGACAGCGTGCCGTCGCCGGGATCGAACCGCATCGAGCGCCGCGGTCAGCGCTGGCTATTCTTGACGGGACGGCTCAAGCCCGGCGCGACGATCGCCCAGGCGGACGCGAACCTCTCCGCGCTCATGACCGCGCTCGCGAAGACCTACCCGCAAAGCAATACCAACCGCCGGCTTTCGTTGCTGCCCGCGGCAAGCGTGCGCATCCATCCGGAGCTCGACGCCGCCCTGACACCCGGCGCGGCGGTCCTCATGATCGCCGTCGGACTCGTCCTGATCGTCGCGTGCGCGAACCTCGCAAGCCTGCTGCTCGCACGCGCGTTCAGTCGCTCGCGCGAGATGGCGATTCGGCTCGCGGTCGGGGCGAGCCGCCCTCACCTGGTGCGACAACTGCTCGCCGAGAGCCTGCTCCTGTCGATCGCCGGCGGTGCGATGGGGCTGGGCCTGGCGACGTGGGCGACGCGCGCGATCGCGGCGATCCGGCCGCCGGTCGACGTCGGCGTCTCGTTCGATCTCGTGCCCGACGCGCGCGTGTTCGGCTTCGCGCTCGCGCTGGCCATCGTGACTGCACTGTTCTCCGGGCTGATCCCCTCGCTCCGCGCGTCGCGGCCGAATCTGGTGCCGTCGCTCAAGGGCCACGACAGCGGCGGACCGGTGCGGCGCTTCGATTTGCGGCACGCGCTCGTCGCCGCGCAGGTCGCGTTGTCGCTCATGCTGATCGTCGCGGGGGGTCTGTTCCTCCGCAGCGCGGTCGCGGCCCAGCGCGCCGACATCGGCGTGAACAGCGGCCGCGTCGTGTACGCGACCGTGAACGCCCTGAAGATGTATCCCGAGCGTGCTCGCGCGCTGAGATTCTACGAGGATGGCGCACGACAGCTCGCGAGCGTGGCGGGCATCACGCGCGTCGCTCGCGCGACGTGGGTGCCGCTGTCACTGAACCACAACACCTCGATCATCGAAGTGCCTGGCGTTCGCGGATCGGCGCCGGACGGCGGCATCGACATCGACACGGCGGACGTGAGCGCCGATTATTTCCGCGTGCTCAACGTGCCGATCGTCGCGGGCCGCGCATTCGACACTCGCGACACCGATACCAGCGAGCGCGTGGCCATCGTGAGCGAAGCCGCCGCCCGCCGCTACTGGCCGGGACGAGATCCGATCGGTCAACAGTTCCGCGTGCGCAACGACGATCGCTATACCGTCGTCGGCATCTCGCGCGACTACGCGGTGCGCGCGATCGGCGAGACGCCGCGCCCGATCGTGCACTTCGCGATCGATCAGACGAAGCCGGGCTATGTGACCTTCGTCGCGGAGACCGCGCGTCCGGCAGAGGAGCTCGTTGGGCCAGTGCGGCGGGCAATCGTGACGCTCGATCCTCACGCCGTGATCGTCGATCTGCAACCGCTCGGCTCGCTCGTGAGTGCCACGCTCTTTCCCGTGCGCGCCGGCGCCGCGATTCTGGCGGGCCTCTCGGCGCTGGCCCTCGTCCTGGCGACGATCGGTCTTTACGGCGTGATCGCGTTCAACGTCAGCCGCCAGACCCGCGAGATCGGCATTCGCATGGCGCTCGGCGCCGGACAGCGCCGCGTGATTCGCCAGGTCATCGTCGAAGGTGTGCTGCTCGTCGGCACCGGCGGGATCGTCGGCGCGCTGGCCGCGGGCCTCGCTGGCCGGATTCTCGCGTCGGCGCTCTATGGCGTCTCCGCGTTCGACGCTCTCACGTGGACCATCGCGCTCACGACGCTCATCGTCGCCGCGATTGTTGCGGCATTCGTCCCCGCTCGCCGCGCCGCCACGGTCGATCCGATCTCAGCGCTCAGACAGCTCTGAGGAGCCGCCAGCACCCAACACCCAGCACGTTGCACCAGGTGCCTGGCGCACCGCGACGCCAACCTTCTGGCGGTTCCCTCGTCAAACTACATTGTAGTATCTGACGATGGCCGCATATCTGGGCGAATTCGAACAGCTCGTGCTTCTCGCCATTCTGCGACTCGGGCCGAAGGCGACCGGACGAGCGATCCGCGCCGCGGTCGAGGAAGGCGGCCGGCGCACCGTCTGGATCGGCGCGGTGTACACCACCCTCGATCGTCTCGATGCCAAAGGCCTCGTGCGTTCGCGGCTCGAGACATCCGCCGGCGATGGCGATCGCCCCCGCAAGATCTACGCGCTCGAGCCGGCGGGACGATCGGCCATCGCGCAAGCCCATGAAACGTGGCTGCGCATGACGCGCGGGCTCAAACCGAAGCTGGAGTCGCGATGACGTCGGTCATGCCGCCGCGGTGGCTGCGTCGCCTGGCCGAGCATCTGCTCGACCCGCGAGATCGCGAGTTCATGCTTGCCGATCTCGACGAGGAGTTTGCAGCGCGCCGTTCGGTCGGACGCGGCGCCGTGGGGTGGTATCTCGCACAGGCGGTCCACGCATCGTGGACGCGCCGAGCTCGGCGCCGGCGGCTCGTTGCCGCGGGCGTCGTCGATCGTTCGGGAGGACAAATGTCGCACGCACTCTGGAGCGACGTCGCGGCCGGCGTTCGCGGATTTCGTCGTTCCCCCGGCGCGATCGTCATCATCGTCTTGTCGCTCGCGCTCGGAATCGGCGCGGCCACGGCGATGTTTACCGTCGCGCACGGGGTGCTGCTCACGCCGCTCCCCTATCGCAACCCGGGCGGCATCGTCACGATCTGGAGCAAGTGGATCCGCTTCGACAAGACGTGGCTCTCCGATCAGGAAGTGCTCGACTACCGGTCGCGCACGCGCACGATGAGCGACGTCGCGGCGTGGGACTCGACGCGCGTCACGCTCACGGGCGGAGGCGACGCCGTACGCGTCGGCGCGGCGCTCGCGACCGCCAACACGTTCGACGTGCTTGGCGCGCGGCCGATTCTCGGACGCACCTTCACCGAGGATGAAGCGCGCGGCGGCGGGCCCGATCATCCCACGCTCGTCGTGCTCGGTTACGGACTCTGGCAGCGCCAGTTCGGCGGCGACCTCGACGTCACCAATCGCCACCTCGAAGTCAACGGACGACCGGCCGCGATTCTCGGCGTGATGCCGCGCGGCTTCCAGCTCCCGACAGACTTCACTGACGATGCCGCGGAGCCGTCGGAGATGTGGGTGCCGATGTACTTCGATCCAGCGCACACCGATCGCGGGAGCCACGGCTTCTACGCGGCGGGGCGGCTGAAGCCGGGCGTCACGGCGAAACAGGCGTCCGACGATCTCGCGTCGATCGCCGCGGCGTTGACGAGCGAAGGACAGTACCCGCCCCAAATTCAATTCACGGCGTTCGCCGTGCCGATCGCCGACGAGATCCTCGGAGGCGTTCGGCGGCCGCTGTATGTACTGCTGGGCGCCGTCGGCTTTCTTTTGCTGATCTCGTGCGCCAACGCCGGCGCGCTGTTGCTCGCTCGCGCGGAGTCGCGGCAGCGCGAGTTCGCGACGCGCACGGCGATCGGCGCCACCCGAGGCCGGCTGATCCGCCAGCAGCTCGTCGAAGGTTTCGTGCTCGCGTCTGCCGCGAGCGGCGCCGGACTGTTGCTGGCGTTCGGCGCCAAACGCGCGCTCGATGCCATCGGGCCGACGGCGATTCCGCGCGCCGACCTCGTGACCGTGGACTGGCAGGTCGCGCTCTTTCTCGCTGCCGCGTGCGGCGTCGCCGCGATTCTCTGCAGCCTGCCGCCGGCGTTTCGAGCCTCACGCGCCGGACTCGCCGGCAGCCTTCGCGACGGCGGCGCGCAAGTTTCAACTGGCGGGCGTCGGCTGCGCCTGCGCAGCGCGCTCGTCATCGCGCAAATGGCGCTCGCGCTGCTGCTCCTCGCGGGCACAGGACTGATGCTCCGCTCGCTCTGGTCGCTCGAGAAGGTCGACCTCGGTTTTGATTCTTCGCACGTGATGACCGCACGCATCGCGCTGCCCCTGCGGCCGTACGAGACGATGGATCAGATCAACACGTTCTTCAGCACGCTCCTCGATCGCGTCCGCGTGATTCCAGGAGTGAAGGCGGCAGGAATCATTCGCGCGCTTCCCATCGGCACGACGATCGGCGATCGCGGCATGCTCGTCGACGGGTACACACCGCCTGAAGGCGAAGGCACGCAGGGTGATTGGCAGGTCGCCACTGACGGCGCGCTCGAGGCGCTCGGCGAGCGGCTCGTTCGCGGACGATTCTTCACCGCCCGAGACAGGCTCGAGACCGAGCCAGTCGCGCTGATCAACGAGACGATGGCGGCGAAGTTCTGGGCGGGACGCGATCCCATTGGCGGCCGGTTCAAATCGGGCGCGCCAGAGACGCCCTGGATCACCGTCGTCGGGATCGTCGGCGACGTGCGTCACAACGGCATCACGTCACGCATCAAACCAAAGTTTTACCGGCCCTACGCGCAGTGGGGTCAAACCGCGGGATTTTCGCTCAATCAGGGAACGATCGTGGTGAGAACGACGGACGATCCTGAACGCGTGGCGAGCGCACTCCGCGCGGCGACGCGATCGGTCGATCCAGCGGTCCCGCTCGCGGCGATGCGGCCGATGACCGACGTCGTCAACACCGCGCTGACCGCGCCGCGTCTCACGAGCGCGGTCTTCATCGCATTCGCCGCGGTCGCACTGCTGCTCTCGGCCGTTGGCGTGTACGGACTGCTCGTGTTTCTCGTCAGTCAGCGCGCGCACGAGATCGGCATCCGCGTCGCCATCGGCGCCGGACGACACCAGATCGTCGGGCTCGTCTTCGGCCACGGCCTGCGACTCGCTGTCGCCGGCATTGTGATCGGCCTCGCGCTGTCTGTGTTGCTGGCGCGCACCCTCACGAGCCTGCTCTACGGCGTGCCGGCGCTCGATCCCGTCACGTTTGCGGTCGTGCCAGTGCTGATGCTGATCGTCGCGTTGGTCGCGAGCCTCGTTCCGGCTCGCCGCGCCGCATCAGTCGATCCCGTCGTGGCTTTGAAGCGTTTGTAATTTCCTACTTCTTTCAACTTCTAACTTCTGGCTTCTAACTTCTAACTTTCTCTTACCCGACCCTGACCGCCATCATCGTGTCGTCGTCAGCCGGCTCGGCGGATCCTCGAAAAGTCTTCACCGCCTGCTCGACGCGATGCAGCAGCTCGTCTGGCGTCGCGGCTGCACTCGACATGAGCGTCGCCTCGAGACGCTCGCGACCGAACATGTCGCCAGCAGGGTTGTCCGCTTCGACGCAGCCGTCGGTGTAGAAGAAGAGCATGTCGCCTTGGGTGAGCTGGATCTCGCGGGTCGTGTAGCCGCGTCCCGAGAGCATGCCGACCGGCAGGCCGGTGGATTCCATGCGCTCGAGCCCGTGACGGCACAGCGCGTACTGCGGGTGATGCCCGGCGTTGACGTACTGCAGTCGGCGCGTCGCCGGATCGAGAATGCCGACGAATAGCGTCGCGTAGACGGGTCCCGGCGAGTTCGCGTCGACGTCGCGATCGATCGCGTCGGCAATCGCCGACAGGTCCTGGCCGAGCGACAACCTCGTCCTCAGCGACGACTGGATGTTCGCCATGACCAGCGCCGCGCCGACACCCTTGCCTGACACGTCGCCGACGAGCATCGCCACGCGATGATCGGCGAGCTCGAAATAGTTGAAGAAGTCGCCGCCGACTTCGCGCGCGGGCACGGACACGCCCTTGATCTCGGTCAAACCGAGGCGCAAGGCCTCGTGCGGCAGCATCTCGTTCTGGATCCGGCGGCCGAGCTCGAGCTCGCGCTTCACGCGGTCCTGCTCGACGGCCGCGAGTTGGTGCGCTTCGACGTCGGTCGCCATGCGATTGAAGGCCGCTGCGAGCCGGCCGATCTCGTCCGTCGTCTTGAGCGGAACACGCGCGCTGTAGTCGCCGTGCGCGATCCGGTCGACGCCCTCAGTCAGTTTTGACAGGTTGCTTGTGAGCCTCGTCGAAAGCGGGACGATGCCAATGAGCGCGAGCGCGATGAAACCGAGGCCGAAGCTCGCGTTGCGCGCGGCCGTCTTGCGCAGTTCGTTGAGTGAATCCGCGACGGGCTTCGCGATGCCGAAGTGCAGGCCGGAGCCCGAGGGATCGGTCGTCATCACGACGATCCAGTCGCCGGTGTTGCGGGTCGTCGTGGCTTGTCCGTCGGCCGGTACGGCGAGCTTGAGGCCTTCAACCGTCTTCCGGTCCGCGTCAGTCGGAGCGAAGATCTTGCCGTCCTTGCCGATCGCGAACGGCACCTCGCCGCGGTCGCGGCGTGTCGACGAGAAGACCGTCGCGAGGACCTGCGGCATGTTGAGCTCAGCGCCGATCTGTTCGACGACCTGACCGTTTTGCTCGACCATCACGCCAAGGTGGCTGCCAGTGATCTCCGTCTTCTTCCTCATCGGCGCAGGCGTGGCCGGCGTCGGGTGAGCGCTTTGACTCTTGGACGGTTCGGCGGTCTTCGCGGCGCTCGCGTCGGATGCCTTGGCGTTCGCGTCCGCCGCCTTCGCGGTTGATTCTGCAGTTTTCGTCGTCTTCGCGGTGGCGTCCATCGCCTGCTGCGTCTTGGCTTGAGCGTCCGCGGCTTCGCGTTCCGCGTCCGCCGCTTTCTTCTGCAGGCCCGCCGCGCCGAGCTGGATGCCTTGCGCGATGCCGAGCATCCGTTGATTGAGCTCGCGCGCGACCCGTTGCCGTTCTTCTGGCGTCAGGCTGTCGAGCTGGCCGTCGGGCACGATCTGTTTGAGGATCTCGCGACGAATCGGCGCGAGATCGATCGTCAGCCGCGTCGCATCGCTCGCGACGTTCGCGGCATCACCGGCCGCGCTGCCGGTGGCCGCGCCGGTTCCGGCCCCGATCCCGGTGCCCGCGGTCGAGTTGCCTGAATTACCGGCGTTCGCATTGGCCCCGCGACCGCCGGCCTCTGGACGCGTGCGCTGTCCGGTGTATCGACTCGGGGAGCCGCGCTGACCGGATGATGATGCAGGCGGCGTGACGCCAGGGGGCGCCTGCGGCGTCGCTCCTGGCGGCGTTTGCGGCGTGACTCCGGGCGACGGCTGCGGCGTAATTCCGAGTGCCGCAGGCGGCGCGACGCCGGGCGTCGGCGGCGGAATCGCCAAGTGTGCAGGCCCCGCCGGCAATTCCGTGTAGCCGCGGCCCGATCGAACAGTCGAATCCGTGGTTCCCGGCCGTGGATAGCCGCGTCCCTGCCCGCGTCCCATGCCGCGCAGCTCGACGTTGTTGAGCAGCATCGCCGCCTCGCCAAGCGCCTGTGCGACTTGTGCGTCGTAGCCTGGCGGCATCGCTGTGGCCTCGCTCGCCGCGGGCGTTGGCCGAGGCGCGGCCGGGATCGCAGGTGCCGTGGGAGAGACAGGTGCAACAGGCGCCGGGGGCGCCGGCTTGGGTTTTGAAGTCGTCGCTGTCGTCGGGCGCGATCCTTGCGGCGGCGTTGGCGTTCCACCTGATGGTTTGGTGTTCTGCGCCACTTGCGACGGGGGCGCCGTCGTCGCCGGCGGATTCGGAATGTCCATCAGGTGCTCGACGCGTTCGCTGAGCTCCGCGGTCACGAGCTGCATGCGCTGGCTCAACTCGCCGGCGAGCAAGTCGGACTCGCGCGTGGCCGCGTCTCGAACGGCGCGCACGTTGCTCGTGTACGAGTAGAACGTGACGGCACCGAGCGGCACCACCGACAGCAGGAAGAAGACAACGATCAGGCGGACGCGAAGACTCATGAACCCGCTCCGTCGAACGTCACGACGACCGGCGCGTGATCGCTCGTCCCGAACTCGCGCATCGACACGGACGATCGCGCCCGGCTCGCCAGCGGCCGGCTGGCGAGCACGTAATCGATCCGCCACCCGATGTTGCGCTGGCGCAAGCTGCGCCACGGCGCCCACCAGGTGAACAGCTGATCGTTCGTGGGATCGAGATCGCGGCAGACGTCGGCCAGGCCACCATCGAACACGCGCCCCAGCAGCGCGCGCTCCTCTGGCCGCGTGCCGATCTGATTCGGCTTACGCTCCTTCGGGTGCACGTCTCGATCTTCTCGCGCCACGTTGAGGTCCCCACAGAGAACTAGCGACCGGCCGGCCCTGGCAGTTTCAGCCGACCACCCGGCCAGGGCCTCGAGGAACTGGAGTTTGACGCCAAAATCTTTCCCGCCGTTAGGAACGTAGACGGACGCCACGGTCGTGCCGTCGAGGTCCGCCACGACAATGCGCTGCTCCAGATCGAACGCGGGATGGCTGAAGGTGGGCGGCGTCGCGAGGCGGCTGCGCCGCACGAGCAGCGCCACGCCCGAGTAGCCGCGGCCGCCGTGCCAGTAGCACCAATACCCGTCGGGCGAGACGAGCAACGCCGGCACCTGGTCTGGCGTAGCTTTGATCTCCTGCAGGCAGACGACATCGGGCTGTTCGGCATCGAGCAGCTGCTGCACCTCCGCCTGCCTCGCCCGCACCCCGTTGACGTTCCAGGTGATCAGCTTGAGGGAGACGGGGCTTGTTTCCACAAGAGCATTCTAGAGGGGGATGAAAGGCGACAAGCTTCAAGCCCGGATCACTTGACGACGGCTGCGGTGGGCGTCGAGGACGAAGGGCCCGAGGCGTTTGCTCAGGTACACCTTCGAGTCAAGGCAATCCGCGGCGGGCTCGAGCTTGACGACGTTGAATTGCAAGCTGTCGAGCGTGCCGCGCATGTCGTAATACCTATTCTTCGTCTTGACGACGATCTCGTCGAAGCCGTGGGCCACCGCCCACACCTCCTGCTCCTCGGTGAGCGCGCGGAAGTGGCCCTGACCTCGCCAGTCGAGCCGCGTGGCGCCGAGCCAGTTATACAGAATCTTACGGCCCTCGAACTGCACCGCATCACCAAGCCGCGCGACCAGGTCCGCGAGCACCGGATCGGTCTCGGTCTCGCGCAGCTCGTGCGACACCTTGTAGGAGACCGGCACGACCGTCGCGGGATCGTCAGGCAGCGCCGATTCGGCCATCAGGATCTGGCACGGCCGGCCTTCGAGTCTTTGCAGAATCGCCGCGGCCGTCTTCCGTTCGGGAAACTCGCTGAAGAACTCCTCGATGTACGCGATCTCGAGCGCGCCCTGCTGGAGCGGATACTCTCTGATGTTGTAGTGATGGCTCATTGGGGGAACCGGCTTAGTGTAATCCTCACGCGGGCACGGCCGGCAACGCTCGGCCCGCGGCGTGCGCGAGCGCATGACAGAACCCCGCCCGCTCAACCGCGTCCGGCGTCTGGCCGAGCTCGTCGACCGGCCACGGCAAGCGCCACGTCCAGTTGATCTCGTTGACAGTCGCGGGCGTGTTGATGCGATCGCGCCAGCCGAACACATCCTGCATCGGCATGAACAAGTGATCGGATCGCGAGTGGTACGCCATCTCGATCACGCGATCGCGAAGCGCGTCGGTCCACGCGATTGACGGATCGATTTCGCCTCGCGCGCGAAGGGACGGCACGTCGACGAACGCCCGCCGCTCGTCCATGGCCGCGCCCTCCCACCAGGCCGCCAGGCTCTCCGTGTCGTGCGTGCCGGTGAGCGTCACCGACACTGGCGAGAACGTCGCGGGATCGAGGAACGGGTGTGCGTCACGCTGATAATCGCGCTCCCAGCGGAGCACTTTGCATCCGGGCACGCTCAACCGAGCCATCGACGCGCGCACGAAGTCCGGCACCGTGCCGAGATCCTCGCCGATCACTTCGAGACCCGAGTCGAGCACGATCGTCAGATTCTGCTCGCCGAGCCACGTCTGCGATGGCTCGTCGGACGGACTGAAGAATCCTTCGCCGTCGGGCGGCCGCCCGAACGTTCTGTAGAAGCCGACGAGATGATCGACGCGCACGCTGTCGAAGAGCGCGGCCATGCGCCTCACTCGCTGGCGCATCCATGTGAATCCGCCGGCGACGATCGCGTCCCATCGATACGTCGGCAAGCCCCAGTCCTGGCCCGTCGCGCTGAACGCATCTGGCGGCACGCCGGCCGACACGTCGAGCATGAACTCGCCAGGCCTCACCCACACATCGGCGCTGTCGGTGGCGACGACGAAGGGCACGTCGCCGACGATGCCGACGCCGTGCGCGCGGGCCGCCCGTCGTGCCAGCGCCCACTGCGTGGCCGCGATCCATTGGAGATACTGCTGCCGCAGCACGTCGCGAGCGCGCTGGCGCCGAAGCTCGTCGAGCGCGCGCGGGTCGCGATCGCGAAGCGGCGCCGGCCACGCGCGCCACGTCGCCGTCTCGGCGGCGTCGGCGATCGACTGAAACAGCGCGTAGTCGTCGAGCCACCAGCGCTCGCGCGCGATGAACGCGGCGAGCTGGGCACCGCGCGGCGTCATCAACTGCCACTCATCGCGCACAAACGCCGCGAACGCGAGATCGAGCGCTTCGCCTTTCGCGCGTCGAACCCACGGATATGCCACGCCCGCGTTCTCGCGCGCGCGCCCGATCGCTTCGCGCGCCTCCGCCGAAAGCGCGTGGCGCCCGCCCGCGCGCACGAAATCGTCGACCGCTTCGACGCTGATGAAAATCGGATCGATCGCCATCGCCGACGCCGCCGAGTACGGCGACCACGCGCCCGGCGACATCGTGCCGATCGGCAGAAGCATGAGTCGATCGAAGCCCGCCGCCGACAGCCACCGGCTGAGCGGGTCCAGGTCGCCGATCTCGCCGATCCCCCACGATCGCGACGAGGGCGCGGAAAACAGCGGCAGCACGATGCCAGCATGCCGTGTCATTACACGCCGCCTCGGCTCGCGATCGGCAGGACTCTGTCGAGCGCTGTCCGGAACACGTCAAGGTCAGGCAGGAGGCTGACAACGAGAAATGCTCCGCCTTCGAAATCGAAGAAGTAGCCCGGATGCACGATGACGTGCGCGGTCTCAACCAGCTTCAACACCAGCGCCTCATCCCCCATCGTCGCCGGCACTTCGAGCACGGCGCTCCAGCCCCCTTCTGGCTCGCGCAGCGTGACGGCCGGATGCGCGCGCACGGCCGCGCGGAGCGCGTCGAGATTGGCGCGCACGCGCGAGAGAATCGCGGCGCGAATCGTACGGCCGCTCTCGATCAGCCGGCTGGCGGCGATCTGCACCGGCGTCGACACCGAGAGATAGGTGTCCATGATGAGCTCGAGTCGCTCGAGCGTCTCGGCAACGAGGGCGTCTGGCCCGTCGACCAATATCCAGCCGAGCTTCACCTGTGGAAGGCCGGCGGACTTCGACAGACCGCCGAGAACGAAGGTCAGCGCACGCTTCTCGCCGACGAGCGAGCACGCGTCGGCGCGCGGCGCGAGCGGATAGCCGGCAAACACTTCGTCGGAGATCATCGCCACGCCGCGTCTGGCGCACATCGTCACGAGCCATTCGCGATCGTCTGCGCGCAGCAGCGATCCTGTCGGATTGTTCGGGCTGACGATGAGCACGACGCGAACGTCCGATCTGAGCGCAGCCTCGACCGTCGATCGATCGATCGACCACACACCGTGATACTCGAGCGAGTACGGCCGCGCCTCGATGCCCTCGAGCCGCGTCAGCAGATCGAATAGCGGATAACTCGGCCGCGGTACGAGCACGGTCTGTCCTGGATCGCACAGCAGCTTGAAGATCAGCGCGTACGCCTCGCTCGTGCTCGCGGTGAGGACGATGCGATCGGCGGACACCAACACCGAGAGATCCTGCGCGTACGATGCGGCGATCGCGGCGCGCGCCTCATCCAGTCCTCGCGGATCGGGCGCGTAGCGACCGGCGTGCGGATCGGCGAGCGGTGCGAGCACGTCCGCCGGATACGCGATGCCGACCGTCGTCGGATTCGTTTCAGTCAGATCGAGCAGCGGCACGCCGGATCGGCGTCGTGCGTCGACCGCGCGGCTGAACGCGTTCTGTGCCAGCGTTGGCGGCAGCCGAGACGAAAACATCAACGCATTAGCCTACACGCAGGCGCTACTTGTCGACTTTGCTGATGACGTAAACGCGCGCCGCGCCGGCTTCGAGATCCATGTCCCAACGCGGGCCGATTGGCTGGCTCAGCATCGACATCTGCGAACCGTCGAGCAGATTGACCCAGAGCGCGGCTGGCACGATCGAGGGCAGCCGCGCGATCGCTTTCACGCGACCGCGCGTGGCGTTGGTGGCAAACAGCACCCACGATCGCTCGTCCTGCAACAGGACCACGTCCAACGCCGGCGACGCCGGCCCGAGCACGGTGACCGGTGGCCCGATTCGAAGATCGTTGAAGAGCTTGGCGTTGAAGCTGAGCTGCCGCGCGATCGTTTTCGCGGTCTGCACCCAGGGCTCGGGGCGTCCGGCTGCGTTCTGCAACCCCGTGCCGTCCGCCGGTCCCGGATCGAAACAGACCACGTGCGTGCCGTGCGCAACCGCGCGCCACACCAGCGCGGGCATGTCTTCGGCGGCGACTTCCTTCACCGGCACGTCCACGGCGGTGTGCGGCCGCATCGCGGACGCCGCCGTGAGCGGCAGCGTCTCGCTTCGTACCTGGACGCCGACACCGACGATGTCGGCCATGCGACGAAGATCGGCGATGCCGCCGCCGCTCGCTGTGGGCCACGTCACGTTATTGAATCCCAGCGCACGAATGATCGCGAGGTCGTCCTGACGCGGCTGCCCCGGAGGCGAGCCGCGGTACCAGACGGACACGATGGGCTCGGCGGCCAGCAGGCGGATCGCGACGAAGATCGCGAGAGCAAGGCTCAGCCAAATTGGCGCACTACGCCTCATCTATCGTGTTCTCGGGTCGGCATCCTGCCGGCTACACCCCGCCATCGGGTCGGCCGCCACGTCCTAGCTGACGCGCGCCACGAGCGGTGCGAGCTGACGGTAATGATGGACGCTGTGGCCGGCGAGCGTCACCAATAGGTACTCGACGTCGATCTGGCCTTTTTCAGGATGCGAAATGTGTCGCTGCCGATCCGCTTTTGTCAGCGATTGCGCGAGCGCGAGATTCATCCGGCGCGCGCCGCTGAATGCCGCCCACGCCGACGGTCCGTCGACGAGATCGCCCTGGACGCGCATGAGCTCGTCCTGATCCATCGGCTGCACCGTGTATGCCGGCGCGGCCACGGCACAGAGCACGCGAATACCAAAAATCATTTCCCATTGCGCGACGTGCACCATGATCTGGCGCACGGTCCACTTGTCGGGAGCCCACGGCTGATCCCAGATCGCGGGCGTAAACCGGGGCATGAGGTGCGCGTAGTCGTCGAGCGATGTTCGAAGAACGTCGACGGCATCGAGGTCGCCGACATATTGAGCGTAGGGTGCGGACATGGCCGGAGATTGTACCGTGTGCGACAATCGAGGCCTTCGATCTGATTGGAGCTGCCATGCCCGCACGCGCGCTCGTCGCGCTGCTCCTCGTCGCCGGCTCCGCGCAGCAGCCTGCCACGCCGACGGTCCGCGTCCTGGTGCGCTATGCCGTCTCGAGTGAAGACGATGCGTCGAACGGCGGACGCTTCACGCTCGCGATTGCGGCTGGCGAGACCAAGAGCGCGGTCGTCTGGGAGGCCGCGTGTCACGTCGGCGGCGCGGCGGGCACCGTGCTGGCGCCGTCGGACGCCGAGCAGTCATGGACGTTTCAGATCGATCTGACGCGCGGCGCCGACCGCCGCCTGTCGGCGCGCGTGCGTTACCGGCACCACACCGCACGACCCGGCGACGCGCCCGAAACGTCACGCGAGGTGCAGACCGACGGTCGCGACGAGCTGAGCCTCGACAGCCTCAGCGCGCGCACCGACTGCCGCTACGATCACTTGCACCTCACGATCACGGCCGACGCCGATCGCGATCCGCGCTAGACCGCGCGGCGCGGCGTCGCCACACTCACCGCCATGCCCACGACGACGCAGACGACCGCGCCAATCACGTTGTGCCAGAGGTAGGAGATCGTCTTCGTCTCGGGCATGAACGCGACGAAGAAGACGGCGACGAGACCCGCGACGAGCCCCGCGAACGCGCCGTGGCCGTTCGCGCGCTTCGTGCCGATCGCCAGAATGAACACGCCGAGGAGCGATCCGTAGAACAACGAGCCAATCTTGTTCACCGTGTCGATGAGCGATCCGAGATTCGCCGCGTAGTACGCCGACACGCACGCGAAGAGTCCCCAGAACGCCGTCGCGAGCTTCGAGAAGCGCAGAAACGCGGCGTCAGGCGCGGTGGGATTGATGTGGCGCCGGTAGACATCGATCGCCGTCGCCGTCGCGAGCGCGTTCAGCTCGCCCGAGCTGGCCGACATCGCCGCAGAAAGAATCGCGGCGATCATCAGCCCGGTCAAACCAATCGGCAAATACGTCAGGATGAACGTCGGAAAGACGTAGTTCGTGTCGGTGTAGCTCTTGTCGCCGGTGACCTCGCGCACGAGCGTCACCGCCTTGGTCCGCACTCTTTCGACATCGGCTTCTGCGGACTGGAACAATGCACGGCTGGTCAGGTAGGGGTCATGGGCGGGGTTGCCGATGCCCTCGTACGATCGAAAGCGCCCCCATTTGGCTAGCTCCAGAGCCGCTTCTTCACGCGCATCAAATTTCTGCTCGTATTCGGCCTCGAGCGCGCGGTACTCCTCGGCGCGCGAGCTCGACAGCACCGTGCTCTCGTACACAGGATTGAAGAGCATCGGATTCTTGTTGAAGAGGAAGAAGCAGAACGTCAGGACGCCGGTCAGCAGAATCCCCGCTTGCAGCGGAATCTTGGCGAACGCGCTCACGAGCAGCGAATGCCGCGCCGAGTTGACCGACTTCGCGGTGAGATAGCGCTGCACCTGGCTCTGATCGCAGCCGAAGTACGACAGCATCAGAAACAAGCTGCCGAGCAGCCCCGACCAGAGCGTGTAATCCTGATGCAGATCGAGGCTCGTATCGATCGCCTGGAGTCGCCCGACCGCGCCGGCGACGTGCAGCGCCTGACTCGCGCTCACCGGCAATCCCATAATCAGCACGACCACGACCGCCGCCATCGCGCACACGACGACGCCCATCTGCTTCACGTCGGTCCATGTCACGGCCTGGACGCCGCCAACCATCGTGTAGGCGATGACCGGCAAGCCGATCACGAGGATCGTGAGACGAAAATCCCAGCCGAGAACAATCGACAGAATGATCGACGGCGCGGCAATCACGATCCCGCATGACAGCGCACGCTGCATGAGAAACGTGAACGCCGCGAGCGTGCGCGTCTTCAGATCAAATCGCCGCTCGAGATACTCATACGCCGTGTAGACGTTTGCGCGATAGAAGAACGGCACGACGGTCATCGAGAGGATCACCATCGCGATCGGCAGCCCGAAGTAGAACTGCACAAACTTCATGCCGTCCGCGTACGCTTTACCGGTCGTGCCGACGAGCGTGATGGCGCTGAGCTGCGTCGCCATCACCGACAGGCCGACGGCCCACCAGGGCAGGCTGCGATTGGCGCGGAAATAGCCGTCGACTTCGTTCGTCCGCCGGCTGGCGCGCAAGCCGCTCGTGACGATCCACAGAAGGTACGCGATGACGACGACCCAATCGAGCCAGCGCATGACTCAGGAGAAATGCACGCCGAGCCAGTAGAGCGCGCCGATCGCGATCGCTTCGACAACGAGGACGAGGATGTACGCGCGCGACAGGCCCGGTTCCGCGGTCGCCGGCGGCGGCATTTCACGCGTGGTCGCCATGGGGCCAGTATAGAATCACGGCCGGCCGATGCGCATCATTTCGACTGACCACAAAGTCATCGGGCTGCAATACCTGTTCACCAGCCTCGTCTTTCTTCTTCTCGGCTTCGCACTCATCGTCCTCGTCCGCTGGCAGCTGGCCTATCCCGCGCACCCGCTGCCGTTCATCGGCGGCCTGCTTGGCGAATCGAACGTCGTGCAGGGCGTGATGCTGCCGGAGTTCTACACGCAGCTCGGCGCGATGCACGGCACCATCATGGTGTTTCTCGCGGTCGTGCCGTTTGCCGTCGGCGCGTTTGGCAACTATCTCGTTCCGCTGATGATCGGCGCGCCCGACATGGCGTTTCCGCGCCTCAACGCGCTGAGCTACTGGCTGTACCTCGCGGGCGGGATCGTGATGGTGACGGGCTTCTTTCTGCCCGGTGGCGCCGCGAGCTCGGGCTGGACGTCGTACCCGCCGCTCGCCGACATCGCGTCCGCCGGCCAGACCGCGTGGCTCCTCGGCATGTTCGTGCTCATCGTCTCGTCGCTCGTCGGCGCGATCAACATGATCGTGACGATCATGCAGCTGCGCGCGCCGGGACTGACGATGATGAGGCTGCCCTTCTTCGTCTGGACGCAGCTCGTAACGTCTTTCCTCCTGCTGCTTGCATTTCCACCGCTTCAAGGAGCGGCCGTGCTGCAGCTCATGGATCGCCTCGCCGGCACGAGCTTCTTTCTGCCGACCGGCCTCGTGGTCTCTGGCACGCCGTTGCGCGCGACCGGCGGCGGCAGTCCGATTCTCTGGCAGCACCTGTTCTGGTTTCTCGCGCATCCCGAAGTTTACGTCCTGATTCTGCCGGCGTTCGGCATCGTCGCCGAAGTGATCGCCAACGCCACGCGCAAGCCGCTGTGGGGATACCGCGCGATGGTCGGGTCGGCGCTGTTCATGGGTTTCATGTCCTTCCTGGTCTGGGCGCACCACATGTTCCTCACCGGCATGGGCCCGACGATGAGCGCGTTCTTCCAGGTGACGACGATGATCATTTCGGTACCGTCGGTCGTCATCGTCTCGTCGCTGTTGATCTCGCTCTACGGCGGATCGATCCGCTTCACCGTGCCTGCGCTGTTCGCGCTGGCGTTTCTTCCGATGTTCGGCATCGGCGGCCTGACAGGCTTGCCGCTCGGTCTTGCCGCGTCAGACATCCCGCTGCACGACACGTACTACGTCGTCGGGCACTTTCACTACATCGTTGCGCCGGGGACCTTGTTCGCGTTGTTCGCGGGCATCTATTACTGGTTCCCGAAAGTCACGGGCCGGATGATGAACCCGCTGCTCGGCAAGCTGCACTTCTGGGGATCGCTCATCGGGATGAACGGCATCTTCCTCCCAATGTTGATCGAGGGCCTCGCCGGCGTGAACCGGCGGCTGTACGACGGCGGCCGAGCGTACACGTTCGCCGCGCCAGTCATGCACCTTTACTCCGGACAGTGGTGGTCGACGGTGCTCCTCGGCGCGGTGCAGCTCTTCTTCATCGTCAATCTCGCGTGGAGTCTGGTGCGCGGCAAGCGCACGGTCGAAAATCCGTGGCAATCGACGACCCTGGAGTGGGCGACGACATCGCCGCCGCCGCACGAGAATTTTCCGTCGACTCCGCGCGTGTACCGCGGGCCGTACGATTACAGCCCGCCGGGCACTGCGATCGATTTCATTCCGCAGCAGCAGCCATGATTCCGTACACGGTCGATCGCCGCGCGGACACGGGCGTGACCAACGTCAGGCTCGGGATCTGGCTGTTCATCGCGTCGGAGGTGATGCTCTTCGGCGCTCTGTTCTCGTCGTACGCCCTGCTGCGCGTGTCGGCGCCGGCGTGGCCGCGCGGGTTCGATGTCCTCGGCGTGTGGTTTGGTGTGACGCACACCATCGTCCTGTCGATCATGACCGCGCTCGTGCTGCGCGCGCGGTCCGTGCCGACGGCTCAGGCCATCACGCTGCTTCTCGCCGGATCGCTTCTGGCGATCGTGTTCCTCATCGTCAAGAGCATCGAGTGGCGCGGCGAGATCGCGCAAGGCCTCGTGCCATCCGTCAACACGTTCTTCGCGATGTACTACACGCTGACGGGATTGCACGCACTGCACGTCGTCTGCGGATTGGCGGCGAACGTCTGGGTGTTGCTCGGTGCGCGACGGGTCGGCGAGGCGATGACCGCCGGCCGGATTTACTCGATCGGTTTGTACTGGGCGCTCGTCGATATCGTGTGGCTGACGATCTTTCTGCTCTTCTATCTGACATGACGTGCGCGTGGCGGCGGAGGATCGTCGGCGCGCTTGTCGCGATGTTCTGGGCCGCAGCTGGCGCGAGCGCGTTGGCCTGTCCCGTGTGCTTCCGCGTCGAAGAGGGCCCGGTCACCGACGGCGTCCGGGCCGCGGTGCTGGTGCTGGTCGGCGTCACGGTCGGCGTGCTCAGCGGATTCGGCGTGTTCATCGTGCGCTTCGTGCGCCGGGCGGCCGTTGGGGACGTGGAATGATGACGCGTTTTCTGCCGCCGGCAGCGTCGAGTCATGCGGGCGAGATCGATTTCGTCCTGACGCTCGTTCACATCTTGATGCTCGTGCTCTTCGCGGGCTGGGCCACGTACTTCGTGTGGGTCCTGATCCGATTCCGGCGCGGCCGCCAGCCGCGCGCCGATGCGGCCGGCGCCACCGGCCATTTCGCGTTCGGGATCGAAGTCGGCGTCGTCGTCGCCGAGGCTGTGCTGCTCGTGGTGTTCGCGCTGCCGCTATGGTTCAAGCGGACCGCGGCCCAGCCCAGCGACGCCAACGCGATCGTCGTGCGCGTGGTCGCTGAGCAGTTCGCGTGGAACGTGCACTACCCGGGGCCGGACGGTCGGTTCGGTAACACGTCCGTCGCCCTCGTGACGCCGACGAATCCGCTCGGCCTCGATCGCAACTCGCCCGGGGGCAAAGACGACATCTTCGTGCTGGGCCTGCTGCACGTGCCGGTTGGACGACAGGTCATCATCCAACTGTCGAGCAAGGACGTCATCCACAGCTTCGGCGTGCCGGCGATGCGCGTGAAGCAGGACGCGATTCCCGGCCTCTTCTCGCCGGTCTGGTTCGTGCCGACGCAGACGGGTGAATTCGATATCGCCTGCTCGCAGCTCTGCGGCCTCGGACACTACCGCATGCGCGGCGTCCTCACCGTCGAGTCCGACGAAGCGTTTCGCAAGTTTCTCTCGGAACAAGCTGCGCTGCAGCAGTAGCGCAGCGATCGGTCACGAGTGCGGCCCTCAATCATTGAATGCGGCCGCCGGCGGCGATCCACGCGCGCAGTCCACCCACGAGCGCGCAGACGTCCACGACGCCGCTCTGGATGAGCCGAAGCGCGGCCTCGGCGCTGGCATGCTCGTTTAGACACGCGCAGTACGTCACGACGCGGCGTCCTTTGGCGCGCTTCTCGATCTCGCCTGCGCGCCCGACAATCTGGTCGAGCGGCACGTTCACCGCGCCGGGGATGTGCCCGCTCTTGAACGAGAGTGGATCGCGGACGTCGATCACGAGCACGCTGCTGGCGGCGTGGAGCCTGCGGAACTCCTCGAGCGCCATGCGCGGCGTTGATTGAAGTGCCTGAGGCGAGAACTCAGGCGCCTGCGCCGCGACGAGACCGGTGCACCCCACAACCGACGCCGCGACCAGTGCGGCGAATTGACGACGCCCTGCCATTTGCGTTCTCCTTGGCTGACCTCGCCTCTTTGACAATGATCTCCCATCGCATTCGCGCACGAGAGCCCGAGGGCCAACCTTCCGCGCTGGTCGTCGACCGATCGGCTGAGACGGTCGGCCGGTACCTCGAAGACGCCGCACATTTCACCGGCGGTCGCGCCGATGCCGTCGCGAAGCCGCACACCGAGGCGGAGGTCGCCGCCCTGGTGACTGCCGCCGCTCGGGTGCTCGTTGTCGGGGCGCAATCGTCAGTCACCGGTGGCGCGACGCCCGCAGGTGGTCTGGTGCTCTCGACCGAACGGTTGACGACAATTCACGAAGCGGGCCAGGGCAGAATCCGCGCAGGAGCGGGCGTCCCGCTCGAAACATTGCAAAAACTGCTGCACGAGCAACATCGCTGGTACGCACCCGTTCCCACATTCACGGGCGCGTTCGTCGGCGGTGTCGTCGCGACGAACGCTGCCGGTGCGGCCACTTTCAAGTACGGAACGACGCGCGCCTGGGTCGAGGGATTGACGGTCGTCCTGGCGTGCGGTCACGTGCTCGAGATCGAGCGGGGACAGGTACACGCACATCGGCAGGAGGGTTTCGAGCTTGCCTGTCCGTGCGGCACGCGGCAGTTTCGGCCGGGGTCCTATCGCATGCCGGCGGTCCCGAAGTGTTCGGCCGGCTATTTCGCCGCGCCGGCGATGGATCTCGTCGATTTGTTCGTCGGCTCGGAAGGGACCCTTGGGGTCATCGTGGATGCGACGCTTCGAGTCCTGCCGGAGCCGCCCGCGGTTGCGCTCGCGCTCGTGCCTGTCAGGTCCGAGGCGACGGCGCTGGCGCTCGTCTACGACTTGCGCCGTGCGTCAGCGGAGACGTGGCGGACCCGCGATCCGCGCGGGATCGACGTCGCGGCCATCGAGCACGTCGATCGGCGATGTCTGGAGATCGTGCGCGAGGACGGCGCGGATCGCCGTCAGGAGCTGGCGATCTCTCACCACGCCGACGTCGTGTTGATCGTCCAGCTCGAGTTGCCGCCGGGCGCCAGTGCGTCCTCGGCGTTTGCTGATGTCGCTTCTTCGCTTGGTCCGGACGCGCCGGACAGCGCGCTCGTGAGATTCTGCCGCACGCTCGATCGCCACGGCGCATTCGATGAGACGGAGCTCGCGATGCCCGGCGACGAGCGGCGCGCCGGACAGTTTCTCGCGTTTCGCGAAGCCGTGCCGACAGGCGTCAACCGCCGGGTTGGCGAGGCGAAGCGCCTGGTCGACGCGCGGATCGAGAAGACGGCAGCCGACATGATCGTGCCGTTCGATCGCTTCGGCGAGATGATGCAGCACTATCGCGAAGGGTACGTGCGCCGCGGACTGGACTACGCGATCTGGGGGCACATCTCGGACGGCAACGTGCACCCCAATGTCATCCCAAAGACGTACGAGGATGTCGTCGCGGGCCGTGATGCGATCCTCGAGTTCGGCCGCGACGTCGCGCGGCTCGGCGGTTGCCCACTCGCCGAACACGGCGTGGGCCGCAGCGGGTTGAAGCAGACGCTGCTGCGCCAGCTCTACGGCGCGCCCGCGCTCCAGGAAATGCGCGCGATCAAGCGCGCGCTCGATCCGGAATGGAAGCTTGCACCGGGAGTGATCTTTGAGCAGTAATCCGTGAGGCACTCTGTCGTACCATTCCCCTATGGCCTGGCCACTTCTACGACAACTATTCGGCGGCGATGCGACCGGTGAGGCGGCGATGTCGGCGCGCACCGACACGCTCGCGTCGCGCCTGCGTGGCGCAAAGGTCGCGCGATCGATTTGTCCGTACTGCGCGGTCGGGTGCGGACAGCTCGTCTACCATCGCGACGGCAAGCTCGTGGCGATCGAGGGCGATCCTGCGTCGCCGATTTCCGAAGGCCATCTCTGTCCAAAAGGCGCGGCGAGCTTCGAGCTCCTGACGCACCCGGCACGTGAGACGCGCGTGAAGTACCGCGCGGCCTTCGCGACCGAGTGGCAGCGGCTCGATCCCGAGACCGCGCTCGACATGATTGCCGAGCGCGTCTGGACCACGCGCGCGCAATCGTTCGTGGCGGAGCGCGACGGACTGCCGCTCATGCAATGTCCGACGATCGCGCATCTGGGCGGCGCGACGCTTTCGAACGAAGAGAACTACGTGATCAAGAAGTTGTTCGCGGCCGGTCTCGGCATGGTCGCCATCAGCAACCAGGCCCGCATATGACATAGCTCGACGGTGCCCGGTCTGGGCACCTCGTTCGGGCGCGGCGGCGCGACAACGGCGCAGCAGGATCTCGTCAACGCGGACGCGATTCTGATCGTTGGCTCGTCGATGGCCGAAGCGCATCCGGTCGGCTTCCGGTGGGTGATCAAAGCGCGCGAGCGTGGCGCGCTCGTCATTCACGTCGATCCGCGATTCAGCCGCACGTCCGCGCACGCCGATCTGTGGGCGCCGATCCGCGCGGGCTCCGACATCGCGTTCTTCGGCGGCTTGATCAATTTCGTCCTCACGCACAATCGCATCTTCCGCGACTACGTCCTCGCGCACACGAACGCGTCGATGCTCGTGCGCGAGGATTTCAAGGGGCCCGAGGAATTGGATGGGCTCTTTTCCGGCTGGCAGCCGAGCTCGCGTTCCTACGACACGACGACGTGGCAGTACGATCTCGACGAGAGTGGCCAGCCGCGCCGCGACGCGACGCTCACCCACCCGCGCACGATCTACCAGCAGCTCATCCGGCACTTCGCGCGCTACACGCCAGAAATGGTCGAGCGCGCGTGCGGCATCACACGCGATCGCTTTCTCGAAATCGCCGATGCGTACACGTCGCGGTCGGGCGCCGACAAGACGGGCACGATCTGTTACGCGGTCGGACTGACGCAGCACTCCGTCGGCGTCCAGATCATTCGATCGGCGGCAATTCTGCAGCTGCTGCTCGGCAACGTCGGCCGGCCCGGCGGTGGGATCCTCGCGCTGCGCGGCCACGCCTCGATTCAGGGATCGACCGACATCCCGACGCTCTACGATCTGCTCCCCGGTTACCTGCCCATGCCCGCGTTCGGCGCCGAAACCGCGACGCTCGCGCGGTACATCACCAAGCATCGTCAACCGAAGGGCGTCTGGTCGAGCTTCGACGCGTACGTCGTCAGCCTCCTGAAGGCCTGGTACGGCGACTCTGCTCGCCGCGAGAACGACTTCGGATTCGGCTGGCTCCCGAGAATCTCCGGCGACCATTCGCATCAGGGCTACTGGCTCGACATGGCCGACGGCAAGATGGACGGCTTGTTCGTGATGGGCCAGAACCCGGCGGTCGGCGCGCCGAACGCAGCGCTCGAGCGGCGCGCGATGGCGAACCTCAAGTGGCTCGTCGTGCGCGATCTCGTCGAGACCGAGACGGCGTCGTTCTGGAAGGATTCGCCGGAGGTTGCCTCCGGAGCGCTCGACCCACGGACGATCGGCACCGAAGTGTTCTTCTTTCCGGCGGCCGGCCACGCGGAAAAGCGCGGAACGATGACCAACACGCAGCGGTTGCTGCAATGGCACGAGAAGGCCGTCGAAGCG
Source organism: uncultured Solibacteraceae bacterium (assembly GCA_964419785.1). Classification (GTDB taxonomy): domain Bacteria; phylum Acidobacteriota; class Vicinamibacteria; order Vicinamibacterales; family SCN-69-37; genus DATEGZ01. Next base: position 8,325 of record CAYQRM010000144.1, on the reverse strand, counting down.
CCAGACGATTGCCGCAGCGACAACTGGTTCGTCGTTCATCTCGGACGACGATTGAAGAGGATGGCCGGGGCCGATCGATCGCCGCAGAACGATGGACTGCGCGCGCTCACGTGGGACTACCCAACGCAGGGGCCGCACGATGAGCCGGTCACGGAAATTGTCGCGCAGGAAATCAACGGGCGACGAATGCAGGGCGGAACCTTGCTGTCTGGATTCGCCGAGCTCGCGGCGGATGGATCGACGGCCTGCGGTTGCTGGATCTACTCCGGCGTCTTTCCCTCGGAAGGTCGCAATCGCGCGGACGAACGCGATGCGCACGGGCCGTACGGACACGGATGGGGCTACGCGTGGCCGTCAGATCGGCGCATCCTCTATAACCGCGCCTCCGCTCGGCCGGACGGCCGGCCGTGGAGCGAGCGCAAGCAGCTCGTGTGGTGGGATGAGGCTCGACGCGAGTGGACGGGCATCGACACGCCAGACACGCCGAAACACGCCGCGCCGTCCGACGCGGCGGCGTTCATCATGCACGCCGACGGCCTCGGATGGTTGTGGGTACCGACGGGACTCAAAGATGGACCGCTGCCGGCACACTACGAGCCGCTCGAATCGCCCGTCGCGAATCCGATTTATCCTCAACAAGCCAGTCCGGTCGCGGACCGGCGGGCGCGGCCGGACAATCCGTGGGCGAGCTCGCCCGACGATCGCTTTCCGCACGTGCTGACGACGTACCGGTTGACAGAACATCACACAGCGGGCGGGATGTCGCGAACGCTCTCACATCTTGCCGAGCTGCAGCCGGCGCTCTTCATCGAGATGTCGATTGAGCTCGCGCGCGATACGGGCATCGGCAACGGCGATCGCGTGCGCGTGACGACCGCCCGCGGAAGCATCGAAGCCTATGCGCTCGTGACGCCGCGTATCCGACCCGTCGTCATCGAAGGTCGCATCGTCCATCAAGTCGCGATGCCGTTTCATTTCGGACAACGCGGGCTCGTGACCGGCGACTCGGTCAACGATCTCATTGCGATCTCCGAAGAGCCGAACGTGCGCATCATGGAGACGAAGGCGCTACTGTGTCGGGTGGAGCTGGCTCGCGCAAGCGCGACGCGAGCGAAGGCGGACCGTCCATGAGCACAAAAGGATTCTTCACAGATGCGACGGTCTGCATCGGCTGCAAAGCGTGCGAGGTCGCCTGCAAGGAATGGAACCAGGTGCCGGCCGACGGCTTCACCTGGACGGGGGCGTCGTACGACCACACGGGCGCGCTCGGACACTCGACCTGGCGGCACGTGAAGTTCGTCGAGAGAGTGCGCGACGAGATGCCGGCATGGGAGTTCTCGTCCGACGTCTGCAAGCACTGCGAGCACGCCGGCTGTCTCGAGGCGTGTCCGACGGGCGCGATCGTTCGGACGGAGTTCGGCGGCGTCTTCGTGCAGCCGGACGTCTGCAACGGCTGCGGCTACTGCGTCGTGACGTGTCCCTTCGGCGTGATCGATCGGCGGCCCGACGATGGGCGCGCGTTCAAGTGCACGTTTTGCTACGACCGGCAGAAGGACGGGCTGACGCCGGCGTGCGCGCAGGCGTGTCCGACTGAGTCGATTCAATTCGGCGATCTCGACGAACTGCGCGCGCGAGCGGCGGCGCGCGCCGCCGAGCTCGGCGCGCGCGGCGTGACGGACGCCGTGATTTACGATCCGCGACACACGAGCATCGGCGGCACGCATTCGATCTTTCTGGTGCGCGGCGATGTGCGGACGTTCAACCTTGCCCCGAATCCGCAGGTGCCCACGGTCTTGCTCGGCCGCGCGTGGCGCTCCGCGGCTCTTGCCGCGCTATTAATGATGGTGATGGTGTGGGTGTGCTGGGGACGGGGGATTTTTCCACAGGTTTAGGCACAATGGGGACGGAGGTCGCGGGGGCATCTGCCCAAGCGACCTCCGTCCCCCAAATGCCTAAACCTGTGGAAAAATCCCCCGTCCCCCTCAAGCCCCCCGTCTGGACCTGGGAAATTCCAGTCTATTTCTTCGTCGGCGGCGCCGCCGGCGCCGCCGCGGTCGTGGCCGTCGCTGCCGAGCTTGCCGGCGCCGATATCGCGGTCGCTCGTGACGCGCGCGCCATCGCGGCCGTTGGCGCGCTGCTCTCGCCCGTCCTCCTCGTCTCCGATCTCGGGCGGCCGGCGCGATTTCTGAACATGCTTCGCGTGTTCAAGTGGCAAAGCCCGATGTCGGTTGGCGCGTGGACGCTTGTCGCGTTCTCGTCAGCGGTCTTCGCGTCCATCGCGCTGCGCCTGCTGCCGGCTGACCTGACGCCGCTCGCGGTCGCGGCCGACATCGTCGCTGCGGCCACGGGCGCGCTGCTGGCGACCTACACCGGTGTGCTCATCGGCGCGACCGCCATTCCGGTCTGGGCGCGCCACGTCTCATCGCTCCCGCTCCACTTCGGCGCGTCGGCGCTTGGCGCGGCCGCCTCCCTGCTCGAGCTCGCCGGCCATCGCGCCGCGGCCCTCAATCGCATCGGCATTGGCACGGCCGTACTCGAGACGCTGTTGCTCGTTCACCTCGAAGGGCAACGAGACCGGGTCGCGCGATCGCTCTTCGCGGGCGGGAGCGGCGTACTGGTGCGTGCGGGCGCGTTGCTGACGGGACCGCTCGCACTCGTACTTCGTCTCGCCACCGGCGTCGCGCCCGCCCTTCGACTTGTCGCGGCCGTCTCAATGACGATTGGATCGCTCGTGACGCGATTCGGCTGGATCGCCGCAGGCCGTCGCTCGGCCGGCGATCGCGCCGCGGTGCTGGAGCTCGACTGATCATGACCACCATGCGACGAGTCGCGCGCAGCTTCGCACCCGTTGGATTCGCGGTTGTGCTCACGACGGCGTTCAGCCCTCGAGCGCAGAGCCGTCTGGACGTCTCGACGAAAGCGCTGACCGCGCGCGCGGCGGCGTACGTCGCCGACTACCAGATCAAGTTCGCATTTCTCGTCGGCAAGGAGCGCTATTCACAAACCGTGATGCGCGCGGGCCGCACTCAACGACGATCGATGTCCGGCGATATGTTCCTGGTGTTCATGCCGACGGATCGCGACTGGATCGCCGTGCACGACATCGCCGAAGTCGACGGTCAGCCCGTGCCCGATCGCGACAGTCTTCAGACGCTGCTGCACCTGGGCGAAGTGACGCGCGTCGCCCAGCAGGTCGCGGATCGGAACTCGACGTTCAACATCGGCAGCGTGGAGCGCAATTTCAACGAGCCGACGCTCGCCCTGCTCGTCCTCGGAGCAAAACGGATCGGCCAATTTCGTTTCGACCGACGCGAGCTCACCGAGCAGAACGGCGTCCAGCTCGCGACGCTCGAGTTCAGCGAGCACGATCGGCCGACGATCGTCCGGAATTTGTCGAACGACGAACCGGTTTACTCGAAGGGCGAGATCGTTATCGAAACGGAGACAGGCAGAGTTCGCCACACCGTGATGAACTTCAAGACGAGCTCGGTCCAGGTGAGTCTGGTCACCGATTACGTGCCCGACGATCGCCTCGGCCTTTGGGTGCCCGGCTCATTCAGCGAGCGCTACGATCTCGTCACCAAACAGCAACAAGAGACGACGACGTGCCAGGCGACGTACTCGGACTATCGGAGGTTCGAGGTCACGGGGAGGATCAAGTGAGGGGCCACCGGGTCATTGGGTCATTAGAAATCATTTGACGCGCGTTCCGAGCCACGCGTCACGCATCGTCTTCTGCGCATCCGTCAGCGTGCTGCCCGCTTGCTCCATCGCGACCACGCGCATGCCCGGGTCCGCGACGAGCGTCGCTGACGTCGTGACGAGCTTGCCGTCGCGGCGCTTGACGACGAGCGCGATTGTATCTCCCGGGTGCTTCAGCGCGATCGCGCGCCATGCGGCGAGCGTCGGCGCCTGTCCGTCAATCCGCGTGATCACGTCGTCCTCATCAACGCCCGCGCGATAGAGCGGTGTGTCGAACGCAACCGGCACGCGGGTCTCGTCGCCGCGCTGCTCCATCACTCCGACGCGAAGGCCGTCGGCGACTTCCGTCACTTGCGCGTTGCCGATCCACGCTGCGTCGGGCCGCGCCGCGCGCAGCGCGAAGCCGACGCTCTTCAGCAGCCGCGCGTAGTCCGCCACCTCGCGGCCTTCGATGTACTTGTCGAAGAAATCGTTCGCGAACTGGCGACTGCTCGTGAGATCCGCGAGCGCGTCACGAATGTCCTTGAGCGTGTACGGCTTGCCGACCAGACCCGGCGCCGGGCCGCCGGGCTTGCCGTAGCGCTGCCACAGCAGCCGCATGTAGTCATCGAGCGTGATCTTGCCCGATGACATGTCGCGTAGCGAGAGATCGAGCGCCAGCGCGATCCCGGCGCCGTAGCTGTAGTAGGAGATGAACGTGCGCGCGCGATCGGTGTCGTCGACCGATCGCGCCGCGTCGGAGAATGCGGCGTACTCGCTCATTTGAACGGCGGATCGCACCGATCGGCCTGCGCCGTTGATGATCGCGAGGCCGGCGTTGACCGGCGGCGTTTGCGAAAACCCCGCGCGGACGAGCAGCAGCGGCTGGTAGTACTGCGTGAATCCTTCCGCCAGCCACAGGCAACACGTGATGTTCTCGCGCGTGAAGTCGAACGGCTCGAGACCCGCGGGCCGGATGCGCTCGACGTTCCAGTTGTGAAAGAACTCGTGCGAGACGACGCTCAGCGCCGACTGCCGGCCCTGCGCCGTGCGCATCGACAGGCCCGGGCTCTCGATCGACGTGCTGTTGCGATGTTCCATGCCGTCGCCGTCGCCCCACGGCGAAAAATCCAGCAGGAACGTGTAGTAACCCGGCTCGTACTTCGGAAATTCGCCGTAGACCGCCATCTCCTCGCGCACGAGCCGCGAGATCATCTTCGCGAGATCGTCGATGTCGGCCTGCGACCCGTCGCCATGCACGACGACCCGGAACTGCGCGGGCGAGCCATCGCTGTTGGGCACCGAGAACGTGCTCATCACGAAATCCGAGAGCTCGGTCGGGCTGTCCATGAAGTACTGAAGATTCGGTGCGGTGAACGTGAACGGATCGGACGTCGGGTACAGCTGCGTGCCGACCTTCCAGTTCGATCCGGCTGGCGGCGTGAACGTGATCTGCATCGGATCGTTGTCGTGTCCGGTGGCCCACATGAACGCGGCTGGCATGTTCAAGTGCGCGTGGGTGGTGTCCACGCCGAGATACGTGCCGTCGGCGAAATCGCCGAAAATCTTGTAGACGAGCCGCACGGTGCCGTCGTGACCGGCGACGTCCCATTCGTCGACGTTGGGCCGCGTGTACGTGAGCGCGTGGCCCTTGCCGTCGTAGGCATCGACCCAAAACACGTTTTTGGCGAACTCGTGTACGGCGTACCGGCCGGGCGACGATCGGCTCATGCGCGCGTGGAGCGGCGTCGTGCCGAGACCGGTCCACGTGACGTCGACCTGCATCCAGTGATGCTCGGCGGCCGGAAACGTCACGTGGTACGCGATTGGCGCGGTCGCTTTCGGTTGCCGCGCGCCCACCGGCGCCGCCGCGGCCATCACGACCGCCATCGTCAACAGCCGCCACACGCCTCGCATAGTCACTCCTGCGCTGTCGGACTCACCCGTCGGGCACCAAATCTCTCACGCGCCACACGCCAGATCGTGCCCGGGAACTTGAAGATCACCCGGCGCCTCAATGATCCATACGACATCGCGCCCGTGACGTAACCGAGCAACAGATCGACCATCGCCGGCGCCGCGGCGGCGCCCCGCACGAGCCGCGCCACGCGCTCGTGGCTCGAAAAAAGATACCGCTGAAACAGCACCGCATCGTCGAGCTCGGTGCCGATTTCGGCCCGCCACAGCCGCTCGTACACCGGCCCGGCATCGACGCCGCGGTCCCGGCCGATCGCGAGCGCGCGGCCCGCAAGCTCGCCGGACACCATCGCGTAGTAGATGCCTTCGGCCGTGATCGCGTTGACGAATCCGCCGGCGTCACCGGCAAACAGCACGCGGCCGCGATACGCCGGCCGCAGCGGACCGCCGATCGGAATCAGAAACGGCGTGAACTGCTTGCGATCGGATCGACCGCTGAGCGCGCCCGACGCGACGAGCGCGCCGACAAAGCGCTGCTGCAAATCGTACGGCGCGTCATCCACCTGGCGCTTGAAGTGCGGCAAGAGACATCCGATGCCGACGTTGACGTGACGCGTCTTCGGAAAGATATACGCGTAGCCGTCGAGCCCTTGATACGCGTACGCGACCCACAGGACGTCCGGTTCGGCGGCGGAAAGCGTTTCGATCGGCGTCTCCTCCATCATGTCGATGGCGAGCCGCGCCTCGGGCCACGCGGATTGGACGCCGAGCCGCTTCGACGTCACGCTGTGCACGCCATCGGCGGCGACGACGCGCGGCGCGCGGAGCGTGCGGCCGTCGCGGGACGTGAAGGTCACGCCGGACGCGTCGGCTGCGGCTTGTGTGATTTCGAAGCGCTCGACGAGCGTCGCGCCGGCCGCGACGGCCTCACGCACGAGCGCGTGATCGAAGTCGACGCGACGCACGAGCAGCACGCTCGGCTCGTGGCTCCGAACGTCAACCGACGCGCCGCCCGGGCCCTCGAGATGCAGTTTCCTGACGCGATGGACGTCGATGCCGGCGATCGCCGCCTCGAGCCACGGGAACCGGCGCAGACCTCGCGTGCTGACGCCGCCGCCGCACGGTTTGTTGCGGGGAAACGCCGCGCGATCGACGAGCAGCGTCCGAAATCCGCTCGCCGCGAGCGTGCGGGCCGCAACCGCGCCAGCCGGCCCCGCACCGGCGACGATCACGTCGGCGTCTACGCCCGAATCCACTTCAGGAGCTCCGGCAGATTCGGCGGCTTGCCCTGCATGAGCAGGCCGACGCGGAAGATGCGCGCCGCCGCCCAGATGAAGAGCGCCGTCGTGCCGAGCGTGAGGACCACCGACAGCGCCACCTGCCACATTGGCGGAGGCGGCGACATCGCGAGGCGGATCAGCATCAGAAACGGCGAGGCCGTCGGAAACAGCGACGCGACGACCGAGATCATCGAGTTCGGCTGCCGCATCACGATCGCCGACATGAACATCGGCAGCAGCATGAAGACCATGACCGGCTGCATCATGCTCTGCGAGTCCTTGAGATCGGAGCACGCCGCGCCGATTGCCACGAACACGGACCCGAACATCAACACCGCGCAGAGCAGAAACACGACGAACCAGGCGATCAGCGACGGCTGGACGAGTTCGAATTGTCCGCTCTGCAGGAGCGCGTACAGGCCGCCGCCGAGATAAATCAGCGCGAGCAGCACGGCGACCCCGGCGACGCCCACGAGCTTGCCGAGCATCAGCTGCGTCGGCGTGATCGACGAGATCAGCACTTCGCTGATGCGCGACATCTTCTCTTCGATCACTGCGGTGAGCAGCGGCGCCGCGCTCGACATCAGCGCGATGAAGAGCAAGTACATCATGCCGAACGGCACGGCGAACGTGGCGATCTCGTTCACGCGCTTGGCCTGGCTCACCGTTCCGTCCGCCTTCCGCTCCACTAGCCCGAGCGTCGTCACGCGCGCCGGACGCGTGAGCTGCGCCACGAGGTTGCGATCGACCGACGCGGTCGCGAATCGGCGTCCTGTGATCTCTTTCTGCAGCACCTGATTCAGCCAGCTCGGCAGCGAGTCGTAGGACGGCGTCTCGGTGTAGTAGTCGATCTGGTCCGGATCCGTCTGCGTCACGTCGAGCACGCTCGCGGGAATCTCGACGAATCCAAAGAGCTCCTTCTTTCGCACGCGCGACGACAGATCCGCGCGCATACTCGAAAGATCGGCGGCGCTTGCGTCGATCGGCGTCGGCAGAAAGTACGGGCCCGTGCGTGCGGCGCCCTCGCCCTCTTTCTGGTTGTGCACCCGTGCCGCCTCGGCGACCGCGGCATAGAGCACGCCCGTGTGATCGATCACCGCGAACTTGTAGTCGTCGAGGTCGGCGTGTCGCGCGGCGAAGATCTGAAAGCCGAATGAGAGGCCGAGCATCACGGGCAGCATCAGGATGCCGATGATGAACGCCTTCGTCTTGACGAGCGTCAGAAACTCGGTGGTGGCGACGACGAAAATGCGACTCATGTCAGCGGCCTCCAGGCGTCGCGCGCATGTCTTCGGCCGTCGGCTTGGCGATTCGCACGAAGATGTCGTGGAGCGATGGCGTCTTCAGCTCGAAATGGTACACGGCCGTCTTGTCGGACAGCGCATGTAAGAACGCCTGCGCGTTGCCCTTGAGCTTCACGTCCTGATAGTTGCCGACGTCCAGGAAC
>CAYQRM010000143.1:0-33897 GCA_964419785.1 uncultured Solibacteraceae bacterium | reverse complement strand
TTCCTTCTGCTGGGACGGGGGAGGGTGGGGTTCGAAGGCCGGCTTCGAGCTCGCGCGACGCGCGCTGAAGTCTCGCGTCGAAGACAAGTGGATCGTCGTCGAGGATCTGTCGCCGCAAACCGTCGGTGTGTTTGACGTCGTGTTCTTTCTTGGCGTGCTGTATCACATGCGGCACCCGCTCCTGGTCTTGGAACGCGTCGCAAGTGTGACGAGCGGTCTCCTGATCATGCAGACCCAGGTGGACATGGTTGGCATTGATCGACCGGCGATGGCGTTCTATCCAGGCACGGAGCTTAACGGCGATCCCACGAACTGGGTCGGCCTCAATCCGGCCGCCGTCGTTGCGCTGCTCAAGGACGTCGGATTCAGTGGAGTCGACATCCTGCACAAATCATTCGGCGACGAAGTCGTCTTCGATCCGAAGGCGCCGATCACGCCGAAACACATCACGGTTCACGCTTGGAAGCGACAACGACGTCCGAAGTATGAGCCGATGTATCCACCGCGTCGAGTGGCTGCGATTGCCGCGCGCGCGAACTGTATCAGGCGCGGAACGACTAGCCCCTGCCGTCCTTCCCGGCCTTCGCGGCGATCATTTTTTGGTAGTAGTCGTAGACGAACGTCTTCAGTTGCGGATGTCCGATGAACGTCTCGAACCCGAACTTCTTCATTTCGCCATACGCCTGGTCGGCGGTCCAGTTGTCGTGCGTCAGTCGGTACACCGCGGTCATGGCGCCCGTGCGGTGACGCCCGCCCTGGCAGTGCACATAGACCGGGAGATTCGACGGATCGTTCACGAGCGCCAGAAAGTCTTCCACGGCTTTCGCTGACGGAATGTCCGTCGTGGTCAGCGGGATGCGATGGAACGTCATCCCCAGACGCTCGACGATTCCAGCCTCGCTCGCATCGCCGTCCTTCGTCAGATCGATCACGGTCTTCACACCAAGCGCTTTGAGGTCGTCGAAATCATGACCGCTCGGCTGGGCGCCCCGAAAGTAGCCGTCGTTAATCTGACCGAAGTTGTCAATTTGAATCCGCTGCAGCGCCGCCGCGTTCGTCGTCTGACGCGCGACGAGCGGCAAGGGCTGCACCAACAGGAGTCCCGCCACCAACGCCGCGCCGCTCGAGAAGGCCCGAAAAGCTTTAACCATTGGAGTCCGCCTCTCCTTGATTTGACGCCTGCGGAGTCGAAATGGTTACGAATGCCGGACGCCGCGCGCCAGTTCACGGATTCTTCAGTTGCGCCTGCTAATGTCAGCCCATCGGAGAATTCGAGCAAGCCATTCGGAGCCGGTTGGACAACCACATGAAAAACCTCACGATTCTTCTGGCGATGTGTTCGTTCTTTCTCGCGGTGTCCGGAGGGATGGCCTTGGCGCAAGAGACGAAGGCCAAGAGCCTTCAGCTCAAGGACCTGCCGGCAGCGGTACAGAAGGCGGTGACGGATAACCTGAAAGGAGGCGAAATCAAGAGCATTGGTAAGGAGAAAGAGGACGGTATCGACCAGTACGAGATCGAAACCCTGCTGAACGGAAAAACGCGAGATTTCAACGTCGATGCAAAGGGCACCCTTCTGGTCGTCGAAGAGGCGACGACCATCGACGCCATTCCTGCGGCCGCCAAGGCGTCGATTCTCAAGAAGGTCGGAGCCGGGAAACTCGGCACGGTCGAGACGTATCTCAAGCCGGGTCAGCCGATCGCGTATGAAGCGTCATACACCGACAAAGCGGGGAAGCGCCATGAGGTCCTCGTGAAAGCGGACGGCACCGAAATCAAGGACTGAGGGTTCTGCGGACGCTTCACCAATCCTTCAGAGACAAATGATGAAATGACGGCCGCACCGTGCCGGTCGTAACTCTCTACATCGAAGAGCTCGAGGCCACCATGCGAGGCCGGTTCGCCTGGCTTGGCGCCGGAGTCATCCTGTTGGCCGTTGGCGGACTGGCGACCGTCGGTACGCAGGACACTTGGCTCGACGGGTATGGCCTCATCGCGTACGGCCTCGTCCCATTGGCGTTCATCCCGCTTGCGGCGGGGTTCATCTCCAGCGCGCGCGTCAGCCGCTTCGTCGAAAGCGTGTTCACGGCGCCCGTGCGTCGCGGGGACTGGCTCGCGGCGAAGATCCTCGTCCTGCTCACGTTCGCCCTGGGCTACTACCTCGCGCTGCTGCCGATGATGGCGGTGTATGTCGCGCACGTGGGCGTGCCACCGCTGCTGCACGATCTGCTGCGATGGACGCCGTTGCTGCTCGTCGCGAGCGTCGCGATCGGCACGCTCGTTGGCGTGTTGTTCATCGGTCGAAGCGTGGCCGCGCCGGTCGGCACCGGCATGGGCGTGCTGCTCGCGTACGCCGGATTCCTCCCGTTGCAGGAGCTGATGGTGTCGCAGGCCAACGGCGCCACGCGAACGGGACATGTCACGCTCGCCAGCCCGGCCGTGCTGCTGAAAAACGCCCTGGGATTCTCGGTCGCGGTCGGCAATGTCCCGGCGACGACCACGTGGACGTGGGTGAGCGTCGCGGTGTTGGTGGCCGGTTCGCTCGTGCTGGCGGTGTGGATCTTCCTCCGCGCGCAGGGCGTCGAGACGTGGGAAGCGACCCGAGCTCAGCGGTGGACCATCGGCGTGGCGCTTGTCGTGCTCGCGCTGCTGCCGACGGTCCTCGCCGAGACGAACTACGACAAGCCCGCACCGCCGCGGACCAACGCTCCGGCCATTCGCGCGCTGTTCTCGCGCGCGGGCAGCAGTCTCGCGCTGGTCGAGCCCGGACGGGAAGCGCCCGGCCGCTGCTGCGCCACGATTCTCAATCGCGAAGATCTGATGGCCATGGGCACCGATCACGAGACACGGCGTGATTTGCTCATCCTGCTGCCCGTCGGCACCTCGCGCACGGTCACCGACCTGCACATTCAACTGCTCGGCGAAAACGGACTGCAAATTCACGCGGTCGACCCGGCTGCCCTTGACAGTGCCTCGCCTCGTCTCGAAACGCGCGCGTATCAAAATGACTCAGGACCGGCGGCCGCGGACGGCACGCACATTTCGAGCGGCTGGGTCGCGCGCGTACCGGTGCTGATCAACCCCACCAGACCGTGGGACATCGGCGGCGATCGCTACCCGCTGACGGTCAAAGCCACCTATCACGTGGACGGCGAGGAACAGCCCCGCACGTTCACCTCACGCGCCGCCATCGACGCGCAGGTCGCGAACGGCATCTACGAGATGGCCCTGGCGTCCAGCCTGCTGCCAGCGTGCTGTTTCGGCGCGGCCATCAGGCGGTGGAGACGCACGCGATGACCGGGGCCGACTACGCGATCGAAACTAACGCACTGACACGCCGATTCGGCGACTTCACGGCCGTGGACGCCGTCTCGCTCAGAATCCCGAAGGGCCAGCTCTACGGCTTTCTCGGTCTCAACGGTGCGGGCAAGACCACCACGATTCGGATGCTGACGACGCTGTTGCCGCCGACCAGCGGCACGGCGACGTTGTGGGGGCATGACGTCGTGACCGATCCACTCGCGGTGCGTCGGCTGGTCGGCCTCGTGAGCGACGAGACCAGCGAAAGCCAATCGACGTGGACGGCTCGCGAGTACTTGCGGTACTTCGCACGCATCCGTCATCTCGACCGTCCCGACGATGAGGTCGAATCCTTGCTCGACGGTGTCGGTCTGGATCCGCGGTTCCGCGGCAGGCCGATCGGGACCTACAGCACGGGCATGAAGCGTCGCGTCGAGATCGCACGCGCGCTGTTGGGCCGGCCGAAGGTGCTGTTTCTCGACGAGCCCACGCGCGGTCTCGACTTGCCAGCGAAGCGCGACATGTGGAATCTCCTGCGGCGGCTGGCCGCGACCGAAGAGGTCACGACGTTTCTCAGCAGCCACGACTCCCATGAGATCCGCAGCCTGTGTCAGCAGATCAGCGTAATCGCGAGCGGGCGGGTTGTATTCACCGGTGCGACCGGCGATCTCGGCGGCGATCTCGATGTCTTTGAAACTCGATTGATTGAGCTGCTCACGCAATCGACGCCGACCGCGACGCGCTGAGTTCAGAGAGTCTTCAGACCCACACTCTAGAGTGATGCAGTGAATCGTCTGCGCTTCGTCAGGAGTTGTTCGCTTCTCGTCCTGCTCTTCGCCGTCGTCACTCCAGCCTTCGCGCAGCAGCCCGCATCGCCCGTCACGATTTCGGGCGTGGTCCAGGACGACACGGGCGGCGTCTTGCCACACGCGCAAATCGAGCTCGTCAATGCCGCAGGCACCGTGGACGCGACCACGTCGACCGACGAGTCGGGACGATTCATCCTGACTGGAGTTGCGCCCGGCCAGTACGACGTGCGCGCGTCGTTTCCGGCGTTCAAGACCAGCAGCGTGCATGTGCGTGTGGCCGGTCGAAATCCATCGCCGCTGAAGATCGTGCTCGGCCTCGCCAATCTCAAGGAAGCCGTGACCGTCGGGACGGGCGCAGGCGACGTCAGCTCCGCCGCGTCGAACAATCTCAGCGCGATCGTGGTCGACCAGAACATGCTCGCGGGATTGCCGATCATGGATCAGGACTACGTCGCGACGTTGTCGCGCTTCCTGGATGCGGGTTCGATCGGCGAGAGTGGAGCGACGTTGGTGGTCAACGGCATGGAGGTCAGCGCTCTTCGTGTCAGTTCGTCGGCGATTCAACAGATCAAGATCAATCAGGATCCGTACTCGGCCGAATACGGTCGTCCAGGTCGAGGCCGAATTGAGATCCTGACCAAGCCAGGCACGCAACAGTTTCACGGCGAACTGAACCTCACCGGTCGGGACGGCCGCCTCGATTCTCGCAATGCGTTTGCCACCTCGAATACCGACGAACGCAAGCGCGTCTACGACGGCGTGCTGAGTGGCCCCGTCGGGTCGGGCGGGAAGACCTCGTTCGTGCTTTCGGGCAACTATCAGACGGACGATCAGCAAGGCGTCGTCTACGCTGCAGGACCGTCAGGGACGATTCAAGATGTCGTGCCCCAACCGAACGCGCAGGGTCTGGTCTCCTTGAGCGTCACGCATCAGCACAGCGATTCCACCATCATTTCAATTACGCCGAGCTATGAGTACGAAGGGAGCGACAACCGTGGTGTCGGCGGCACGACGCTCGCCTCCGCAGGGACGGACTTTCGGCATCACGAGCAGCAAGTGCGCTACACGCAGCAAACCGCGTTGTCGCCAACGGTCGTGAATCAGTTTCAGATTCTCGTGGGCCACGAGCGCGAGCCGACCACGAGCGTGTCCGACGGGCGGGGCATCGTGGTTGCCGGCGCGTTCACCGGCGGTGGGGCGCAAGCGGATCTCGTGCGCACCGAAACGCACATGCAGATGAACGAGAATCTGACCTGGTCGCATGGACGCCAGACGATCCAGGCCGGATTTCAATTACCGGATTGGAGTCGGCGCGGATTCTCCGACCGGACGAATTTCGGCGGGACGTATGACTTCAGCAACCTCGACACTTACGCCGCCGGTCGGCCGTACGCGTTCATCCAGCAGCAAGGAAACGGGGACTTGGTGCTGCTCGAGAAACAGGTGGGCGCTTACATCAAGGACGATTGGCAGGCGAAGACGAATCTCTCTGTGTCCATGGGCGTCCGCTACGATTGGCAGAACTACTTTCACGACGACAACAACTTCAGTCCGCGCGTGTCCGTGGCGTGGGCGCCCCGTCAATCCAAGCGGTACGCCATTCGCGGCGGCATCGGTCTGTTCAGCGACCGCAGCGGGCCAGTGATCATCGCCGACCTGCTGCACTCGGAGCGCGGCGATCTCCGGAAGTACGTCATTACCGATCCCTCGTACCCGGTGCCGCCCGACATTTCTGGCGGCGCTCTGCCGAGGAGTCTGACGGTGCTTGCGCCGGGCGTGCAGATTCCACGCACGCTCCAGTTTGGCGCCAACGTCGATCAGCAATTGCGGAAGGCGCTGACGCTCTCGATCGGCTACACGGGCACGCGCGGCCATGATCTCTTTCGATCGCGCGACGTCAACGCTCCGCCGCCGCCCCCCTACCTCACGCGTCCTGATCCGACCTACGGTGCAATTCGCCAGGTCGAATCCACGGGCCGGCAGGTCGGTGATTCGCTGCAGCTGACCCTTCGCGGTCAGGTCACGCGCTGGTTCAGCGGACAGACCCAGTACACGCTGAGCCGGCTCTGGAACGACACGAACGGCCTCAACTCGTACCCCGCCAACGACTACACGCTCGACGGCGAGTGGGCGCGCGCGGATGGCGACCGTCGCCACCGACTCGTGCTGCTTGGCCGGTTCGTAATCGACAAACTGCCGGACATTGGCGTGGGGCTGACGATGAACTCAGCCGGCCGGTATTCGCAACTGCTGGGGGCCGACGTCTACAACAACGGTCGCGGCGCCGCGCGTCCACCTGGGGTGGCGAGGAACACGCTCGTCGCCGCCGGCTTCGCCCAACTGGATCTCCGCGTCTCGCATGAGCTCAAGCTCGGTGCGCAGAAAGACGCGCCCGCGCTCACGCTCGCCGTCGACGCGTTCAACGTGCTCAATCGCGTGAACTACGGCACGTTCGTCGGCACGATCAGCTCGCCGTTCTTCGGACAGCCCGTCACGGCTCGTCCGCCGCGGCAGTTTCAGTTCTCGGCGCGGCTCAGCTTCTGATGAATTTCGGCGCGCCGGCACGGAGAGGGCCCAAGGCCTGACATCAACCGATCAGCTCGGTTCGTCCCGCCATGTGCCCCGTTCCCGTATCGAGCGAAGGCCCGCAGCCGTGGTGACCGACGATCGGTCGACCGTCGCGCCGCCCGGAGATCCGGGTTTGCCCGTCTACAAATTGACGCACGTCGATGCGGCCGAGCTGAAGACCGTCCTCGACGCAGCGCCCAGACCGCCAGGAGCGGCCCAGCCGAGCGCCACCGAGATCAATTTGGAGGCGCAGGGCAAACTCGACCTCGCGGCTCACCTCGGCCACAAGGTCGAGCTCAGTGGCAGGTGGCGCCAGAGAAGAAATCCGACGAGCCGCCCGTCACCACATCAACGAGCAACGCGAACGCCAGGGCCGGCCACGGTGCGGTGACGCCGACGTTTCAGGTCACCAACGTGAAGATGATCTCATCGTCGTGCCAATAGGCGATCGCGGCGAGCCGCGACTTCTCAGCGGGGACCGCGAGCACCAGGCGGTCCCCGCGCTTCTGCTTGACAGCTATATTTCTACTATTGTAGAAATGTAGCATCATGAAATTGACCGATTCCGCGGTCACGCACTTCGCCGACATGTTCGCCGCTCTGGGCGCCGAGCCGCGATTGCGGATCATGCGCCTGCTTCTGTCGGCACATCCCGATGGGCTCGTCGTCAGTGACATTCAAGACGAGACGGGCATTCCGGGTTCGACGCTGTCGCACCACCTCGAGAAGCTCAAGAACGACGATCTGGTGACCGCCGAGCGCGAAAAGGCCTACATCCGCTATCGCGCGAACACCGGCGCCCTCGAGGAGCTGCTCGGATTTCTGTACGCCGAGTGCTGCACCCGCAACAAAGCCATCGAAGGCAAGCGCATCCTCGCGCTGTGCAAGTGAGGCAACATGGCGACCCACGAGCTGAAGGACCTGGTGAAAGCGAAATACGGCGAGGCGGCGGCTCGTGCGCGCGCGGGCGGGGCCTCGTCGTGTTGCGGGACGGGACCCGCCTCGGGCGGATGCGCTGATCCGATCACGGCCAATCTGTACGACGCAAGTCAGGACGCCGAGGTCCCAGATCTGGCGCTCAAAGCGTCGCTCGGTTGCGGCAATCCAACGGCGCTGGCGCAGCTGGTCGCGGGCGAGACCGTGCTTGATCTCGGATCGGGCGGCGGCATCGATGTGCTGCTCTCGGCCCGTCGTGTCGGCCCGACCGGCCGCGCGTTCGGTCTCGACATGACCGACGAGATGCTCGCGCTCGCCGAAGAGAACAAACGCAAGAGCGGACTGGAAAATGTCACGTTTCTCAAGGGCGAGATCGAACGCATCCCGCTGCCGGACAAGTCGGTCGACGTCATCATCTCGAATTGCGTCATCAATCTTTCGGGCGACAAGGATCGCGTCCTCAGCGAAGCCTTTCGCGTGCTGAAGCCGGGCGGCCGACTCGCGGTCTCCGACGTCGTCGTGCACGGTCACGTGCCGGCGGCGATTCGGAAAAGCATGGAGCTCTGGGTGGGCTGTGTGGCCGGAGCGCTCGATGACGCCGACTATCGATCGAAGCTCGAGGCCGCCGGCTTCGAGCACATCAGCATCGAAGACACCCGGGTGTACGGCGTCGAGGACGCGCGGACGTTTCTCGCGGGCGAGGGCCTCGACGTCGACGCACTCGCGAAAGAGATCGAAGGGAAGTTCGCGAGCGCGTTCGTCCGGGCGACGAAGCCGGCCGCCGCCGACTGCTGCTCGCCCACCTGCTGCAATTGAGGCCGCGATGACGCTGACGCGCCGGCTCGTCGCCGAGTTCGTGGGCACCGCCTTGCTCGTCGCGGCGGTCGTCGGCTCCGGCATTATGGGCGAGCAGCTGGCCGGAGGAAACGTCGCCATCGCCCTCCTCGCGAACACCATCGCCACCTCGGCGACGCTCGTCGCGTTGATTCTGACCTTCGGCCCAATTTCTGGCGCGCACTTCAATCCAGCCGTGACGCTTGCCGACGCGTCCCAAGGCGGTCTGTCCTGGAGCGACGTTTCGGGCTACCTCGCCGCTCAGATTGGCGGCGCGGTGCTCGGCGCGTTCAGCGCGCATCTCATGTTCGGCCAGCCGGTCTTCCAACTGTCGCAGCACGCACGCGCGGGCGGAGCGCAGTTCTTCAGCGAGTTCGTCGCGACGTTTGGGCTCCTCTCGGTGATCTGGGGCTGCGTTCGGAAGCGCCCGGGCGCCGTCCCTGCGGCCGTCGGTTTGTACATTGCCGGCGCGTACTGGTTTACCGCGTCGACATCCTTTGCGAATCCCGCCGTCACGATCGCGCGATCGCTGACCAACACATTCTCAGGGATCCGCCCGATCGACGCGCCGGGCTTCATCGCTGCGCAGCTCGTGGGTGCGTTTGCCGCGACGCTCCTGTTCCGGTGGCTGTTTCCAATCCGCCAAGTTGCCGCCGACGTCGTCGTGTCGCACGAGCGCGCTTCGTGAGGTGTTATGAGCGAGCCGTACAACGTCCTGTTTCTCTGCACGGGAAACTCCGCGCGCAGCATCCTCGCCGAAGCGCTGATCAACCACTGGGGCAAAGGCCGATTTCACGGATTCAGCGCAGGCAGTCATCCGAAGGGCGAGGTGAACCCGCTGGCGCTCGACGTCTTGAAGAAGCATCACTTGCCGACGACGGGGCTGCGCAGCAAGAGCTGGGATGAGTTCGCGACTCCGGACGCGCCGCCGTTGCACTTCGTGTTCACGGTCTGCGATCGGGCCGCCAAGGAAACGTGTCCGTTCTGGCCCGGTCAGCCGATGACGGCGCACTGGGGCGTCGAAGATCCTGCGGCCGTCGAAGGCAGCGACGAGACGAAGCGCCGCGCATTCGCGAAAGCGTTTCGCGAGCTGGACGCGCGCATCAAGATCTTCACCAGTCTTCGGGTCGACATGCTGGATCGCATGTCCTTGCAGCGCGAGCTCGACGCGATCGGGAACCTGTCAGAGGAAAGTCATCCGGCTGGCTGAGAATCGGCGGCCACCTCCGCACAACTGGCGCAGAAAACCGCGGCGACGCGCGGCACGCGGCTTGCCTTCATCAGCAGCGTCGGGGAGCCTCTCCCCAAGCCAGGCCCGCGAGGCGTGATGGGGTATCGCCGTCACGCCTCGTGGTGTGTTTGGCGTCAGAGCAAGAGCGCTTCGACGCGATGCGCGTGCACGCACGCCTCCGGCGTCGACCACGTGAAGATCGTGAAGCGTCCGTCCTGTGACGCGACGAGCGCGCTCGCGTCGCGTTGATCGTGGACGAACTGCGCGGCGGAGAGATGCCGCGTCCCGCCGAGCTGCACCGGCGTTGCCTCGGTCACGATGCTGCCTTCGATCGGCTCGGTGACGAGCACGCGTTCGACGGGCAGCTGTCCTCGTCCGCGGCTGATCTTCGCGCCAAAGGCGAGCAGCTCGTAGCGTTCGTCGATGAGCGTCGCGCCGTCGACCGCCGTGAGTCCCGCCACCGCGTCGACCGCGCGCCGCAGGTCTTCCTCCCAATCCGCTGACGCGTTCGCGTCTTTGCGGACCAGCAGTTGAGCGAGCTCGGCAAACGGCGGATCGACCGCGTAGAGTACCGGCGCGACGATGGACGTGCGCCAGCCGTGCGAGCCCGATGGCACGACGAGCAGCATGCCGCCGCGCCCGTGCGCGCGCATCGATGCGGCGATGAGCACGAGCACGTTCACCTGTTCGCTTGCTCGCGGAACGGCGTCGAACCCGAGCATCGATTTCAAGACGCCGGGGCAGTCCGGCATGCGCGCGTTGTCTTCGTCGACGATTTTGACCTCATCGCCCTCGAGCACGGCGACGTTCACGAACTTGCCGAACGACTCCGCGCGATGTTTGATGACGAGCCAGCCCGAGCCCACGACTTCGATCACCATGCAGTACGCCGGCAGCTCGCGCGTCGTCCCCCACACGCGCAGCTGGCCGTCGGCGGGCCAGACGCCCAGGTGAATCCCGGGACGCTCGACCGCGGGGGCGAGCTTCGCGAGCGCGACGGCGGTCAGCGGCAGCGGGTGCTCGAAACGCAGCGGCTCGCCGGCTTGCACTGGCGCAACGAATGCGAGCGAGATCTTCGGCGTGAGCCCTTCCTCGCGCCGAAGGCTCGCCCAGAACGCGGCGTCGACCATCGCCTCGATTGCCGAGGCTGGCGGTTTTTCGGCCAGCCGTTTCCGGCCGCGCGTCTGCGCGGCGTCGATGTGCCGGGTGAAATGTGACTCCGCCCGGGTCGCGACGACACGGGCGGCGGGATAGGCGGCGTCGGTCATCGTGAGGGTCGCCCCGATATGTTACCCTCCGGGCCAGGAGATCCCGATGGCGGCCATCCTCCTCAACTGGATCGCAAACTCTGTCGCGATTTACTGCGTGGCGTACCTGATGCGAGGCGTCCAGGTCGCGTCCTTCCGCGATGCGCTCATCGCCGGGGCGGTGCTGAGCCTCATCAACGCGATCGTCAAGCCCGTGCTCGTGATTCTCACGTTGCCGCTCACGATCATTACGCTCGGCGTGTTCTACTTCTTCGTCACGGCCTTCTGCCTCTGGCTCGTGTCCAAGTTCTACTCGGGCTTCATGATCCACGGCATGGTCACGACGGTCGTCGCGGCGCTGCTCGTCAGCATCTTCAGCTCGTTCATCTACAGTCTGCTCGCCAGAGCGACGCAATGAGCAGGTGGGCCGCGCGGTCGCTTGCGGCCGCCGTGGCTGCGCTCGCGGCGATCGGGACGTCGGCTGCGCGTCAGGGCGCCGCTTCGTCACAGGGCGAATGGAAGCTCGTCGTGCTCGGCATTGCGCAGGATGCGGGCATCCCGCAGCTCGGCTGCAATCAGGACCTCTGCCGCTCGATTCGTGAAGGGCGTCGCAAACCTGAGCGCGTCGCCAGCCTCGGCCTCGTGAACACGTCGCTCGGTAAGGCGTACTTGTTCGACGCGACGCCGGATTTCGTGTCGCAAGTCCACTCGCTCACCGGCGGCCGACTGCCGAACGCGATCTTTCTCACGCACGCGCACATCGGTCACTACACCGGGCTGATGTACCTCGGCCGAGAATCCGTGGACGCGCCCCACGTTCCCGTGTACGGCACGTCGACGATGGCGGCGTACTTGTCGACGAATGGCCCGTGGAGTTTGCTTGTGTCGCGCGGCAACATCGATTTGCAGACGATCGAGCCCGACGTGCCAGTCAGCCTCGGCGACGGCATCAGCGTGACGGCGCTCACGGTACCGCATCGCGACGAGTTCACCGATACGGTCGCGTACGTGATCGCGGGGCCGCACAAGAAGGCGCTCTTCATTCCCGATATCGACCAGTGGCAGAAGTGGTCGCGAAACATTCGCGACGTCGCGGGCACCGTGGACATCGCGTTCCTGGATGGAACGTTCGCGTCCGCTGATGAAATCCCGGGCCGATCCACCGCCGACATTCCGCATCCGCTGATGCCCGCCACGCGCGAGCTGCTCAAAGGCTTGCGCACGGAAATCTGGTTCATCCACATCAATCACACCAATCGCGAGATTGACGCGCCCGACGTCGCCAAAGACGGTCAGACCTACATCATGTAGGCGTCGTTCGGGTATGCTTCCCCCGGCGCGGCCCCGGACCGCGTCGCAATTCATCTGGAGGCATGGAATGACTGATCGGAATCGTGCATCCCTGCGACTGGCGGTCGTGTCGATCGCCGTTCTTGCGGCTGGCGCTGGTTCGTGGCGCTTGTTCGCGCAGGCCCCCGAGCCCGCCAAGGGTGTGAAGTACGCGCAGGTCAGCCAGGCGGATATGAAGGAGTGGCTCACCTACCTCTCCTCCGATGAGCTGCAGGGCCGCCAGGTCTTCACAGAAGGGTACGGGCTGGCCGCAGCGTACATCGCCGACCACCTCAAGGAGTGGGGCATCAAGCCGCTCGGCGATGACGGCACGTTCTTTCAGAACGTCAAGCTCAAGGGCTACAAGGTCACGCGCAATTCGACGGTGACGATTGAAGCCGGCGGCCAGACGAAGACGTTCAAATTTCCAGACCACGTCACGTTTGGCGCCAACTCGGGTGGTGCGCAGACGATGACGTTCGCGAGCGTTGAGTTCGTCGGCTACGGGCGCGACGAAGACTTCAAGGGCCGCGACGTGAAAGACAAGCTCGTCGTCTGGGTACCGAACCTTGCCCCGCAGCCGGCCGGCGCGGCTGGCGGCCGCGGCGGGCGCGGCGGGCGGGGAAGCGTTTCGTTGACGGCGATCAACGCCTACGGCGCGAAGGCCGCCGGTCAGTTCGTTCCCGCACCGACGGCGCCTTCGGCGGCCGAGCAGGCGCTGACCCAGGCGCAGGACGCCCTCGCGAAGGCAACACAGGCGGTTCAGCAAGCGCAGGCGGACCTCCGACCGACGCCGGGACGTGGCTTCGGCGGCGGAGGCGGCCGCGGCCGCGGGGCATTACCGCCGGCAGACATTACGACCGTGCAGAAAGTCGACGGCATCGCGCCGCCGCAGTTCTCTGGCGACGAGGTGCTTTTCGAGGCCCTGTTTGCGGGCGGACCGGTGAAGTTCTCCGACGTGCTCGCCAAAGCGCAGAAAGGCGACGCCATTCCGCCCATGACGCTCGCCGCGCACGTGACGGTGAAAATCGACAACACCTTCGAGGTCGTCTCCGAACAGCTCACGCGCAACGTGGTCGGGATGATTGAAGGCAGCGATCCGAAGCTGAAGGACACGTATGTGATGTTTGGCGCGCACCTCGATCACATCGGGTACAGCCAGACGGGCGGCGGCGGTCAGCCGTCGCCAGGCGCGTGCCGGCAGCGCGGCCCCGCGGCGCTCGCTGCGCTCGCGGCGGCGGGGAAGACGCCGCAGAACGCGGGTCGCCGCGGCGGTGGCGCTCCGCCAGCTGCCGCGGGCGCTAGCGCCGGCGGACAGGGCGCCGGTCAGAACGCGGCGACTGCTCCGGTGGCCGGTCGCGGCGCACAGACAGCGGCCGCCACCTTGCCGTTCGACCAGCGCGACTTCATCAGCAACGGCGCCGACGATGACGGTTCGGGATCGACCGCGGAGCTGGCGATCGCGAAAGCGTTCGCGACCGGGCCGAAGCCGAAGCGGTCGGTCATCTTCGTGTGGCACACGGGCGAAGAAGCCGGCCTCTACGGATCGCGGTACAACGCCGACTTCCCGGTCAAGCCGCTCGACAAGGTCCAGGCGCAACTCAACATGGACATGGTCGGTCGCGACGACTGCGACGACACGGAAGGCGACTACACCAACAGCGTCTTCATTGTTGGCGCCGATCGCATCAGCACCGACCTCCACAACATCATCGTCGAGACCAACCAGACGATGACGCGGCCGCTCGGATTGGACTACGAGCTCAACGATCCCAACGATCCAGAAAGCGTGTACACCCGGAGCGACCACTACAGCTACGCGGCCAAAGGCATTCCGATCGCGTTCTTCACGACCGGCCTGCACAAGGACTACCACCGCGTGAGCGACACAGTCGACAAGATCCTCTTCCCGAAAATGGCCCGCATCGCCCAGCTGGTCTACGAGACCGGCTTCTCGATTGCCAACACGGACCGGCAGCTCGAGCGAGACAACAAGGGTCCGAGGACGGGGTTTGGGACGAAGCCGGAAGTCATCAAGAAGTAGCCGGCCGGGGCGTTCGGGGTTCCAAGGGGTTCCAGCGGGTTCGCGTTCACGCTGCGCGGTGAGCGTCGCGGCCGCAGGTCTAACTGCAAGTGAACTTGAGGCTTAGCTCGGTCGTGGTCGAGCCTCTTGGACCGTTCGGAGCGATGAGGAACCTCGAGGAGCCCCTGTCGTTGTCCCCGGAACCCCTTGATTCAGCGGGATTTCCCGTTGTGTATCCTCCGCGATTCGGTTACACTGTAAGGACGTTCCTGCTCGGGGAAAGCCAACCTTCAGGCGATCCAATCAGCACTCGGGGGACACGTGGCATTCGAGATCGGTGACAAGGTCATTTACCCGAATCATGGCCTCGGCGTGGTCGAGCGAATCGAGACGAAGACGATCATGGGCACGACGTGCGGCTTCTATCAGCTGCGCATGGCCAATGAGACGACCGTCTTCGTGCCGGTCGACAACGTTGACGGCGTCGGGTTGCGGCGGGCAATCAGTGATGTCGAGGTCGAGCGGCTGTTCAATCTGCTCGGGGACGGGAAGATCGAGAGCCATCAGAACTGGAAGGGTCGCTTCAAGGACAATTCCGACCGGATGCGCACCGGGTCGATCTACGACGTCGTCGAGGTCCTGAAGGGACTGACGTTCCTCAGCAAGTCAAAGAGCCTCTCGTTCCGCGAGAAGCGGATGCTCGACCGGGCGAAGTTCCTGGTCGTGTCCGAGATCACGGAAGTGCTCGGCGAGAAGACGCCGCAGGTCGAGGACAAGGTCGATCGCGCGCTCGAGCGCTGCTTTGTCCTCAAGGCGCGCAACGCCGCGCGGGTCAAGGCCGCCAAGGCGGCGCGGGCCAGCACGCCGGTCGCGGCCGCCCGCGTGACGCCTCGTCGCGCGGCGCGCGCGTCCTAGCAGCCTGTTCGGACTCGACGCACGGTTCTGACTCAGGCGTCAGTCGTGGCCACCGCATTCGCGGCGCTGCGGACGCTCGTGGCCGCCGTCGTGCTTTCTGTCTACATCCTGACGTGCGGCCCGATCGTCCTGCTTTGGGCCCTCGTCACGCGCCGGCCCGGGGTTCTGTACCGGGCGGGCGCGCTCGGCATCCGGGCTGGATTCGCGCTGACGGGCATTCGGCTCGCGGTGCGCGGCGGCGAGCACATCACGCGCGGCGCCGCGGTCTACGCGAGCAATCACTCCAGCAACATCGATCCGCCCGCCGTCTTTCTCGCGCTTCAACCCGTCTTTCCGCGGCTGCGCGTCCTCTACAAGGCTGAGCTCCGCAAGTTGCCCGTGCTCGTCTGGGCGTTCGATCTGGCCGGTTTCGTGCCCGTTGAACGCGAGAACAAGGATCAGAGCTGGCCGGCCGTGGACCGCGCGGCGGCGGCGCTCACGGCGGGCAATTCCTTTCTGATTTTTCCCGAAGGCACCCGCAGTCGAACCGGGGAGCTGCTGCCGTTCAAGAAGGGCGGCTTCGTGATGGCTCTCAAGGCGCAGGCGCCGATCGTGCCGCTCGTTGTCGCGGGCGGGCGTGCGGCGATGCGGAAGGGCAGTCGCTTGATCTGGCCGACGACGATCGCGGTCACGTTTTATCCGGCCGTGCCAACGTCAGGCCTGACGTTTGACGACCGCGACACGCTGATTGCGCGCGTGCGTGACGCGATCGCTCGAAAACAGGAGTAGAATCCTGCGCTTGTGACTGGGAGGAACAAGCCACGCACCGTCGGCGACCAGGTGTCGGAGTTGACCGCGAGCCGGCTGTCCGTTTATCTACGCTGCCTGAACACGCTCGACGCGGCGGGCCTCAAGACGATCTCCTCCAAGGCACTCGCAGAGCAGTTCCACCTGAACGCGGCGCAGATCCGCAAAGACCTCGCGTATTTCGGTGAGTTCGGCGTCCGCGGCGTCGGGTACTACGTCAAGGAGCTCAAGCGGCATCTCCGCGCGATCCTCGGGCTCGATCGCACGGTGCGCGTCGCGATCCTTGGGGCGGGCAATCTCGGCCTCGCGCTCGCGGACTACCCGGGGTTCCGGCAGGAAGGTTTCGCGATCGTCGCGCTCTACGACACGGAGCGATCGAAGATCGGCCGCAAGTCGCGCGGCGGCGTGCGCATCGCCGACATCTCCGAGTTCAAGAAGAGCGTCAAGCGCGATCACGTCGACATTGCGGTCGTGGCCGTGCCGGCCGAATCCGCTCAAACCGTCGTCAATGCCGCCGTGCACGCGGGCGTGCGCGCCATCCTCAACTTCTCGCCGGGCACGCTGAAGGTGCCGCCAAGCGTGAAGCTGAAGAATGTGGACTTGACGGTGTCGCTCGAGAGTCTGTCTTTCTTCCTGGCGCGTGAAGATGGGGACGAACCGAACGTCTAGCCGGCGCCGTTCTGCGCGCATGTCCCATGTGAACGCACGGGGCGAGGCGCGAATGGTTGACGTCGGCGCCAAAGACGAAACGCTGCGCGAGGCGGTGGCCGAGGGCGAGGTGCGGATGAGCGCGGCCGCGCGTCGCGCGATTCGGTCCCACACCGTGAAGAAGGGCGACGCGTTGCAGGTCGCCCGCATCGCCGGCATCCAGGCCGCGAAGCGTACGTCCGAGTTCATCCCGCTCTGCCATCCGCTGCCGCTGACGTCGATCGAGATGGACTTCCGTCCCGGGCCAGGCGGCTACCGGATTCGCTCGCGCGTGCGTACCGTCGGCCGGACCGGCGTCGAGATGGAAGCGCTCGTCGCCGTCGCTGCGGCGGCGCTCACGATCTACGACATGCTGAAGTCGGTCGATCGCGGCATGGTCGTCGGTCGGGTCCGGCTGCTCGAAAAACGCGGAGGACGAAGCGGCGAGTACCGCCGCCGCTGAGCCGCCGGATGCGCGTCGCCATCGCCATTCACGATCTGCCGGTCTGGTCGATCCCGCGCGCACAGATCGAGCGCATCGCTCGATTGCTGCCAGAGGATGTGATCGTTGACGCGCGCGAGCCGGACGAGCGTCGGCGCGCGTTTGCGGACGCCGACGTCGCGTTCGCGACCAAGATGAGTGGCGAAGAGTTCGCGCTCGCACGACGTCTGCGCTGGGTGCACAGCTCGGCTGTCGGCATCGGTCCCGTCCTCTCGCCAGCGCTCGTCGCCAGCGACGTCGTCGTCTCGAACTCGAAGGGCGTGCACAGCCCGGCGATTGCCGAGCACGCGATCGCGCTCATCCTCGCGCTTCGGCGCAGCATCCACACGTCGGTGTACCGACAGCTCGCGCGTGAATGGGCCCAGGTCGAGCTCGAATCCATCGTGGTGCGACCGCTTGCCGAGACCGAGGTGCTCGTCGTCGGCCTCGGCACCATCGGCGAACGCGTCGCGACCATGGCCGCGGCGTTGGGAATGCGCGTGACGGCCGTGCGCCGGCGCGTTGAGGCGCCCGCGCCGCCGGGCCTGAAAGCCGTGGTGGCCGCCGATCGTCTCGTCGAACTGCTCCCGTCGGCCGACGTCGTCGTGCTCGCGCTGCCGACGACCGATGAGACGCGCGCGCTCATCGGGCGCGCGGAGCTGGCGCGGATGAAGCCGACGTCGATCCTGGTCAACGTGGCGCGCGGCAAGCTCGTCGACGAGGATGCGCTCGCCGACGCGCTCGAGCAGCGCCAGATCGGCGCGGCCGGGCTGGACGCGTTTCGCATCGAGCCGCTGCCGGCCGGACACCGGCTTTGGGCGCTGCCGAACGCGCTCGTCACGCCGCACAGCGCATCATTCACGGGCGACTACTGGACGCCGGTCGTCGATCTGTTTCTCGAAAATGTCGCGCGCTTCCGCCGCGGCGCGCCGCTTCTGAACCTCGTGGACAAAGTGCGTGGATACTGAGGCGCTGCGCACGCTCGCGGACCTGCCGTTCTTTGCGACCGGCCGGTATCCGCGGGCCGAGTTCATTGGCCGCGCGAGTCGCCAGGGCATCACGTGGACGAGCGGCCGCGAGATCGTGGAGCGCGTCCGCGATCTGAGCCTCGGTCTGGCCACGCTCGGCATGGCGCGCGGCGATCGCGTGGCCATCATCTCCGAGAGCCGGCCGGAGTGGCTGTTCGCGGACCTCGCGGTGCTCACGGCTGGCGCGGTGACGACGCCGCTGTATCCGACGCTCAACGCTCCGCAGATCGGCGCGCTGCTCGAGGACAGCGGCGCGACGTTGGCGATCGTGTCATCGCCGATGCTGCTCGAGCGCATCATTTCGATCCTCGATCGCGTGCCGGCGCTGCGCGCGATCGTGGCCATCGATCCGCCGGACACGATGCCGGCGAGCCCCCTTCCAATCGTGAGCCTCGCCGACGTCAGCGCGCAGGGACACCGGCGCATTCTCGACGGCTGGGGCGTCGCGCGAGAGTTTCAGGAATCGGCCAAGCGCGTCCAGCCCGACGATCCGGCCACGCTCATCTACACGTCGGGCACGACCGGCGAGCCGAAGGGCGTGCTGCTCACGCACGGCAATCTGGTCGGCAACCTCGAGAGTCTGCACGAAGTGCTCGATCTCACCGACGAGGATCTCGCGCTTTCGTTCCTGCCGCTCTCGCACGCCTTCGAGCGGATCGTCGCGTACGTCTACCTGCGACACGGCGTCTCGGTGGTGTTTGCCGAATCGGTGGACACGATCGACCGCGATCTCAAGCTCGTACGGCCGACCGTCCTGACGGGCGTGCCCCGGGTCTTCGAGAAGGTGGAAGCGCGCGTCCTGGCCGCGGGTCGCGAGATGCCGGTGCCGCGGCGTCTCGTGCTCAACTGGGCGCTCCGCGTCGCCAGGCAGCGAGGAAGGGTGCTCCCCAACGGCGGCACGGCGTCGGCGTGGCTGCGGTTCGAGTCGGCGGTCGCTGAGCGGCTGGTCTTTCGCGAGATCCGCGCGCGCCTGGGCGGGCGGCTGCGGTATGCCGTGTCAGGTGGAGCGCCGCTGCCGATCGAGCTCGGCCAGCTGTTCTTCGGTCTCGGCCTTCCGATTCTCGAAGGCTACGGGCTGACCGAGACGTCGCCGGTGCTCTCGGTGATGCCGCTCGCGCGGGTGAAGCTCGGGACCGTCGGCCGGCCGCTGCCGCGCGTGGAGATCGGCATCGCGGAGGACGGCGAGATCCTCGCGCGCGGCCCGAACGTGATGAAGGGCTACTACCATCAGCCCGAAGAGACCGCCGCGGCCATCGTTGACGGGTGGTTTCACACCGGCGACCTCGGCGCGATCGACGCCGACGGCTACTTGCGCATCACGGGCCGCAAGAAAGGGCTCATCGTCACGTCAGGCGGCAAGAAGATTGCGCTTCAGCCGATCGAAGATGCGCTCAAAGCGCACGCGCTCGTCGCCGAAGCGATGGTGGTCGGAGACGGGCGGCATTTTCCCGGCGTGCTGATCGTGCCGGCGTTTGGTGAACTGGCGCGGCGACTTGGGGTGCCCGAGCCGACGAACGAAGCGGCCGTGCGCGAGCTCATCGTTCGGAAAGACGCGCGAGACCTCTACGAGCTTGTCATCGCGACGGTGAATGTCGGCCTCGCGCAGTTCGAGCGCATCAAGCGCTTCGCGCTCTTGCCGCGCGAATTCACCATCGAGCGCGGCGAGCTGACGCCCACGCTCAAGGTCAAGCGGCGCGTGGTGGAGGAGAGATATCGGGAGGCGATCGAGAACTTGTATGGGTAGGTAGTTATTTCTCCGGCGCCTTCGGCGTCAGATCGTCTTCGAAGAACCGCGCGTGATTGACGGGCCACCAGCGCAGCTCGACCTTGCCGATGATGTATTTCTCGGGCACCCAGTCCCACGTGCGACTGTCGGAGCTGTTGTTGCGATGGTCGCCCATCACGAAATACTGGCCTTGTGGCACGGTGCGCGGGCCCCAGGTGTCGTTGAGCGACTTGTATTCCTCGGGGATGAAATCGTCGCGCAGCGGCACGTCGTTCCGATAGACGCGGCCGTTGACGCTCTTGATCGTGTCTCCCGGCTCGGCGACGACCCGCTTGACGAACGATTTATCCGGATCGAGCGGGTAGTAGAGCATCACGATGTCGCCGATCTGCGGCTTGTGCAGCTTGTAGATCAGCTTGTTGACGATGAGCCGGTCTTGATCTTCGAGCGTCGGCGCCATGCTCTGGCCCTCGACGCGCGCGACCTGGAAACCGAACGTGACGATGAGCGTCGCGTAGACGGCGGCCGAGACGAGCGTCTTGAACCACGCGAACAGTTCTTCGCCGACGCGCGCGAGCGCCGAGCCCGTGGGCGCGTTGCCCGCCGGCGGCTGCGTCGGAGGCTGCGGCAGGCTCGACATGCCCGGCGGCGCGTCCGACATCGGCATGCTCGTCGGCGGCGGCGCCGGATTGGACACGGCCGGCGTAAAGACCGCGGGCTTGTACGAGTAGCCGGATTCACCCGACCACGATCGGTTGGCCCAGCCCGACTCAGCCGTCGGCGCCGGCGTTAGAGCTGGAGATACTCCCGAAGGCGCTTCGTCTGCGCGCGGCTGACCGGGATCTCGGTCGCCTTCGGGTCTCTCATCTTCAGAAGGAAATTCCGGCTGAACCAGGGGACGATCTCCTTAATCTTCGTAATGTTAACAAGATGCGACCGATGCACGCGCCAAAAAACTGCGGGATCGAGCCGCGCCTGTAACTCGTCGAGCGTTCGATAGTTAGACGTGCCGGATACCGAATTTGTTACCACGTGAATCGCGTCGTCGATGAGCGACGCGTGCACGACTTCCGCGGCTTGCACCAGCACGAACTTCTCGCCCACCCGAATCGCGAGCTGATCGCGACGGCCCTGACGCGCCTGCACGGCTTCGACGACGCGCTCGAGGTCGGCCGCCGAAAGCGGCAGCCGCGCGGCTTGCGCCGAGACGACACGGCGTCGCACGCGATCGAGCGTCTGCTCCAGGCGACCCACGTCGACGGGCTTCAGGACGTAGTCGACGGCGTTGACCGAAAACGCCTCGATCGCGTATTGGTCGAACGCGGTCACGAAGACCAGGTGCGCGCCCAGATCGGCTTCGACGAGCCGCCGCGCGACCTCGAAGCCCGTGAGACCCGGCATCTGCACGTCGAGAAACACCAGGTCCGGCTCGAGCTCTCCGACGAGCCGCAAGGCATCTACTCCGTTGGACGCCTGGGCGACGACGTCGGTTCCTCCCATTTGGCCAAGCAGGAAGCAGAGCTCCTCGCGAGCGAGCTGCTCGTCATCCACGACGACCACGCGAAGGGCAGCCGACGTCATGCGCTGGCCCGCTCCGAGACGAGGAGCTCAGGAATTTCGATCCGTGCCGACGTGCCTTCACCCGGCGTGCTTTGCAGCTTCAACGCGTAGTTGGCGCCGTAGATGACGCTCAGCCGTTCGTTGACATTGCGCAACCCGATGCCGAACTGCGACGAAGATTCGAGCCGGCCCGCGGGGATGCCGACGCCGTTGTCGAGCACCTCGATGACGGCGTGACCCGCGCGGCGCGACGATCGAATCGTGATCCGGCCCTCGCCGACCTGGCGCGAGAGGCCGTGCTTGATCGAATTCTCGATGAGCGGCTGCAGGATCATGCTCGGCACGATCACGTCGAGGCTCGCGTCATCGGTCTCCTTGACGACGACGAGGCTCGGGCCGAAGCGGACGCGCTCGATGTCGAGATATTCGTCGACCGCGTCGAGCTCTTCGCGCAGCGTCACAAAGTGCTCCTGGCTGCGCAGCAGGCGCCGCAAGAGCGCGGAGAGCTTGACGATGAGCATCCGCGCCGTCTCGGGTTTCGATCGAATGAGCGAGGAGATCGATGTCAGCGTGTTGAACAAGAAATGCGGGTTGATCTGGTTGGCGAGCGCCTCGACGCGCGCGGCCATCAGCAGCTTTTCCTGCTCGGCGAGCCGGTGCTCGATGCGGGCGCTGTTCCAGATCTTGATCGGGATCGCGACGGCGAGGACCGTGCCGAGCAGGACCAGCAGTTCGAGCCACCAGGTGCCGGGCGAGAAGTCGAACAGACGCGATGGCCACTGGTGCGCGATGGACTGGCTCAGCAGTTCGAGCGCCACGGGCGCGCTGACGAGGATCACCTGCCAGTCGAGCGAGAACGCGCGCACCAGACGCCACGCCGACTCGTGCAGCTTGGTGACGAAGAACGGCGTGAAGCGCCAGATCTCGTCCTTCGGGCAGATCTCGCGCAGCCCGCCGCCCGCGAAGCCGCAGCCGATGGCGAAGGGCAGCGCGGCCCACTCGTGCGCGAAGAGCGGCGGGATCCCGACCGCCGCGCCGACGAGCGCGCCCGCGTACGGGCCGGCAATGAGTCCCGCCAGAAACGCGCCTGAGAGCGTCAGGTCCGCGGCGTTGTAGCCCAGCAGCAGCCGGCACGCAACGCCGACGACCAGCGGAAACCCGAGCCCGGCGGCGAACACGAGCCGCTCGGGCCAATCACGTTTTTCAGTGAGCAGGATCCGTCGAAACCAGCGAAACCGGACCAGCACAATCGCCAGCGCCGCCGCGACGGCCAGCTTGACGACGAGGGTCGTGGCCAGGATCTGATCGACGGAGAGCGACCGGACCTCTTGCGACATTCGGCCTAACTCTAACTATAACAGCGCTTAGGGCACGTGACCACCGAGTCGGCCGCACGTGTCTGGTATGATCGACGCCATGATCAAGCCGTTGGTCATCGGCTTCTACACGACCTTCAAGCACATCTTCAAGCGGGCGAATACGGTGAATTATCCGGCGGAAAAAGTGCCGGTCTACCCGAAGTATCGCGGCAAGCAAGTGCTGATGCGCGACGAGAACGGCCTCGAGAAGTGCGTGGCGTGCGGCCTCTGCGCCGTCGCGTGTCCGGCCGACGCGATCTACCTCGAGCCGGCCGAGAACGACGGCACGGTGCAGGCGGGTCCGCGCTACGCGTCGATCTACCAGATTCACAAGACGCGCTGCATCTTCTGCGGCTATTGCGAAGAAGCGTGCCCGGTGTCCGCGATCTTCATGGGCAAGGACTACGAGCTGGCCGTCTATAGCAATGAAGACTTCATTTGGGACAAGCAAGATCTGCTGGTGCCGGCGACGATCAAGCAATAGACCGGCACGAAGTCATTGACGTGCCCCGACCCTTTCTTACGGCGATCGACGAGCGCGTGCTCGTGTGCGACGGCGCGATGGGCACGATGCTGTACGCGCGCGGCATCTTCCTCAATCGCTGCTTCGACGACCTGAACCTCACCCAGCCGGACCTGGTCGCCGAGGTCCACGCCGAGTACGTGAAGGCCGGCGCCGACGTCATCGAAACCAACACGTTTGGCGCCAATCGCTTCAAGCTCGCGAATTTCGGCCTCGCCGACAAGATGCGCGCGATTAATCTCCAAGGCGCGCGCATCGCGCGCCATGCCGCTCGGGACGTCGCCTGGGTGGCCGGATCGATCGGACCGCTCGGCGTGCGCATCGAGCCTTGGGGCAGGACGGGCACCGACGAGGCCGAAGCGGCGTTTCGCGATCAGGCCGCCGCGCTCGCCGAAGGCGGCGTGGATCTCTTCATCCTCGAAACCTTCCGCGACCTGAACGAGCTCAAGGCCGCCATCCGCGCGGTCCGCGCCATGTCGACGCTCCCAATCGTCGCGCAGATGACGACCGGCGACGACGGTCAGAGCCTCGACGGCACGCCGCCCGAGACCTTCACGCCCGAGCTCGAGCGGGCAGGCGCCGACGTGATTGGCGTCAACTGCAGCGTCGGACCCGCGGCGATGCTCGAGACGATCGAGACCATGGCGCGGCTGACCACCACGCGGCTCTCGGCGCAGCCAAACGCCGGCCGGCCGCGCGACGTCGACGGCCGCAATCTCTATCTGAGCTCGCCGGAGTACATCGCGAGCTACGCGCGACGGTTCATCGCCGCCGGCGTGCGGCTCGTTGGCGGCTGTTGCGGGACGACCCCGGATCACGTGCGGCAGATCGCGCTCGCCGTGAAGACAATGGCGCCCGCTGGCGCGCGAGCGACGACGACGGTCGCCATCGAGGGGCAAGCCGCGCCCGCCCCGGTGATCATCGATCGCCGGGAAAAGTCGAAGCTGGCGCGCGCCTTCGCCGATCGCGAGTTCGCGATCGTCGCCGAGGTGGCCGCCCCGCGAGGCCTGGACCTTTCCGGCGTCGTGCGACGGGCGCGACGATTTCAGGATCTCGGCGCGGTCGCGGTGAACGTGCCCGACTATCCGAAATCAGGCGCGCGCGCGAGTTCGATGGCCCTCGCCATGCTCATCGAACAGCAGGCGCGCGTTCAGACCGTGTTGCACTATTCCTGCCGCGATCGCACGTTGATCAACATGCAGTCGGACCTGGTCGGCGCGCACGAGCTGGGATTGCGCGACGTGCTGCTCACGACCGGCAATCCGTTGCCGCAGGGCTCGTACGCGGACGCCACGTCGGTGTTCGACGTCGACGCGATCGGTCTCGTGAACATGGTCGCGCGGCTCAATCGCGGCCTCGATATCGGCGGCCAGTCGATTGGGGCGCCGACGCAGTTCCACATCGGCGTGGCAGTGAATCCGTTTGCGGAGAATCCCGACGCGGAGTGGCGGCGCCTCACGCACAAGGTCGAAGCCGGGGCCGAATTCCTGGTCACGCCTCCGATCCTCGATCTCGCGGCGTTCGAAGCCGAGCTGCCGCGACTGCGCGCGACCGGGCTGCCGATCATCGCCGGCGTCGCCGCGCTCGAGGGCGTGCGTCACGTCGAGTTCCTCGCGAGCGAGGTCGTCGGCGTACGTGTGGCGGACCGCTTGCTCGATCGGCTGCGGACGGCGAAGGATCAGGTCGCGGAGGCACTGGCGGTGACGATTGAGATCGCCCGCGGGCTCCAGGATCGCGTCTCGGGGATTCAGATCACCTCGGTGCACGGCTCGCCTGACACGACCGAGCGCCTGCTCATGGAACTTCTCCCGGCTGGCGCCCGTCCTGACGTCGGACAGACGGCGCGACATGCCTGACTCGTCCAACCGATCACGCTGGCGCGACCACGCCCTCATCTTCGGACATTTCGTCCGCCATCCCGGCACGGTCGGGACCGTCGCGCCAAGCAGCCAGTACCTCGCGCGCGAGATGGTGCAGGCGATCGATTCGAATCGCCAGCAGACGGTGGTCGAGCTCGGTCCAGGCACGGGCGCG
The DNA here is from genome assembly GCA_964419785.1 of uncultured Solibacteraceae bacterium. Classification (GTDB taxonomy): domain Bacteria; phylum Acidobacteriota; class Vicinamibacteria; order Vicinamibacterales; family SCN-69-37; genus DATEGZ01. Next base: position 8,525 of record CAYQRM010000143.1, on the reverse strand, counting down.
TTCACCGCGGAGATCCTTGCGCGCCTCGGCGAACACGATCGCTTTCTCGCGATTGAGGTCGAGCCGGATTTCGTCCGGCAACTTCGCGCGCGCTTTCCGTCGACGTCGATCGCCTGCGCGTCGGCCACCGACCTGGCGACGCTCGTGGAGCGGTACGGCCTGCTGCCGATCGACCACATCATCTCCGGGCTGCCGTTTGCGACCCTCCCGGCAGACACCACGCGCCAGATTCTCGACGCGATTCAGAGGGTGCTGCGGCCTGGCGGGACGTTCACGACGTTCCAGTATCTCCACTCGTACGTGATGCCGCGTGCCATCGCGCTCCGACGTGAGCTCCGCAAGCGCATGGGCGGCCCGCCGAGTCGCACGACGGTCTTCCGGAATCTGCCGCCGGCGTTCGCGCTGAGCTGGCGCCTTACGCGCCCGACCTAGTCGCGCATCACGTCCCGCAGCAGCTGCGCGACCACCTCGGCGCCGTCAGTGGCCATTCGCTTGGCTGGCGCGGGCTGAGCGACAAGCTTTTCGAACGACGCGCGCCATCGCCCGGCGAAAAGATCGTCCTGACTGATGAACACGCTCTTGACGTAGTCGGGGAACTGGCTGACGAGCAGGTCGTACTCGCGAAAGTCGCCGCGCGACGTGTAGAGCATCGCCGTGCCTGACGCAATGCACTCCGCGATGATGCCGTAGCCGGGCTTGGTGACGACGACGTCGACGGCGGCGACGAGGTCCTCGTAGCGAAAGCCGGTGCCGCGAAATGCATCCTCCGAAAGCACCACGGCGTGCTCGCGGGCGGGCGCGTCCGGCGCTGAGCGATCGGTCATCGCGATCGTATACGTGTCGAGGCAGTCGAGCCGATGGAGATCGAGCGCGCTGAGGCCATAGCCGCCGAACGAGAGCAGCGCAACTCGCCGGTCGAGCGGCAAGCCGAAGTGCGTGCGCGTCGAGCGGCGATCGCGTGTCGGGCGACGGGCGATGAGCGGCACGCGCCGGACGTTCGGAAACACGTCGAAGCCGCCGGCAAACGGCAGTTCGAGCGCGAGCGTCGCCTTGGCATATGCTTCGCGCATTCGCGGCACGAGCTGCGCCCCTTCGCGCATGAACAGATCGTTGTCCTCGTAGATCCAGGTCCAGGAGAAATTGCCGATCGCGACGCCGGGGACGCGGAGTCGTGACGCCACCTCGAACGCGAGTGGCGGAATGTCTCCGACGATGAGCGCTACATCGTCGTGCGCCAGCGCGGCGGTCTCTCGGACGATCCGATCTTCGAAGGTCGAGTAGAAGGCAAGGGCCGCGCGAACCGTGGCCTCGTCGTCGTGCGAAACGCTCGAGGACTGGACGATGCCCGGATCGCACGCGCCAGGGCGCAGTTCGTAGGGCACGGTGACAGTGCGCGTGAGCAGATCGGCCGCGACGTCCGACCGCACGATCACCCGAGGCCCGCGCCCGCCCGCGGCGAGCGCGTTGATCACCTCGACCTCACGTGACGCATGCCCGAATCCGTGGCCCGAGACAAAGAACACACACGTTTTCATTCAGTCTCTCGGAACCCCCTGGAACCTTGTTACGATTGAGATTGTATGTCCTTGAATGAGCGCGACTGTTTCACCGAGAAGGTCGAGATGAAGCCCATGTCGCTCGCGTGTCCGCAGTGCCGGCACCGTGACGACTATCAAATCAAGTGGGTGCGCCGCACGAAGAAGGAACAGATGCCGCGCGGCGGCGATGAGCGCGACCGCGCGCTGTTCGCGAAGCTGCGCGATCACCTCTATCGCATCGACGACTTCGTCAACTGCACGCGCTGCCGGCGGCGCTTCGAGATCCCTTCACACCAGTCCATGGTCTTTCTTTGATCAAGCCAGAAGTTTGAAGCCAGAAGTTAGAAGTGCAGAGGACCTCGCGACACTCCGAACTTCTAACTTCTGGCTTCTAACTTCTAACTTGACCCCGTCAGTACACCCCCGGCAGGATCCGCCAGCGCACCCGCCGGACGTATGACTCATACTCGGCGCCGAACGCGCGCGTCAGATCGCGCTCCTCGAACGGCGTCGCGATGACCAGGTAGATCGTGCTGACCGCCGCAAAGAGGAACCGCGTGCCGTTCATGAACGGCACCGGCCAGACGAACAGCAGCCACGCGAAGTAGATCGGATGGCGCACGAACGCGTACGGTCCGGTCGTTTCGAGGCCGTGCATCGATCCGCCGCTCCCGGCGAAGACCTGACGTACGCCTGCGAGCGTCAGCACGTCGAGCCGACGCGCCGTGCGCACCGCCGCAACGACGCCCACCAGCTGCAGGACGATGAGCACGTACATTGCCGGGCTGCTGGTCTCGACGTGCCAGACGGCGCCGGCGACTGGCTGCCACGATGCGGCGACGACGAGAAAGAGCAGGCTGGAGATCCACACGTAGATCGAGCGCTCGAGCGCCGGCGGTGCCACGCGCGTGATGAACGCCTTGAATCCGAGCCGTGCGAACAATGAGTGGTGAAGCGCGAACGCGGAAAATAGTGCGACGTCAATCAGCACCGCCGCCGTCGTCGCGTCGCGGTGAGCGGGGGCGGTAAATGGGCCCGGAAGTCCCATGTAGACCGCCACGAAGTAAACGAGCGACGCCATGAACAAGACGCCGCCTGCGAGCGCAAACACGATCGCGCCGACCGACGACCGGTTCGGTGTCATCCGGGACGTATTATAGAAAGCGGGATGGCTTCCAACCGACCGCGCGTCGCCATTACGGGCATCGGCGTCGTGTCGCCGTTCGGCGTCGGACGCGACGTGTTCTGGCGGCACGTGTCGTCGGGTGCGAGCGGGATTCGCGCGATCACCGACTTCGACGCGTCGGGATTGGCATGTCGCGTCAGCGGCGCGGTCCCCGACGATCTGCTCGCGGCCGCCGGCGTGGCGATGAACGGCGGGGGAGAAGCGCCCCCGCCGGCGAACGGCCGCGCCGATCCGCGTCACTACGCGAAGGTGTCGCGTCTCGCGGTGCTCGCTGCGCGCGAGGCCTTTCATGACGCCGGGATCGAGCCCGGCGATGCCGACGCCGGCGTCATCGTCGGCAGCGGTGCAGGCGGAATCGACGTCGCCGAGCGTCAGTACGCCGAGTACTTCAGCGGCGCGCTGCACAAGGTCTCGCCGTACGCCATTCCTGTTTCGATTGTGGGGATTGTGTCGAGCGAGATTTCAATCGCGCTCGGGCTGCGCGGCATGAGCCACGTGCTCTCGACCGGCTGCACGAGCTCCACCGACGCCATCGGCTACGCCGCGGCGCTCATCCGTCAAGGCGAAGCCGAGGTGCTGCTCACGGGCGGCGCCGATGCCTGCGCCACGCCGGGAATGATTTTTGGATTTTGCCGCATGCGCGTCACCTCGACGAGCTACAACGACCGTCCTGCGGAAGCCTCGCGACCGTTCGATCGCGGGCGCGATGGCTTCGTGCTCGGCGAGGGGGCGTGGCTGATGACGCTCGAGCGCGAGGACCGTGCCCGCGCGCGTGGTGCGAAAGTGTACGCGACGATCGACGGCTACGCGTCGACGTGCGACGCGTACCATCGCGTCCAAATGGACCCTGACGGCGCGGAAATCGTGCGAGCGATGACGCTCGCGCTCCACCGCTCGGAGAGGCAGCCCGAGGAGATCGGCTACGTCAACTATCACGGCACGTCGACGGTCCTGAACGATCCGGTGGAGGCGCGCTGCGTGCGCCGCGTGTTCGGCCGACACGCCGATCGGCTCGCGGGGTCATCGACGAAATCGATGATCGGTCATCCCCAAGGCGCGAGCGGCGCCGCAGGCGTGGTGACGACGGCGCTCGCGCTGTCGTCGGGCGTGCTGCCACCGACGATCAACCTCACCGATCCCGATCCGCAGTGCGACCTCGACTTCATCCCCAACGAAGCGCGCGAAGTGCCGGTCGGCGCCGCGCTCTGCAACTGCCTTGGATTCGGATCGAAAAACAGCGCTCTGGTGCTGGGTCGGGCCTAGTGTGAGCCCGGGTCTGGCCCTGATTAGTGCGAGCCGGGCCTGACCCGTTGGCGAGTTCGAGGCAGAACGCATGCTGGATGTGCTCATCGCTGGCGCCGGCCCCGCTGGATCGGTCGCGGCGACGCTCTTGGCCCGCGCGGGCGCGCGCGTGCTCATCGTCGATCGCGAGACGTTTCCGCGCGACAAGCTTTGCGGCGATACGCTCAACCCCGGCCTCGTCGGGCTGCTGAAGTCGATCGATCTCTGGGGCGGCCCGCTCGATCGCGCGCCCGAGCTCGCTGGCATGTTGCTCACCGGACCGAGCGAGCGCGTCGAAGGACGCTACGGCCCGGGCGTGGCGGGCCGCGCCATTGTTCGCCGCGAGCTCGACGCGTGGCTGCTCGATCGGGCCGTCGCTGCAGGGGCACGCTTCGAGCCGGGTGAAATCGTGCGCGGGCCGCTGATCGATGCGTCGCATAGCGTGCCGGTCGTGCGCGGACTCGTGCTCGCGCGGCGCGGCGATGGATCGCAGACGACGCGCGTTCCGGCTGCCATGACGATAGGCGCCGACGGCCGCCGCTCGGTGCTCGCTCGCGCCCTCGGATTGAGCCGCCATCCGGCGCGTCCGCGGCGCTGGGCGTTCGGTGCGTACGCAACGGGTATTGAGGAACTCACCGACCTCGGCGAGATGCACATTCGGTCCGGCAGCTACTTCGGGATCGCGCCGCTTGGTGGCGGGCTCGCGAATGTCTGTGCGGTGACGGGGCCGCGGCCGATCGGTCCAACGCCGCGTGATGTGATCAATCGCGTCATCGCGCAGGATCCGGCGATCGCCTCGCGATTCACCGGCGCCAGCTTCCAAGGGCCGATCACTGTCCTGGGCCCGCTCGCCGTCGAGACGAGTGCTCCAGGCGTTGACGGCCTGTTGCTCGCCGGCGACGCCGCGGGATTTGTGGACCCGATGACCGGCGACGGCCTGCACCTCGCCATTCGCGGCGCCGTGCTGGCGGCACGCGAAGTGCTCACCGTCCTCGAGGCGGGCGTCTTCGACGGATCGGTCGCGCGGCTCGCCGAAGCCCGCCGCGATGCGTTCGGAGGCAAGGTGCGCTTCAATCGCTTCGTCCGCGCGGTGGTGGACGAGCGATGGTCCATTCGTCTCGCCGAGCGCGCGGCCGCGATCGCTCCAGGCCTCATTCGCCACGCGGTGCGGTACGCTGGCGACGCCGCATGAACGCAATGATCTTTCTGACGGCCGTGATCTTCGGGCTCATGCTCGCCGAAATGCGCGTCTCGCGTACGAACGAGGCCCTGCTGCGCAGCCAAGGTGCGATCGTGCCGAAGGGCGACGTCTACACCGTGATGGCGTGGCTCTATCCCGCAGCCTTTCTCTCGATGGGCATCGAAGGCGCGTGGCGAGCGTACGCCGCTGGAGTCACTGGCTGGGCCGTCTTCGAGACACCGCCCGATGGAGGTCCGTCGTGGCCGGTGGCGGGCATCATGCTGTTCGTGGCCAGCAAGGCGCTGAAGTACTGGGCGATTCGGACGCTCGGCGAGCGTTGGACGTTTCGCGTGATCGTGCAACCCGGCCGGCCGCTGGTCAGATCCGGCCCGTATCGCTTCGTCGACCACCCGAACTACATTGGCGTCGTCGGCGAGCTCGTGGGCGCGGCTATGATGTTGGGAGCGCGCGTCTTCGGGCCCATCATGACGATCGTGTTCGGAATCGCGCTGTGGGCGCGCCTGCGGTTCGAAAGCCGGATTCTGCGCGAGATGACCTCGTCGATGTAAGCCGGGGTCGAGCGCGAGACGTCATATCGATTGAGATCACCTGTACCAATGTTCATCAATCGTCAGCGATTCATCCGAGGGTTGGCCGGCGCCGCGGCGTTCAGCGTCGCAATCGTGGCAGTGTCGGCACAGCAGAAGCCGGCGAGCACGCCGCAGGCCGACCCGCTCGTGCGTCAAGTGCGCACCGCGCTCGGTCACGGCAATCCCGATGAGGCGAGGCGGCTCGCCAGCGGGACGATGGGCTCCGCCGACTCACGTGCGCTCGCCTCGGCCCTTGTCGACATCTACCAAGGCAAAGACGATGACGCGCGCATGAAACTGACGCCGCTCGCGCAGGCGAATCCGCTGGGCGATGCGGCGGTCGAGCTCGGCCTGATCGAAGTTCGTCGGGGCCAACGCGACGAGGGACGTCGTCGCCTCGACGCGGCGGCCAGCAATCGCGCGCTGAACGCGCCGGACGATTATTTCCGACTCGCCCGCGCCGCGCGCGCGCGAATGGAAATCAAGCTCGCCGACGACGGGTTCCAGAAAATCGAGAACGCCGGGCGCGCCGATATCGACACGGAATACGCGGACATGCTGCTGCAGCGGCACGCGCCCGCCGACGCCGTTGAGGTGTACACGAAAGCGTTGAAGAACGATCCGGCCTGGGTGCGCGCGCAGATAGGTCTCTCGCGCGCCTTTGCCGACGACGATCCGAAGGCAGCCAAGGACGCGTTCGAGGCCGCGAGCAAGCTCGCGCCAGACAGCCCGGACGTTGCGCTATTGGCCGCCGAGCGCGCGATCAGCGATGAGGATTACGCCGGCGCGGCGACCGCGCTCGATCGCGCCGCGAAGGCGCGGCCGGGATCGCTCGACGAGGCCGTGATGCGCGTCACGCTCGCGTATCAAAAGCACGATCCCGCGGTGCTCGACGCGGCACTCGCGAAGGTTCATGAGATCGACCCACGTTCTGCCGCCGGTCTTCGCGCGGCCGGCGAAGCCGCGGCGCAGGCGTATCGCTTCGATGAAGCGACGTCGTTTGGCCACAAGGCGATCGCGCTTGATCCCGACGATGGCGACGCGCATTCGAACCTGGGAATGTATCTGCTGCGCACCGGCGACGAGAAAGAAGCCCGCACGGTGCTGGAGCGCGCCTGGACGCTCGACAAGAGCAACCGGCTCACGAAGAACATGCTCGATCTGCTCGACAAGCTCGACAACTACGAGGTCGTGACCGACGGGCCGATCACCTACAAGTTCGACAAGAAGGAAGCGGGCGCGCTGCGGCCGTACGCGCTGCCGCTCGGCCGCGAGGCGTGGGCGACGTTTCAGAAGCGGTACGACTTCACGCCCCAGGGCCCGATTCTGGTCGAGATCTTTCCGGAGCACGACGACTTCGCCGTGCGCACGCTCGGGTTGCCCGGGATCGAAGGCGCGCTCGGCGCCTGCTTCGGCCGCGTCGTCTCGATGGATTCGCCCGAGGCGCGGCACCAGCCGGGTGAGTTCAGCTGGCACGCCACCGAGTGGCACGAGCTGGCGCACGTCTTCACGCTCCAGCTTTCGAATTATCGTGTCCCGCGTTGGCTCACGGAAGGCATCTCCGTGTTCGAGGAGTACCGCCGCAATCCCGCGTGGGGCCGAGAGCTGACCGTCGAGTTTGCCGCCGAGCTCAGTCAGGGACACACGTTCGGCTTCAAGGGCATGACCGAGGCGTTCAAGCATCCGCGCGACTTGTCGCTCGCGTACTTCGAAGCGTCCGTGGTCGTCGAGCACCTCGTCGAGCTGCAAGGCGACGAGGGATTGCGCACGCTGCTCAAAGCGTACGCGGACGGCGCGACCGACGCCGACGCGTTTACGAGGGCGTTCGGCAAGAACCTCGACGAAATCGACGCGTCATACAAGACGTTCGTCGACACGCACTACGGCAAGCTGCGAGACGCGATGGCGAATCCGCCGAAAGAAGTTTCTCCGGAGGATCTCGGCGGTCTGCGATCGCGCGCCGCCGCGGCGCCGAACAACTTCGTGAGTCAGTACGAGTACGGCGAAGCGCTCTACAAAGCCGGCGAGCTCGACGGCGCGAAGGCGCCTCTCGAGAAGGCGTCGGCGCTCGTGCCGGTGGCGCGAGGCGACAGCAGCCCGGACGCACTGCTCGCCGACATCGCGATCAAGCGCGGCGACAACAACACCGCCCGGAAGGAGCTGCGGGCATTGCTCGCCTCCGATCACGCCAACGTCGATGCCGCCCGCAAGCTCGCCGAGCTCGCGGCGACCGCCAAGGCCGATGACGATGAAGATTTCGCGCTCCGGTTGATCGCCGATCTCGATCCGTTCGATTCGGGCGTGCACACCAAGCTCGGGAAGCGGCTGATGGCGAAGAACGACTACACGCCAGCACTGGCCGAGTTCCAGGCCGCGCTCGCGACGACCCCAGCCAATCCGCCGGATGCGCACGCAGACGCTGCCGAGGTGTACCTGAAGCTCGGCAGGAAAGAGGAAGCCAAGCGACAGGCGCTCGAGGCGCTGAAACAGGCACCGACGTTTGCGCGCGCGCAAGATTTGCTGCTCGCGGCGCTGGGCAGAGACCGACAGTGAGGCGCTGGCTTGCGGCGTTGGTGATCGCTGGCGCGTCCGCCGCCGGATTCGCCGCACCTGCGTCCGCGCAGGCCGCATCCGCGCGTTACGCGCTGGTCGTCGAAGGCGTGTCGGGCGGCGACGAGTTCGCGACCCTTCATCGTCAGTGGCTCGACTCGATGGTCGCGATCCTCAAGAAGGACGGGCTCGATTCCGCG
>CAYQRM010000142.1:0-18509 GCA_964419785.1 uncultured Solibacteraceae bacterium | reverse complement strand
GATGCGATCGCAGAGCTTCTCGGCTGCCGGCATGTCGTGCGTCGAGAAGACGACCGTCACGCCCTGGCGGCGAAGATCAAGCACAGCGTCGCGCAGCGCGTCGGCGTTGACGGGATCGAGGCCCGAGAACGGCTCGTCGAGGATGAGCAGCTTCGGCTCGGCGACGATCGTCGAGATGAACTGCACCTTCTGCGACATGCCCTTCGAGAGCGCTTGCACTTTCTTGTCCGCCCACTCGGAGAGCTGCAGCCGGTCGAGCCACTTCTTGATCATCGGATCGAGCTGGCTGGTCGTCCGGCCTTTGAGCTGGCCGTAGTAGCGCAGCACCTGACGCACGGTCATCCGTTTATAGAGGCCACGTTCTTCGGGCAAGTACCCGACTTGGTCGCGGACGGCCGACGCGCTCGACTGTTCAAGGACCTGGATCTGTCCAGAGTCGGGCACGAGGATGTTCATGATCATCCGGATCGTGGTTGTCTTGCCCGATCCGTTGGGGCCGATGAAACCGTAGATGGAGCCGGGCGGGACGGTCAGCGTCAGGCGGTTGACGGCGACCACCTGATCGAACTGTTTCGTCACGTCGCGAATTTCAATCGCACTCATCGCGAGTCCTCAGGAAGGGCCGCGCCGCCGCCATTGACAGTTTGTGAAACGTTTCACATTATATAGGCGCCCGCGCCGGGCCCCGTCGCCCGCCCGGATTTACGCGCCCAATGTCGTTTGAAAAATTGTAGGCTTAGGGCGCCCGCTGCCTATGAGCCAACTGTTTCCCCGAAGCGCTAACGCGTTGGCCCGCACCAGTCTAGCGCTGGCGCTCGCCGGCGCCGGCCTGCTTGGTGCGATTCTTTACACCTTGATGTTCTCGTCCTGGCTCACCCGCCAGAACGAGGTCGTCGAGCAACCCGTCCAGTTCAGCCACGCTCACCACGCCGGGGGCGAGGGCTTCGATTGCCGTTACTGCCATACGTCGGTCGAGACCTCCTCGTTCGCGGGGATTCCTCCAACCAAGACGTGCATGAACTGCCACTCGCAGCTCTGGACCAACGCGGCGATCCTGGAGCCGGTTCGCGCCAGCTTCCGGAACGACACGCCGTTGACGTGGATTAGGGTAAACAACCTACCAGATTTCGTCTACTTCAATCATCAGATCCACATTCATCAGGGCGTCGGCTGCGCGACCTGCCATGGCCGCGTCGACCAGATGCCGATGACCTTCCAGGCCCAGCCGCTCCTCATGGGATGGTGCCTGGATTGCCACCGCGCGCCGGAACAGTTCCTCCGGCCGCGCAATCAGGTCTTCAACATGGCCTACAAGCAGCCCACGAGCAAAGAGCCGGTCGAAATCGACGGGCAACAGTTCACCGACCAGCTCTCGCTGGGGTTGCACTTGAAGCAGACGTACAACGTGGCGACCGTGCAGCACATGACGAGCTGCTCGATCTGTCACCGCTGAGCCGCGGGATGCGCGCCCAGTCAATTTCTTGCGAGTAGCACGATGACCCTGGCTGACATCCGTTCGCGACTGGCTGGCCTCGAAGGTCGGGCCTATTGGCGCAGCTTCGAGGAGCTGGCTGACACTCCCGAGTTCCGGGAGTACGTCGGCCGCGAGTTCCCGGCGCAGGCCTCCGAGTTCACCGATCCGGCCGGACGCCGGCAGTTCCTGAAGTTGATGGGCGCATCGCTGGCGCTGGCCGGCGTGAGCTCGTGCACCCGGATTCCCGACGAAAAGATCCTTCCGTATATTCGTCAGCCCGAAGAAGTTATCCCCGGCCGGCCGCTGTTTTTCGCGACCTCGATGCCCCACGGCGGGTACGCGATGCCCATGCTGGCCGAAAACCATATGGGCCGCCCCACGAAGATGGAGGGCAATCCCGAGCATCCAGCCAGCCTGGGCGGCACGGATGTCTGGGGCCAGGCGTCCGTGCTCGGCCTTTACGATCCAGATCGCTCACGCACGGTGATGAACGGCGGAGACGTCAAGACCTGGACGAACTACGTCGACGCCATCACGGCGGCCGTCAACTCACAGCGCGGCCTCAAAGGCCAGGGTCTGCGGATCCTGACCGAGCCGATTACGTCGCCTTCGGTCATCGACCAGATTCAGACCCTTCTCTCCGGCATGCCGGAGGCGAAGTGGCACCAGTGGGACCCGGTCTTCGGCGTGGTCCAGGGCGGCGCGCCCGGTTCGGCCCCGCTCTACCGCTTCGACAAGGCCGATGTCGTGGTCGCACTCGACGCGGATTTCCTGGGCTTTGGCCCGGGCGCGGTGCGGTACACGAGAGATTTCGCGTCGCGACGGAAGATGGGCACGCCGCAGGACGAGCTCAACCGCCTCTACGCAATCGAGCCGGTCCCGACGATCACGGGCGCAAAGGCCGAGCATCGGCTGGCGCTCAAGGCGCGCGACGTGCTGCCCTTCGCGGCGGCACTGGCTGGCGCGATCGGCGTCGCCGGGGCGGGTGCTGGCGCGACGCTGCCGGGTGATGCGTCGAAATGGGTCCAGGCGATCGCGGCCGATCTTCAGGCGCATCGCGGCCGCTCGGTGGTCGTCGCCGGCGATCGTCAGCCGGCGGTCGTCCACGCGCTCGCGCGGCAGATCAACGACTCGCTCGGCAACAGCGGCGCCACGGTCTCCTACGTCGCACCGATCGTCGCAACCAATCAGGACGGCGCGGCGTCGATCGGCGAGCTTGTCGCCGACATGAACGCGAAGAAGGTCGACACGCTCATTATTCTGGGCGGCAACCCGGTGTTCAACGCGCCGGCCGATCTCAACTTCGCGAACGCGCTCGAAAATGTCACCGCCCGCTTCCATCTCGGCCTCTACTACGACGAGACGGCTGAGCTCTGCCACTGGCACGCGTGCGAAGCGCACTACCTCGAGTCCTGGGGAGACGCGCGCTCGTTCGACGGCACCGTGTCGATGATTCAGCCGCTCATCGCGCCGATTTACGACGGGCACCAGGCGATCGAGTTGCTTTCGGCGGCGAATGGCAAGCCGGGCCTCAAGGCCGTGGACCTGGTCAAGGACTACTGGACGCGCGCGCTCGACGGCAAGACGAAGACCGCATGGACGCTTCACGACAGCGAAGGCAACGCCTTCGCGTCGTTCGATCATTTCTGGCGGCACGCGCTGCACGACGGCTTCGTCGCCGGCACGTCGCAGCTCGCGACCCCCGGTTCACCCGCGCCCGCGACGCCGGCCGCGCCGCCCGCTGCGACGAACGCGACGGGCATGGAGATCATCTTCCGTCCGGATCCCACGATCCTCGACGGCCGCTACGCCAACAACGCGTGGCTTCAGGAACTGCCCAAACCGCTCTCGAAAGTCACGTGGGACAACGTCGCGTACATCGGCGTCAACACCGCCGAGAAGCTCGGCATTCCCATCGACCGTCCGGGCAATCAGGACAATGACCTGCTCGAAATCAACGTCGACGGCCGCACCGCGCAGCTTCCCGTCTGGGTCCTGCCTGGCACGGCCGACGATGTGGTCGTCGTGCACTTCGGGTACGGACGACGTAAAGCGGGTCGCGTCGGCACGAACGTCGGTCACGACGTCTTCGGACTGCGCACGATGAACGCGCCGTGGTTCAGCGCGGGCGCCTCGGTCACGCGCACCGGCAAAGGCTACATGGTCACCTCCACGCAGAATCATTTCTCGATGGAGGGTCGCGGCCTCGTGCGGGTCGTCGACGCCGAGGAGTACCGCAAGAATCCGAAGTCGGTCGAAGAGCTGGGCCCGGAAAAGCCGCCGCAGACGCTCTCCCTCTTCCCGCCGCGCGAGTACAAGGGCAACAAGTGGGGCATGGCGATCGACCTGAACGCCTGCACCGGCTGTGGCGTGTGCGTCGCGGCGTGCGTGTCGGAGAACAACATTCCGGTCGTCGGCAAGGAGCAGGTGTACCGCCAGCGCGAGATGCACTGGATCCGCGTGGACACGTACTACGAGGGCAGCCTCGATCAACCGAAGACGTTCAACCAGCCGATTCCGTGTCAGCAGTGCGAGGACGCGCCCTGCGAGCTGGTGTGCCCGGTCGCGGCCACGTCGCACAACGACGAGGGCCTCAACGACATGGTCTACAACCGCTGCGTCGGCACGCGGTACTGCTCGAACAACTGCCCGTACAAGGTGCGTCGCTTCAACTTCCTGCTCTACTCCGATTTCACGACGCCCGAGCTCTACGCGCAGCGCAATCCGGACGTCACGATTCGGAGCCGCGGCGTCATGGAGAAGTGCACGTACTGCGTGCAGCGCATCAATCACGCGCGCATCGACGCGAAGACCGACGAGCATCCGATCAAGGACGGCGCGGTGCAGACGGCGTGCCAGCAGGCGTGCCCGGCCGACGCGATTACGTTCGGCAACTTGAACGATCCGGAGAGCAAGGTCGCGAAGATCGTCAAGCAGGATCGCAATTACGGGCTGATGGAAGACCTCGGCACGCGTCCGCGCACCAGCTATCTCGCGGTCGTGCGTAACCCGAATCCGGCGCTCGAGCCCAAGGCGCCGACCGCCAAGGGAGAGTAACGCGTGGCCTCTACGGAATACCCGGCAGGGGACGTCAGGATTCCGGCGCCGGTCATCGGCCCGGGGCACAACTTCCGGTCGATCACCGACAAGCTCACGGCGCTCGTTCTCACGAAGAACACGCCGCTCGCGTGGTTCATCACGACGGCCATCGGCTTCACGTTCATCATGGGCTTCATGGTGGCGGTGACGTACCTGCTCTTCAAGGGCGTCGGCATCTGGGGCACGAACATCCCGGTCGGCTGGGCGTTTCCGATCATCAACTTCGTCTGGTGGATCGGCATCGGCCACGCGGGCACGCTGATCTCGGCGATCCTCCTGCTCTTCAAGCAGGACTGGCGCACGTCGATCAACCGCTTCGCCGAAGCGATGACGCTGTTCGCCGTGCTCTGCGCGGCGATCTTCCCCGTCATCCACACGGGCCGTCCGTGGCTCGCGGCCTACTGGCTGTTCCCGTATCCGAACGCGATGACGATCTGGCCGAACTTCCGCAGCCCGCTCATCTGGGACGTCTTCGCGGTCTCGACCTACGGGTTGGTCTCGCTCATCTTCTGGTTCACGGGGCTGATTCCCGACCTCGCGACGTTCCGCGACAAAGCGACGCATCCGCTGCTCAAGAAGATTTACGGCATCGGCGCGATGGGCTGGCGCGGATCGGCGCGGCACTGGTCCCGCTACGAAAACGCGTATCTGATTCTCGCGGGTCTCTCGACGCCGCTGGTCCTCTCGGTCCACACGGTCGTGAGCTTCGACTTCGCGTCGGCGATCATTCCGGGCTGGCACGCGACGATCTTTCCGCCCTACTTCGTCGCGGGCGCCATCTACGCGGGCTTCGCGATGGTGCTGACGCTGACGATCCCGCTGCGCGCGCTCTACAACCTCAAAGACTTCATCACGATGCGCCATATCGAGAACATGGCCAAGGTGATGCTGGTGACGGGACTCGTCGTCGTCTACGGCTACATGTCGGAGGCGTTCTTCGGGTGGTACAGCGGCAACGAGCTCGAGCGGTTCATGTTGAAGAACCGGATGTACTACGGGCCGTATGCGTGGTCGTACTGGCTGCTCCTGCTCTGCAACTTCATCGTGCCGCAGCTCATGTGGTCGAAGCGCCTGCGCAACCGCACGGGCGTCGTCTTCCTGGTCTGCATGTTCATCAACGTCGGCATGTGGCTCGAGCGCTTCGTGATCATCGTCACGAGCCTGCACCGCGACTTTCTGCCCTCGTCGTGGGAGATGTACTACCCGACGATCTGGGACTTCCTGACGCTGTTTGGCACGATCGGCATCTTCGTCACGCTGATTTTCATCTTCGTGCGCGTGCTGCCGCTCATCTCGATCTTCGAAATGCGCACGCTCTTGCCTGAGGCGACGCCGAAGCACGAGGGAGGGTCGCACTGATGGCGACGGCATCCTCCGCGGTCGAGCTGCACGGCCTGATGGCCGAATTCGATTCGGCGGACACGCTGCTTGCCGCCGCCACCGCGGTCGGCAAGGCCGGCTACACGAAGACGGACGCCTACTCGCCCTTCCCGATTCATGGGCTGGCCGAAGCGATCGGCTTCAAGGAAAAGATTGTCCCGAAGATCATCCTCGCGGGCGGTCTCACGGGCCTGCTCGCCGGCGCCGGGCTCGAGTACTGGACGCAAGTCATCGCGTACCCGATGAACATCGCCGGCCGGCCGTTCTGGGCGTGGGGCGCGTACATTCCGCCGGCGTTCGAAACGACGATCCTGTTCGGCTCGTTCGCGGCCGTGATCGGCATGCTCGCGTTGAACGGTCTGCCGCGTCCGTACCACCCGGTCTTCAACGCGCCGCGTTTCAGCATGGCCAGTCAGGACAAATTCTTCCTCGTCATCGAGGCCGCCGACCCGAAGTTCAGTCTCGACGCGACCCGCGCCTTCCTCGCGAGTCTTCATCCGAGAGAGGTGGTGGACGTTGCCGACTAAGACCCGGGTCAAGCCAAAAGTTAGAAGCCAAGAGTTAGAAGTTCGGAGCGTCTGGCGTCGATCTGCACTTCTAACTTCTGGCTTCTTACTTCTAATTTCCTTGGCGGCCTGTCGCCAGGACATGCACCAGGCGCCGCGGTACGACCCGTACGACGAGAGCGCCATTTTCCCGAAGGGCATGTCGGCGCAGCAGTTGGTCGAGGGCACGGTGGCGCGGGGCCACTTGAACGAAGACGAGCTGCTCTATACCGGCAAGATCGACGGCAAGCCGGCTGACGAGTTTCCGTTTCCGATCACGGCGGCGGATCTCGATCGCGGCGAGCAGCGCTACAACATCTATTGCTCGCCGTGCCACGGCCGCACGGGCGAGGGCAACGGCATGGTCGTCCAGCGCGGCTTCAAACAGGCCGCGTCGTACCACGTCGATCGGCTGCGCACCATGCCGGTCGGCTACTTCTTCGAAGTCATGACCAATGGGTTCGGTTCGATGCCCGACTACCGGTCGCAAGTCGCCGTGCCCGATCGCTGGCGCATCGTCGCCTACATTCGCGCGCTGCAGCTGAGCCATCACGCGACGACGGCGGATGTGCCGGCGGATCAGTTGCCACAGTTGAATCAGCCGGGACGGGCGGGCGGAGGACACGAATGACGGCGAACAACGAAGCGTTGCTGGCCGAGCGGCCGACGGCCGACCTCGCGCGGCTGCGCGCCCGCTGGCTCGTGCTCTGCGGTATCGGGCTCGTCGGCTTGCTCATCGGGTTCTTCACGGTCGACCGCGAGACGTTCATGCAGTCGTACCTCATCGGCTTCATGTTCTGGTCGGCCATCTCGATCGGTTCGATGGCGATGCTGATGGTGCAGTACCTCAGCGGCGGCGGATGGGGACTGTTCGCGCGACGGGTGTTCGAAGCGTCGGCGCGCTCGCTGCCACTGCTGGCGATTCTGTTCGTACCGATTGCGCTGTCGCTGCCGGTGCTCTATCCCTGGGCGCGGCCCGACGCGCTGGCCGATCCCAAGATCGCGTCCAAGGCGCTGTACCTGAACCCGACGTTCTTCTACATCCGCGCGGCGATCTATTTCGCAATCTGGATGGGGCTCACGTTCACGCTGACGCGCTGGTCGAAGGAGCAGGACGACAATCCGGTGCGCCTGCCCGGACCGAAGGACGGCCGCATGCGCGTGCTTTCGGGTCCCGGACTCGTGCTCTACATGCTCACGATCACGTTCATGAGCGTGGACTGGGTGATGTCGCTCGAGCCGCACTTCACGTCGACAATCTGGGGAATCCTCACGCTCGGCGGACAGGGGCTCTCGACGCTGGCGTTCACGATCCTCGTGCTCGCGGCGCTCTCGCGGTTCAAGCCGGTGTCCGAGCTCGCGTCGGAAGGCAACTTCCACGACCTGGGCAAGCTGATGCTCGCGTTCGTCATGCTGTGGGCGTACTTCAACGTCTCGCAGTTCATCATCATTTATCAGGGCAACCTGCCCGAAGAGATTCCCTGGTACATCGATCGCATCACGGGCCCGTGGGCGCCGGTCGCGGTGCTCGTGCTCATCGGCCATTTCGCGCTGCCCTTCTCGCTCCTGCTCTCGCGCAACTGGAAGCGCAAGGGCACGACGCTCGCGCGCATTGCGATGTTCATGCTGATCATGCGCGCGGTGGACTTGATCTGGACGATCGGACCGATCTTCCGTCGCAGCGGCTCGACGCTGAGCTGGCTCGATTTCGCCGCCGTGCTCGGGCTGGGCGCGCTGTGGCTCTTGGTTTTCTTCCGCAACCTGGGAGCGCGCGCGCTCGTTCCGGCGCACGACCCGTATTTCGAGGACGCGTTGGCCAATGTCGGACACTAAGTCTCTGCACGTGACGGCCCCGACCGGGCCGACCGAAGGCGACGGCGTCAGCTACAAGGGCCTCATTTGGTTCGGCGTCATCCTCGCCGGCACCACGCTCGTCTGTCAGGTCCTCGTCTGGGGCATGTTCGATTTGCTCGAAGGTCAGGCCAAGGCGGACGACCCGGGCCGCGCGCCGCTCGCCGCGCCGATCGGCACGCTGGCGCCGCCGCCGAATCTGTTGACGGACGAGCCGGCGAATCTCGCCCGGTTCCACGCCGAGGAAGATCAAGTGCTCACGACCTACGGCTGGATGGACAAGAACGAAGGCGTCGTGCGCATTCCAATTGCGCGCGCGAAGGCGCTCCTGCTCCAGCGCGGACTTCCGGTCAGGGACAGCGCCACCGAGCCGAAGAAGGTCGAGAAGTCGGAAGGTCGGAAAGTCGGGAAGTAGAAAAGAGGGGGAACCGCGGACCTCGGACCCCGGACCCCGGACGGATAGAAGTTATGAAACATCACCCCTTCGCCTTGCGTGTTTTGAGCGTGACGTTCGCTGCCGCTGCGCTGGCGTACGCCTCGGCCGCCTCAGCGCAGCCTGGCGCGATCATGTCGGTGCCGCCGCCGGGCACCGCGTCGCAGACGCAGCTGCCGATCCTGAAAGAAGTGGGGCTCGATCAAAAACTGAACGCACAAGTTCCGCTCGATCTCACCTTCACCGACGAAACCGGTCACGAAGTGACGCTCGGCAGCTTGATGGGGACGCGGCCCGTCGTCCTCGCGCTCGTGTACTACGAGTGCCCGATGCTCTGCACCGAGGTCCTGAACGGCCTGGTCGCGTCGGCCGAGACGTTGAGTTTCGACGCGGGCAAACAGTTCGACATCATCGTGGTCAGCTTCGATCCAGGCGAAACGCCTTCGCTCGCGGCGCAGAAGAAAGCGCAGTACGTCAAGCGGTACGGCCGGCCGGGCGCCGAAGCGGGCATGCATTTTCTGACGGGACGTCAGCAGGCGATTGAGGCCCTCACGAACGCCGTCGGATTCCGGTACAAGTACGACCCGTCCACCGATCAGTTCGCGCACATCGCGACGCTGACGATTCTCACGCCGCAGGGCCGCGTTTCTCGCTACCTCGAGGGCATCGAGTACGCCGGGCGCGATTTGAAGCTCGCGCTCGTGGAAGCGGCGAATGGCCAGATCGGCACGGCCGTCGATCGGGCGCTGCTGTTCTGCTACCACTACGATCCGGAAACCGGGAAGTACGGCCTGGCCATCATGAACCTCGTGCGGCTCGGCGGCATCCTGACGCTCGCCGGCGTGGCCACGTTCATCCTGTTCAATCTGCGGCACCGGCCGCAGTCACCCGCGGTCGCGACGACCGCAACGGACAAACGGTAGATGTCGAGCTCGTTGCCCCTGTTCCCGCCCAGCGCCTCCTCGGTCGCGACCGAGATGGACCTGCTGTACCTGTTCATCACGGGCATCTGCGCGTTCTTCACGGTGCTGGTCACGCTGATGGTCGTGTACTTCACGATCAAGTACAAGCGCCAGCGGCCGAGCGACGTCGGCGCGGACATCCACGGCTCGCTCGTGCTCGAGCTGACGTGGACGATCATCCCGTTCATCCTGTCGATGGTCATGTTCGGGTGGGGCGCGTCGCTCTTCTACCGGTTGTCGAAGCCGCCCACCGACGCGATGGAGATCACCGTCGTCGGCAAGCAATGGATGTGGAAGGTGCAGCATCCCGAGGGCGTGCGCGAAATCAACGAGCTGCACATTCCCCTCGGCGTCAACGTGCGCCTGACGATGGGATCGGAAGACGTCATCCACGACTTCGCGATTCCCGCGTTCCGCACCAAGATGGACGTCGTCCCGGGCAAGTTCACGACGATGTGGTTCAAGGCGACGCAGGTGGGGCAGTACACGATCTTCTGCGATCAGTACTGCGGCACGCGCCACTCGGGCATGATCGGCATGGTAACCGTCATGCTCCCGCAGGACTATCAAGCGTGGCTCGCGGGTGGACGGTCGACGGGCACGGCGCTCCAGAACGGCGAGCGGCTCTTCACCGAGCTCTCGTGCATCACGTGTCACAAGACCGATTCGACCGGCCGCGGGCCGACGCTCATCGGCCTCTACGGCAGCACCGTGCAACTCAACGACGGCCGCAAGATCGAAGCGGACGAGAACTACATCCGCGAGTCGATCATGAATTCGCAGGCCAAGATCGTGCAGGGCTATCAGCCGATCATGCCCCTCTATCAGACGCAGATCAGCGAGGAGAACCTGCTGCAGCTCATCTCGTACATCAAGGCGCTCGCGCCGGCACCGAAGACGCCGTCGGCGGGCAAGGAAACGCCTCAAGGGAAATAGCGAGGCAACGGGACCATGACTGAACTCACCGAACGTCACAGTTATCTCGACGCGCCGTACGGCCTGAAGGCGTGGCTCCTCACGCGGGACCACAAGCGCATCGCGATGCTCTACCTGATCTCCATCACATTCTTCTTCATGATGGGCGGGCTGTTTGCCGCGGGCATCCGGCTCGAGCTGCTCACGCCGAAAGGCGACATCTGGACGGCGGACACCTACAACAAGCTGTTCTCGATGCACGGCGTGATCATGGTGTTCTTCTTCCTGGTCCCGTCGATTCCGGCGACGCTCGGCAACTTCTTCATGCCGATCATGGTCGGCGCGAAGGACCTCGCGTTTCCGCGCATCAACTTGTTGAGCTGGTACCTGTACGTCATCGGCGGCGTCATCGCGCTCGTCGTGCTCGCGATGGGCGGCATCGACACCGGCTGGACGTTCTACACGCCGTACAGCTCGTTCTCATCGAACACGAACGTCACGCTCGCAATCGTCGGTGTGTTCGTCGCGGGCTTCTCGTCGATCCTCACCGGCTTCAACTTCATCGTCACCGTGCACCGGATGCGCGCGCCGGGCATGACGTGGTTCCGGCTGCCGCTTTTCGTGTGGGCGCAGTACGCGACGAGCCTCGTGATGATCCTCGGCACGCCGGTCGTGGCGATCACGCTGACGCTGGTCGCCGCTGAGCGCACGCTGCACCTCGGTATCTTCGATCCGAAGATCGGCGGCGACCCGGTGCTCTTCCAGCACCTGTTCTGGTTCTACTCGCACCCGGCCGTCTACATCATGATCCTGCCGGGCATGGGCGTGATCTCCGAGCTCGTGGCCGCCATGTCGCGCAAGCAGATCTTCGGCTACAGCTTCGTCGCGGCGTCGAGCCTCGCGATCGCGATCCTCGGCTTCCTCGTCTGGGGCCATCACCTCTTCGTGAGCAGCCAGTCGATCTACGCCGGCATGGTCTTCTCGATCATCACGATGCTCGTCGCCGTGCCCTCGGCCGTGAAGACCTTCAACTGGGCCGCGACGATGTACAAGGGCGCGGTGTCGTGGGAGTCGCCGACGTTCTTCGTCGTCGGCTTCATGGGGCTCTTCCTGATCGGCGGCTTGACGGGACTTTATCTCGCGACGATGGGCATGGACATCGCGCTGCACGACACGTACTTCGTCGTCGCGCACTTCCACTACATCATGGTCGGCGGCGCCATCATGGCGTTCCTCGGCGGGCTCCACTTCTGGTGGCCGAAGATGACGGGCCGGATGTACAACGAGGCGCTCGCCAAGACGTCCGCCGTGCTCGTGTTCGTCGGCTTCAATTTCACGTTCTTCCCGCAGTTCATCCTCGGCTACCTCGGAATGCCGCGCCGCTATTACGCGTATCCGGATGAGTTCCAGGTGTGGAACGTGCTGTCGTCGGCCGGTGCGTCGGTGCTCGGAATGGGCTACACGCTCGTTTTCTGCTACCTGGTGTACTCGCTGTTCCGCGGCGAGCTCGCGCCTGCGAACCCGTGGGGCGCGAAGGGCCTCGAGTGGACGATTCCCTCGCCGCCACCGACGTTCAACTTCGATGAGGATCCGATCGTCACCGAGCCGGCGTACGACTACAAGCCGGCCGGCACGGAGGTGACCGTTGGCTAGCGCAGGACACACCGCGGGCCACGGGCCGCACGCGGCGCATCACCCAAAGCAGCAGCACCATTTCTACTCGATGGAGCAGCAGCTCGAGGCGTCGATCCTCGGGATGTGGGTGTTCCTCGTCACCGAAGTCATGTTCTTCGGCGGGCTGTTCATGGCCTACATCGTCTACCGCCACATGTACCCGCTGGCGTGGGCGGAGAGCAGCCACGAGCTGAACGTCGTGCTCGGCGGCGTCAACACCGCCGTGCTCATCTGCAGCAGCTTGACGATGGCGCTGGCGGTGCGATCGGCGCAGGTGGGATCGCGGACGGGGCAGATCGTGAACCTGATCCTCACGATCATGTTCGGCGCGACGTTCCTTGTGGTCAAGTTCTTCGAGTACAAAGCCAAGTTCGAGCACGGGCTCGTGCCCGGCCCGAATTTCAACCCGCATGAGCTTCTGGCGAACGGATCGCTCGTGCCGCTGCATCTGCCGCAGGGCTCGGAGATCTTCTTCTCGCTCTACTTCATCATGACCGGCATCCACGCCCTGCACATGGTGGTCGGCATCGTGCTGATGTCGATCATCCTGGCGATGGCGTGGAAGGGTAAGTTCGGCCCGGACTACTACAACCCCGTCGAAATCTCGGGCTTGTATTGGCACTTCGTCGACATCGTCTGGATTTTCCTGTTCCCGCTGCTCTACTTGCTGGGGGCGCACTTCGCTCTCTGAGGCATCGCATGTCCGGTCACGCTCCGATCACGCCGATCCGCACGCTTGTCACGATCTTCGTGACGCTGCTCATTTGCACAGGCCTCACCGTGGCCGCCGCGATGCACGACTTCGGCTCGCTGAACACGCCGGTCGCGCTCCTCATCGCCGTGTTCAAGGCGTCGCTCGTGATCACGTTCTTCATGGCCGTGCGCTACAACACCCCGCTCACCAAGACCGTCGTCGTCTCGGGGTTCCTGTGGCTGCTGATTCTGTTCGGGCTGGGACTGAACGACTACCTGACCCGTGCGTGGATTGGCGTGCCGGGAAGGTAGAGAAGGTCGAGAGGTCGAGAGGGCAGAGGGCAAGAAGTCGAAAAATTAATATTGTTGAACTCAATATTGATTTTTATCGTTATATCGGTATGATGGATCAAGAAACGTCATGCCGCAGGACTGGAATACTCTTACCCGTCTGACCGCCGGTCAACCGTTCGAGGTCGAACGCGTCCGGCTTGTCGACCAGGACATCGCCATCGAGGGCCGATTTACGCCGCCCTCGCTGGCCGCCCTGCCGGCGGACGACCAGGTGTTTGTCGCCGCGTTCGTCCGCTCCCATGGCTCCATCAAGCAGATGGAGCAGCTCTTCGGCGTGAGCTACCCCACGGTCAAGAACCGGCTGAACCGGATCGCGGCGGCGCTGCCCTTCGTGGACGTCGAGCCGTCTGAGCCCGACGAGGCCGAATCGCCGATTGGCTCCATTCTCGATCGCCTCGAGCGCGGCGAAGTCTCGGCCGCTCAGGCGGTTGCCGAAATCTCACCCAAACGAAGCCGCAAGGAGTCGTCCAGTGAATGAACATCGCCGGCGCATTCTCGATATGCTCGCCGCGGGCAAAATCACGGCCGAGGAGGCGGAGAAACTGATTTCCGCCCTGTCCGACACGGAGGCTCCGGACGGTGCCAGCGCAGCGCCGGCGGAGGGCGAGGGGAAGTACCTCAGAGTCGAGATCACCAAGCCCGCCCAACACGGCCTTCGCGAGAAGAACATCAAGATCCGCGTGCCGGTGAGCATCCTGAAAAGCGGCCTAAAACTGGGCTCGCTGCTTCGCCTCAACGACGACCGCTGGGGCGGCCGCTGGTCGCGCCTGAAAGTCGGCGGCCTCGACATCGACACGAGCCAGTTCGATGCGGCCCAGCTCGACACCCTGCTCACCCAGGTCGGAGACGTGTCGATCGACGTCGACAACGGCAAGGCGACGATTCGGGTCGTCAGAGAATAGGACCGGATCAAGTCAGAAGTTTGAAGCCAGAAGTGAGAAGTTCGGAGGACGACGGGTGTGCTTCTGGCTTTCCAACACCCGCCGGGGCCGGACCGCATTGGCCGGGAAGGCCGATCCCAGGTCCGGCCTGCTTCGTCAAACCTCAGCGACTATACTGGTCCGATACTCAGCACGCCCGGGGGGCTCCGGGGGCCTCCCCCTCCAAAACTCATGGCGGAACTGAAAGACGAACTCGCAGCGCTGCGCATTGAGCGCGAACCCATCCGGACCGGCTCTCGCCGGTGGGTCGGCTGGGTCGTGGTGCTCGTGCTGCTTTCGGCGGCGGGTGCCGGCGCGTGGAAGTGGGTGACGCGCGAACGGCCGGTCGAGGTCAGTGTCGCGACCGTCAACGAGCGGGCCGCCGGCACGCAAGCCGCTGTCCTCAACGCCTCGGGCTACGTCGTCGCCCGCCGGCGCGCGACGGTCTCGTCCAAGATCACGGGCAAGGTCGTCGAGGTGAACGTCGAGGAGGGCATGGCCGTGAAAGAGGGCCAGGTTCTTGCGCGGCTCGACGATGCGACGTCGAAGGCGGCGCTGGCGCTCGCGCAAGCGGAGCTGGCGTCGGCGAAGAAGAACGTGGCGGAGAGCGAAGCACACCTCTCGCTGGCGAAAATCACGTTCGATCGCCAAACGAAGCTCTTGAACGGCGGCTACGGCACGCAAGCGGATGTCGACGCGGCGAAGGCCGACCTCGACGCGACCGACGCGCGTATCGCCGCATTCAAGGAGCAGGTGAACGTCGCCGAGCGGCAGGTCGAAGTGGCGCAGACGGATCTCGACAACTCGATCATCCGCGCGCCCTTCAGCGGCATCGCGACCTCGAAGGACGCGCAGCCGGGGGAGATGGTCTCGCCAGTCTCGGCCGGCGGCGGATTCACGCGCACCGGCATCTGCACGATCGTCGACATGCACTCGCTCGAAGTCGAAGTCGACGTCAACGAGAGCTACATCGGCCGCGTCTCGCCCGGTCAGGACGTCACGGCCGTGCTCGACGCGTACCCGGATTTTCAGATTCCTGCGCACGTGATCACGATCGTCCCGACGGCGGATCGTCAGAAAGCGACCGTGCTCGTGCGCATCGCCTTCAAGCAGCTCGATCCGCGGATTCTGCCCGACATGGGCATCAAGGTGACGTTCCTGCGGAGCGACAAGGACGCGGCGACGCCCGCGACGAACGCGGCGCCCGTCACGCTTGCGCCAAAGGCCGCGATTCGCGCCGATGGCGATACGAATGTCGTCTTCGTCGTGCGCACCGACGGTGTCGCCGAGCGGCGCGCCGTCCGAGTGGGCGGCAGTGATGGCGATCGCGTCGAGGTCCTCGCGGGCCTGCACGCCGGCGACCGCGTGGTGCTCACACCGCCGCAGACGCTCAAGGACGGAGACAAGGTTGTGGTGAAGTAGACACGGATCAAGTTGAAAGTTAGAAGCCAGCAGTTAGAAGTTAAGACGCGCGAGGTTCTTGCGAGCTTCGAACTTTTTTCTTCTGACTTCTGGCGTTTCGAAGGAGTCGGTAATGGCCAATGCGAATCCCCTCGTCCGTGTCCGCGATGCGCACAAGTACTACTCGCGCGGCGGCGAGCGCATCGATGTGCTCCAAGGCGTGAATCTCGAGATTCCGTCGGGCGATTTCCTCGCGCTGATGGGCCCATCCGGCTCGGGCAAGACGACGCTGCTCAACTTGCTGGGAGGGATTGACGCGCCGTCGAGCGGTCTGATCGAGATAGACGGCGTCAAGATCAACGACCTCGGCGGATCGGCGCTGTCGCGCTGGCGCTCGCAGAATATCGGATTCGTCTTTCAGCTCTACAACTTGCTGCCCGTCCTGACCGCCGAGCGCAACGTCGAGCTGCCGCTGCTCCTGACGAATCTGTCGAAGGCCGAGCGTCGCAAGCGGGTGGCGATCGCGCTGAAGGTCGTGGGTCTCGCCGACCGCGCGCGGCATTATCCGCGCCAGCTCTCGGGCGGCCAGGAGCAGCGCGTCGGCATCGCGCGCGCGATCGTCACCGATCCGACGCTCCTGCTGGCCGACGAGCCGACGGGCGACCTCGACCGCAAGGCCGGCGACGAGATCCTCGATCTTCTGCAGACGCTCAATCGTGATCACGGCAAGACGATCGTCATGGTCACGCACGATCCGCACGCGGCCGAACGCGCGCGCCGCACGCTCCATCTCGACAAGGGCCTGCTCATCGGCGAGGAGGTGCTCGCATGAGGTATCTCGTCCTCGTGTGGCGCAACCTGCTCCGCCGCAAGACGCGCACGTTCATGACGCTTGGCGCGATTTTCGTCAGCTTCGCGCTCTTCGGCGTGCTCATGGTCGTGCGGACGGCGTTCGGCCTCGGCGTCGAGTTCGCCGGCGCGAACCGCCTCTGGATCACGAACAAGATCAGCATCATTCAGTTCATGCCGATCTCGTACGTTCAGGACGTGCTCGCGACGCCCGGCGTCAACAACGCCGTGGCGTGCACGTGGTTCGGCGGGAGCTACCAGGACAAGCCGAACCAATTCGCCGTGTTCGCGACCGACCTCGAGCAGTACTTCAAGCTCTATCCCGAGTTCAAGGTCCCGCCCGATCAGCTCAAAGCCGCGCTCGCCGATCGTCAGGGCGTGATCGTCGGCCGCAAGACCGCGAACACGTATGGGTGGAAAATCGGCGATCACATTCCGATCAAGGCCGACATCTGGATGCCGACCAGCGGCAACGTCTGGGAGTTCAACATCGACGGCATTTACGACGGCGACAAGACCGTCGACACGACGCAGTTTCTGTTTCGGTACGACTACTTCGACGAGAACCGGCGCAACGGCAAAGGCAACATCAGCTGGATTGTCGTCGGCGTGAACGACCCGGCGAATGCGGCGTCATTGGCCAACACGATCGACGCGAAGTTCGCGAATTCCGCGTCCGAATCGAAGACCGCGCCGGAGAACGCGGTCATCGCGGACTTCGCGAAGCAGACCGGCGACATCGGATCGATGCTCACAGCGATCCTCGTCGTCGTGTTCTTCACGATTCTGCTCGTCGTCGGCAGCACCATGGCGCAATCGGTGCGGGAGCGCACGAGCGAGCTCGCGGTGCTCAAGACGCTCGGCTTCACGAACGGGCTGATTCTCGCGCTCGTGCTCGCCGAGTCGATGTTTCTGGCGGTGCTGGCGGGCGCTGCCGGTCTGTTCCTGATTGCCTTCATGGTGAATTTCGGCACTTTCAACAGTCCAATGCTGCCGCTGATGATTCTGACGCGCGGGTCACTCATCACCGGCATCGTGCTGTTCATTCTGCTCGGTCTGCTCGCGGGCGCGCCGCCCGCGCTCGGCGCGATGCGGCTGCGCATCGTCGAGGCCCTGAGGAGGAATTGACGTGTTTCGCTGGCTCGGTCAGCTCTTTGCCGTCACGCTCGTCAGCATTCGCACGATTCCGCAGCGACTGAGCTCGTCGATTGTCGCCGTCATCGGCATTGCCGGCGTCGTCGTCGTGCTCGTGTCGGTGCTGTCGATTGGCGAGGGCTTCAGGGCGGCGGTTCAGGGAACCGGATCGCCCGATCGCGCGATCGTGCTTCGCAATGGATCGCAGTCGGAAATGACGAGCGGTCTCACGGGACCTGAGACCGACATCATCAAGCAGGCGCCCGGCATCGCGCACGACGGCGGCCAGCCGGTCGCCGCGGCCGAGCTCTTCGTGGTCGTCGACCTGCCGAAGCGATCGACGGGCACGCCGGCCAACGTGCCCATCCGCGGCATCGAGCCCGAATCGATCCCGATTCGCCCGGAGCTCAAGATCATTCAGGGCCGGGCGCCGCAGCTCGGCACGAACGAGGCGATGGTCGGGCGCGCGGCTCAGAGCCAGTTTCAGGGCATCGACCTCGGCAACACGTACACGACCGGTCAGCTCGCCCTCAAGATCGTCGGCATCTTCGAAACGAACGGGTCGTCCGCCGAAAGCGAGATCTGGTGCGACTCGAAAGTCCTGCAGGGCGCGTATCGCCGAGGCAACTCGTATCAGAGCGTGCTGGTCCGCCTCGACTCGCCCGCGTCCTATGACAACTTCAAGAACTGGCTGACGACCAACCCGCAGCTCAACGTCGAGCCGAAGCGCGAGCAGGAGTTCTACGCCGGCCAGACGCAGGTGATGACGGGCCTCATCGACAGCATCGGCTACACCATCTCGCTCTTGATGGCGCTCGGCGCGAT
>CAYQRM010000141.1:0-8700 GCA_964419785.1 uncultured Solibacteraceae bacterium | reverse complement strand
CACCGCATACCGCCCATCGAAGAATCCGGTAGTACTCCAGGTCGTCGAGCAGGCGCCTGACGTGATCTGTGGCCCGACGGCAGCTCCTCCAACTTGAAACTGCAAGGATTGAGTGCTCAATCCAGCCGTCGCCGACAACACGACATCGCCGGCCACGGTCTGTCCATCGAATGGGGAGAGAAGCGACACCGTCAGCGCCGCCGCGGCTGCTGCAGTGTCGGCAGGACGCGCGGCTGAGGCAACGGTCAGCGCGAACGACGACAGCACGAAGCCCAGGGCCAACGCAAACAGATCAGACCACACTGTACGAACCAAACGCAGCACTCCGACCTCCCGGTTGTTGGGGCACGCTAACGGCCGGACTGGATCAATCCTGTCGGGCTCGACGCCGTCACTTGCACCGTCTCGAACAGCCACCTGACGCCCCCGGCGACGCCATATACCTGATAGGTTCCGGGCCCGATCCCCGTAAATTGGAAATGTCCAGCGCCGTCCGACGTCGTCGTCGCCAGAGTGACGCCTTTGCCGAGGAGCAAGACCTGCGCGAAGGGCACGACATCGGACGACGGGTTCAACAGCGTGCCTTGAATCACACTGACAGCTGGTGCTGGCGCGGGCGCTTTTGGCGGCGGGTTGATTACCCCCGAAGAGCCACCCGCGCCGGTCGTGAAGATCTGATCCTGTGACGTCGCTCCGACCCCCGCGGCGTTCGTCGACCGAATGCGGAAATGGTAGGTCGTCGACGGCGAAAGATTGCCCAGCACGGCGCTGTGCGAGGTCACCAGGTGCCCGTCGAGGAGGCTGTTGTCGTAGCTGGTCGGGCCGAAATCGACGCCAGACGAGGCCGGCTGAGACGTACTCCACGTCACGACAGCCGACGCAGCGGCGATCGAGGAGGTCTGGATCGAGAAAATATTGGGTGGCGTGTTTTCAATGGTGACCGTCACGGGCGTCGCCGCCGTGCTCATGCCGTTGGAGTCGACGGCCACGACGGTCACGGCATACGCGCCGTCGCTGAAACCCGAACTGTCCCAGCTCGTCGAGCAGGCGCCCGAGGTGATCCGCGGGCCGACGTCACTGCCTCCGACTTGAAACTGGAGCGATTGAGTATTCGGTCCCGCTGTCGCCGAGAGGACGACAGTCCCAGAGAGGGCTTGTCCATCCGTTGGCGTGATGAGCGAGACACTTAACGCCGCTGTCGGCGCGGTTCCCGCGCGCGCCGCGGAAGCCACGGTCAAACCAAACGACGACATTGCAAAACCCAGAATCACTGCAAGCAGATCAGACCCGACCGAACGAACCACACGCATTTCAGTCTCCCACGATTGCTGAGGAGCCTAGGGATGGGGTTTAGTGTGGGAAGCCTCGCCTACTGGGGAAGTGCGCAACACTGTACGCGACTCGGCGCTGGCGCGCCATCGAAATCTGAACGGTCGTCAAGAAAAGTCCGGATCACACATGTTCGGGCCACGCGTGCTTCGGATATCGCGCGCGCAACTCGCGTCGCACAACGGGATATCCGGTCCTCCAAAAACTCGCGAGATCGCTCGTCACTTGTGCAGGACGTCCGTTCGGCGCGAGCAGCTCGAAGGTCACAGGGGTGTGGCGCGGCCCGATCCGCGGCGTCTCGCGCAGCCCGAACACGTGCTGCAGTTTCACGGACGCGACGACGCGTCCATCGCGTCGGTAGTGCAGAGCCGTACGGCGACCGGCCGGCAGCGAAAGGAACTCGGGCGCGTCGCGGTCGAGCCGGCGCGAAAGCTCCGGCGGCTGTTGCGCGCGCAGACGGACGTCGGCGAGTCGCGTGACACCCCGCGCGGCTTCTCGTACGAGCGTCTCGAGCGGTCGATCCTCGCCGAGCCCCGCGAACCGCAGCCGGTTCAGCCATCGCTCATCGTCGTCGCTCGGGCCGCGCGCGAGGTACGCGGACGCCACCATCTCGGCGGCAATCTCGGGATCGACGGGCGCGGGTTGCTCGCCAAGCGTGAGCTGGTCGTAGCGGTCCGCGCGCCACGCGCGGACGACGCCATCGGTCATTTCGTGACGAACCTCGCTCGAAGTCGCCTGCAGCCACTCGCGCTCGATACGGGTCGCGATCCTGACGAGCGCCTCGGCGCCCGGCGCGGTGCCAGCCGTGACGTCCACGGCCACCAGCCACTCGCCATCGTGAACGCCGCTCTCGCGACCGAGCCTGGCGCCTGTGCCTGACGCGAGAACAAGGCGATCGCTTTTCGGCGACCGCCGCCGGGCGACGCGGTCGGGATAGCCGGCGAGAACGGCGCGGCGAAACTCGGCTTCGCTCGCGCGCGTGGCCGGCGCCTCGCCGGTGGCGCGACGAAACGCCTCGCCGATCTCACGCGCAACTCGCGAGACGTGGGGTGGGAGCTCCTGCTCGCGCTCGACGGCGGCGAACAGATCGCACGACGTTGCCCCACGCGTGGGCGGCGCGGCGTGGCGCTCGGACAGCAACGCCGCCGAGAGCGCGGCCTGACGCGACCCGCCGGCCGCGAGCAAGATCCGGCCCAGACGCGGATGGATCGGCAGGCGGACCAGCTGATGGCCGGTCGGCGTCAGCCGTCCCGCGGCATCGATCGCGTCCAGCCGGCGAAGCAGCTCGATCGCGGCGTCGACGGCGTGCGGGGGAGGCGGCTCGAACCATTCGAACGTCGAGGGCGCTGCGCCCCATGCCGCCAGATCGAGCACGACGGCGGCCAGATCGACGCGGACGATTTCCGGTTCGCGATGCGGACGCAGCCGGTCCCGCGCGTCCCAGAGACGCACGACGGTTCCCGCGCGCACGCGCCCTGCACGACCCGCGCGCTGATCGGCGGCGTCCTGCGACACGCGCTCGGTGTCGAGACTGTCGATCGCGCGCGCGGGATCGTAGCGCGCAACTTTGTGCAGGCCCGTGTCGACGACGACCGTCACGTCGGGCACCGTGACGGTCGTCTCGGCGAGGTTCGTCGCGAGAATCACACGCGGTCGGACCGACGGCCGAATCGCGGCGTCCTGCTCGTCGGCGTCAAGGCCGCCATGCAGTGGAAGCACGTCGATGGAGTGCCGCGCAAGTTTGGGCGCAAGCCGCTCGGCAGCGCGTCGAATCTCCCCCGCCCCCGGCAGAAACGCGAGCACCGCGCCCTCGGCAGACTGGCCGCGCGCGTCCGCAATGGCGTCTTCAACCGACACCGCCGCGCGGTACTGGATGTCGAGTGGGAACGTCCGTCCCGGCACCTCAATGACCGGACAGTCGCCAAGAAAGGCCGCGACCGCGCCGGCATCGAGCGTCGCCGACATGACGACAATGCGAAGATCGTTGCGGGCGCGCCAGGCCTCACTGGCGAGCGCCAGCGCGAGATCCGCGTGGATGCTGCGCTCGTGGAACTCGTCGATGACGACGGTCCGGACATCGGCAAGCATCGGATCCTGCTGAAGCCGCGCCGTGAGCACGCCTTCGGTCGCGACGAGCAGCCGCGTGTCCTTCGAGAACTGCCGCTCGAATCGGACGTGCCAGCCGATTTCGCGGCCGATCGTCCAATCGCGCTCGTGAGCGATCCTGCGCGCAATGGCCCGCGCGGCCACGCGTCTCGGTTGAAGCAGGATGACCGGTCCATCCTCGACGAGCGCCGGCGGGACCCGCGTGGTCTTGCCTGCGCCCGGCGCCGCCGTGACGACGACCGCGCGGCGCTCGCGCACGCGACCGACGATCGCGTCGAGGTGCGCGTCGATCGGCAGCCGCTCCAGCATCATGCTGAATGTCATTATCATTGCCTATGCCCTTCCACGACACGCTCGCCGGCGCCATCGTCGTCGCGCCGATGACGAAGGGATCGAACTTGCCGTACCGACGGCTGTGCGTGGAGCTGGGCGCGCGCGTGCTGGTGAGCGAGATGGTGGTCGCGCGCCGGCTGAAGCAGCGGCGGCGCGGAGAGTTCGCGCTGATTCGACGGGCGCCCGGCGAGCCCTGCTTTGGCGTGCAGCTTGCCGGAAACCGGCCGGACGAGATGGCGTGGGCGGCCGCGCTCGTCGAAGCGCGCGGCGCCGATTTCGTCGACCTGAATCTCGGGTGTCCGATCGATCACTTCACGCGCAAAGGCCTTGGCGCGGCGCTGGCGCGACAGCCGAATCGCGTGCGGCGCAACGTCGAAGCAATGCGCGCGGCGGTCACGGTGCCGGTCACGGTGAAGATCCGGCTCGGCTGGAACGCAGACGCGCGAAACTACCTCGAGGTCGCGCGCGCCGCGGTCGATGGCGGCGCGGCGGCGGTGACCGTGCACGGTCGCACGCGCGAGGCCCGCTACCGTTATCCTGCCAACTGGGACGCGATTGCTGAAGTCGCGGCGGCGTTGCCGGTCCCGGTGATCGGCAACGGCGACCTCCTCTACCCGCACGAAATCGCCGAGCGCCGCGCGGCGTCAGGCTGCGCGGCCGTGATGATCGCGCGCGGCGCGCTGATCAAACCATGGATTTTTCGTGAGGCGGCGCAGGGCTACTGGGACATCACGGCCGAAGAACGGCTCGCGATCTATCGGCGGTACATCGAGCTCGGACGCGAGCACTGGTCGAACCCCGCCGGCGCGTCCGAGTCGTCCGCGCCGCTCGATGAGTACGGCCGCACGCGGCTGCGCGAGTTCGTCCGGTGGCACGCCGGCTTTTGGTGTCGCTACGTGCCGCGTCGACCCGACGGCACCTGGCCGTCGATGCAGCATCGCGAAGCCGGCTTCGTGCCGCGCTCGCCGCTCGAGGCGCTGCTCTCGCGCAGCGACGATGCGGCGCTGGATTACGTCACGAACGAGCTGCTGAACGGTGGCGATCTCACTCGCCCGCCGGCGCCCGGCCTCGGTCGGCCGGAGGACGATCTGATCGAGGCGGGCTGACGTCAGTGCCCGGTGCCAGCCGCCAGCGCCCACCACTCTTACTGCAGGTGTCTGCGAATCTCCCGATTGATCCGATGAATCTGCCGGCGCACGTTCTTGAGCGCCGCATGATCGTGCGCGACTGTCGCCTTGTCACGCTCCGCCTTCAGCGCTTTGATCTTCGCCTTGAGCGACGGCTTGTCGATCCCGACCGCGTGATGATGCAGATGGGTATCGATCCCGAGCGCCTTGCACAGTGCCGGCAGCAGGTGCTCCTTGTTCATCTGCGAGAAGCCCTGCACGGCATCGTGCTGTTCGACGGTCGTCGCGATCTCGCGCAACTCGGCGAGCGTCTTGGCCTTGAGCTCTTCGTAGGTATGCGCCATGTCGTGTCTCCGTGATCCTTGGCGCGAGTCTATCAACGTCGATAGTCTCCGTCGAGCATCACGTCGGCGTTTGCGTCGCCTGCGTGCGGTCGGATATCGTGAGGCCCGGAGGAAGCTTGCGTGGCCGATGCGCGACTGTCTTTACCCGCGGCCCGGCGATTTGGCGAGACGACGCGGCGGGACGCGTGGTGGGTGCAACCCGCGCTCACATTTCTGGGACTTGGTGCCTTCGTCGTCTACTCGACCTGGGCGGCGTTTCAGGGCGCGCACTACGAATTCGGTCCGTACCTTTCGCCGTTTTATTCGCCGTTGCTCTTCGGCACGTCCCCGCATGCGTGGTTCGGCGGCCCTGACGTGCCGTCGTGGTGGCCCGGGGCGCTGCCCTACTCTGCCGCACTGCTGATTCTCTGGGCGCCCGGCGGCTTCCGCGTCACGTGCTACTACTATCGCGGCGCCTACTACAAATCGTTCTGGGCTGACCCGCCCGCGTGCGCGGTCGGCGAGCCGCGCAAGAAATATCTCGGCGAGCGCTGGTTCCCGCTCGTCATGCAAAACATCCACCGGTATTTCCTGTACCTGGCGGTGGGGTTTCTGTTCGTGCTCGCGTACGACGTCTGGACCGCGATGTGGTTTCCCACGCCCGGCGGCGGCACGCAATTCGGCATCGGCCTCGGCACGTTGATCCTCGCGACGAATCTCGTGCTGTTGAGCGGCTACACGCTCGGCTGCCACTCGATGCGGCACCTGGTGGGCGGGCTGCTCGACATCATGTCCCACCGTCCGGCGCGCAAGACGGCATACGTCTGCTCGAGCGCGCTCAATCGCGCGCACATGCGCTTTGCGTGGGCGAGCCTGTTCTCGGTCGGCTTCTGCGACATTTACATCCGGCTCTGCTCGATGGGCGTCTGGTCGGACGTGAGGATCTTTTGATCTTCAGTGACCCAATGGCCCATGGCCCAATGGCGGATGGTCCAATGACCCAGTGGCCGATGGCCCGATAGCTCAATGAATCATCCGTTACTCGATCACGATGTGCTCGTCATCGGCGCGGGAGGCGCAGGGCTGCGCGCCGCCATCGAAGCGTCCGCCCAAGGCGCCAAAGTCGGCGTCGTCACGAAGTCCCTGCTCGGGAAGGCGCACACCGTGATGGCCGAAGGCGGCATGGCGGCTGCGCTCGCCAACACCGACGATCGTGACAGCTGGCGCGTCCACTTTGCCGACACGATGCGCGGCGGCCAGTACCTCAACAACTGGACGATGGCCGAGCACCACGCGAAGGAAGCGCCGGCGCGCGTGCGCGAGCTCGAGGCGTGGGGCGCGGTGTTCGATCGCACCAGCGACGGCCGCATCCTGCAGCGCAACTTCGGCGGCCATCGCTATCCGCGCCTCGCGCATGTCGGCGACCGCACGGGTCTCGAGATGATCCGCACGCTCCAGGATCACGGCGTGCACCAGGGCCTCGACGTCTACATGGAGCACACGATTGTCGCGCTCCTTGTCGACTCGGGCCGCATCGCGGGCGCGTTCGGCTACGACCGCGAGCGCGGGCGCTTCAAGGTCTTTCGATCGAAGGCGATCGTGATGGCGACCGGCGGTCTCGGCCGCGCGTTTCGCATCACGAGCAACAGCTGGGAGTACACCGGCGACGGCTACGCGCTCGCGTACCACGCCGGCGCGGCGCTGCAAGATCTCGAGTTCATCCAGTTCCATCCGACCGGCATGGTCTGGCCGCCCAGCGTGCAGGGCATCCTCGTCACCGAGGGCGTGCGCGGCGAGGGCGGCATCCTCTTGAACAAAGAGGGCCGCCGGTTCATGTTCGATGACATCCCGGACAACTACAAAAGCCAGACGGCCGACAACGAGGAAGAAGGCTGGCGCTACACGCAGGGCGACAAGAACGCCCGTCGTCCACCCGAGCTCCTCACGCGAGATCACGTGGCGCGCTGCATCAACCGCGAAGTGAAGGCCGGACGCGGGTCGCCGCACGGCGGCGTGTTCCTCGACATCGCGTGGATCAAGAAGAAGCTGCCGAACGCGGCCGAGCACATCAAGCGCAAGCTGCCGAGCATGTACCACCAGTTCAAGCAGCTCGCCGACCTCGACATCACGACGACCCCGATGGAGATCGGGCCGACGACGCACTACACGATGGGCGGGATTCGGGTGGACGGCGACTCGCAGATGTCGACGCTGCCGGGTCTGTTCGCGGCCGGCGAAGCCGCGGCCGGACTGCACGGCGCCAACCGTCTGGGCGGCAACTCGCTGTCGGACTTGCTCGTCTTCGGCAAGCGCGCCGGCGAGCACGCGGCGGCGTTCGCCAAGCAGCACGGCGCGGCGAAAATCGATGACGCGCAGGTGGCGGCCGCGGAGAAGAACGCGCTCGCGCCGTTCGATCGCGGCGCGGCCGGCGAGAATCCATACGCGATTCAGCACGATCTCCAGGCCCTGATGCAGAACCTCGTCGGCATCGTCCGGCAGGAGTCCGAGATGCGGCAGGCGCTCGAGGGGCTGCAGGGTCTGCGCGCGCGGGCGGAGAGGGTGGGGACGAGCGGCAACCGCGAGTACAACAACGGCTGGCACACGGCGATCGACTTGCCGAACCTGCTGACCGTGTCCGAGGCCATCGCGCGCGCGGCGGTTGAGCGCAAGGAAAGCCGTGGCGCGCACTTCCGCGAGGATTATCCGGACAAGTCGAACGAGTACGCGACGTTCAACTTCGTGATTCAGAAAGCGGCCGACGGATCGATGCAGCTCTCGCGCGTGCCGATCCCGGCAATGCCGGACGAGTTGAAGCAGGTCATCGAGGAGAACAAGTAGAGGCAGCAAGTCGAGAGGTCGGGAAGTCGAGAGGTCGAGAAGTCGGGAAATGGCGCGGGCCGAGGGCCAAATCCCCCGGGAGAAGCGACTAATGCCAACGCAGACGTTTCGGATCTGGCGCGGCGAGCGCGGCGCGGGCCAGTTCCAGGATTACCAGGCCGAGGTCACCGAGGGCATGGTCGTGCTCGATGCCGTCCATGCGGTGCAGGCGAAGCAGGCGCCCGACCTCGCGTGCCGCTGGAACTGCAAGGCCGGCAAGTGCGGCTCGTGCTCGGCGGAGATCAACGGATCGCCGCGGCTGATGTGCATGACGCGCCTCAATCAGCTCCCGGCGGACCAGCCGATCACGGTCGAGCCGATGCGGGCGTTCCCGCACGTGAAGGATCTCGTGACTGACGTCTCGTGGAACTACGACGTCAAGAAGAGAATCAAGAAGTTCACGCCGCGGCCGCCCGACGCGCCCGACGGCACGTGGCGCATGCAGCAGGAAGACATCGATCGCGTGCAGGAATTCCGCAAGTGCATCGAGTGCTACCTCTGCCAGGACGTCTGCCACGTCCTGCGTGACCGCGAAGGCCGCGAGCAGAACGCCTTCGTCGGCCCGCGCTACATGATCCGCCTGGCGTCGCTCGAGATGCATCCAT
>CAYQRM010000140.1:0-1859 GCA_964419785.1 uncultured Solibacteraceae bacterium | reverse complement strand
CCCGACGTACCCGACGTACCTGATGTACCTGATGTACCTGATGTACCTGATGTACCTGATGTACCTGACGTACCCGGATAGAATTTGTCTCATGTCCGTAGGCGTGATCATCGTCGCCGCTGGGCGCAGCGAGCGAATGGGAGCGAGCGTGCCGAAGCCGCTGCTCGATCTCGGCGGCAAGACGCTGCTGCAGCGGAGCGTCGAGGCGTTCGATCGCCATCCCGGCGTGAGCGAGCTCGTCGTCGTGCTGCCGGCCGCGCTGGTCAACGACGGTCCGTCGCTTGTCGGTCAGACGTCGCGGGCGTGCCGGTTCGTGGCCGGCGGCGCGCGACGCCAGGACTCGGTTCGGCACGGCATGGACGCGCTGTCGTCGAACGCCGATCCGATTCTCGTGCACGATGCGGCGCGCCCGTTCGCCGACCGCGAGACGATCGACCGCGTCATCGCTGCCGCGCTCGAGGCGGGCGCCGCGGTGCCTGCGGTGCCGGCGCGCGATACCGTCAAGCGCGTGGATCTCGATCGCCGGGTCGTCGCGGCGACCCTGCCGCGCGGCGAAATCTTTCTCGTCCAGACGCCGCAAGGCTTCAGCCGTCGTGTGCTCCAGGACGCGATCGCCGCGGGCGAGCGCGGCGTCGACGCCACCGACGATGCGATGCTGGCCGAGCGCGCGGGCCACGCGGTGCGCGTGGTGTCTGGCGATGAGCGCAACGTCAAGATCACGACGCCGGAGGATCTTGCGACAAGCCGTGCGACGCTGGCGCCGGTTCCGCGAGTCGGCGCCGGCTACGACTTGCATCGACTGGTCGACGGACGGACGCTCGTGCTCGCCGGCGTGACGCTGCCGTTCGAGCGCGGCCCGCATAGTCATTCCGACGGCGACGTCCTGTGTCACGCGCTCATCGACGCGATCCTCGGCGCCGCCGGCGCCGGCGACATCGGCCAGCATTTTCCGAACAACGACGCACGCTGGAAGGACGCCGCAGGGCTCGATCTGCTCGGCCGCGCGATCGAGATCGTGCGCAATCGGGGGTGGCGCGTGTCGAGCGTCGACGCGACGGTGATTCTCGAGCGCCCGAAGCTCGCGCCGCACCTCGACGAGATCCGCGCGCGGCTGGCCCCCGTGCTCGGCGTGGGCCTGGATCGCGTCAGCGTGAAGGCCAAGACGAACGAGGGCGTCGACGCGGTCGGCCGCGGCGAAGCGATCGCCGCGCACGCCGTCGCCGTGCTCGAGCGATGACCGCGATGCGCGTCCGCTTCGCCCCGAGTCCGACCGGCTATCTCCACGTCGGCAACGCGCGCACCGCGTTGTTCAATTGGCTGCTCGCGCGAGGCCAGCAGGGCACATACATCCTGCGCGTGGAAGACACCGACGCCGAGCGATCGACGCGCGAAGCGGAGCAGTCGATCCTCGAAGACCTTCGCTGGCTCGGCCTCAACTGGGATGAGGGGCCGGACGTTGGCGGCCCAGTTGGGCCGTACCGGCAGTCCGAGCGGCTCGATCTGTATCGATCGGTCGCCGAGGATTTTCTCGCGCGCGGGGTCGCGTACTACTGCTTCTGCACGCCAGCCGAGCTCGAAGCGGAGCGCGCGGCCGCGCTTGCCGCGGGCCAGCCGCCGAAGTACAGCGGCAAGTGTCGCGCGCTCGATCCCGTGGACTCTGCGCGCCGCGTGCGTGAGGGCGCGCTGGCTGCGATTCGGTTCGCGGTGCCGGCCGGTCGCGACGTGAGCTTTCATGACGAGGTCCGTGGCGACGTCACGTTCACGAGCGACGTCATCGGCGATCCGGTCATCGTCCGATCCGACGGCCGGCCCGCCTACAACTTCGCGGTGGTCGTCGACGATGCGCGGATGGCGGTGAC
>CAYQRM010000139.1:0-2121 GCA_964419785.1 uncultured Solibacteraceae bacterium | reverse complement strand
ACGCCGTCGAAGACGACCGAGCCTTTGCGCTCGCCGACGATGCCCATG
Organism: uncultured Solibacteraceae bacterium; assembly: GCA_964419785.1. Classification (GTDB taxonomy): domain Bacteria; phylum Acidobacteriota; class Vicinamibacteria; order Vicinamibacterales; family SCN-69-37; genus DATEGZ01. The sequence goes on along the minus strand of CAYQRM010000139.1, from coordinate 2,073 downwards.
ATCGACTTGAGCGCCGTCGTCTTGCCGGCGCCGTTCCTGCCGAGCAGCGTGACGACCTCGCCCGCCGCGACGTCGAAGGCGGCGCCGTGAAGGATGTGGGACTCGCCGTACCAGGAGTGAAGATCGCGCACGGAGAGCAGCGGCTTGCGCCCCGGGTCGAAGGTGTGGGGATCGAGCGCTCCGGGGCTCTCAAGCATGGCCGGCCCCGAGGTAAGCCTGGATGACGTCCGGGTTCTTCGACACGGCGGCGTAGTCGCCCTGTGCGAGCACCTCGCCGCGGGCGAGCACGGTGATGTGGTCGGAGAGGGTGGAGACGACGGATAGGTTGTGTTCGACCATCAGCACGGTCCGGTTCACCGCGACCTTGCGAATGAGCGCCGTGATCCGCTCGACATCGTCGTGGGTCATGCCGGCGGTCGGCTCGTCGAGGAGCATCATCTCCGGGTCGAGCGCGAGCGTGGTCGCGATCTCGAGCGCACGCTTGCGCCCGTACGGAAGCTCGACGGCGAGCGCATGCGAGAAGCCGGTGAGCCCCACCGCCTCGAGCAGCTCTTCCGCTTTGCCGTCCAGCGCCGAGAGCGTACGTGCGGAGCGCCAGAATTCGAACGAGCGGCCATGCTTCGCCTGCAGCGCGATGCGCACGTTCTCGAGCACGGTGAGGTGCGGAAACGTGGCCGAGATCTGGAACGACCGGACCAGTCCCTGGCGCGCGATCGCCGCCGGCGCCGAGCCGGTGATCTCGCGGCCGTTGAACACGATCGTGCCCGAGGTCGGCGTGAGGAAATGCGTGAGCAGATTGAAGCAGGTGGTCTTGCCTGCGCCATTCGGCCCGATCAGGGCGTGAATCGTCCCGCGGCGAATGTCCAGATCGACGCGGTTGACGGCGACGAAGCCCTTGAACTCCTTGGTGAGCCCGCGCGTCTGCAGGATGGGTTCGTCGGCCATGTGCGGGCCCGGTCGACGTCAGAGCGCCGGGCGTCTCGTTGGAGCGTCGCGCGATTATCCGGAACCCGCGACGGGTTGGCAATCGAATTGGCGCGGACGGTGCGCCTTATCGCTTAAGTCACTCGTCCCACATAGGAGCGCGCTTTTCGACGAACGCGTCGATGCCTTCGTGCGCGTCGGGTTCCAGCAGGCTGCAGGCCATCGCCTCGCCTGAGACTTGATACGCCGCCTCGAGCCCGAGATCGATCTGCCGATAGAAGGCCCTCTTCCCCGCGCCGATCACGGCTCGGCTCCGGGCGACGGTCATTTTGACGAACGCATCGACCGCGGCGTCCAGCGCCTCGGCCGGCACGACGCGATTGACGAGTCCCCAGGCCAGCGCCGTCGCGGCATCGATCGGCTCGCCGGTCAACAGCATCTCCATCACGCGCTTCCGGCCGATGTTTCGTCCCACGCCGACCGCCGGTGTCGTGCAGAACACCCCGACGTTGACGCCGGGCAGGGCGAAGCGCGCGCTGTCCGCGGCGACCGCAAGGTCGCACATCGAGACGAGCTGGCAACCCGCCGCCGTGGCGATGCCGTGTACGCGCGCGATGACCGGTTGCGGGAGCCGCGTGATCGACAGCATCAGCTCGTTGCATGAGGCGAACACGTCGCGCTGCCACGCGAGATCGTTGTGGGCGCGCAGCTCCTTCAGGTCATGGCCGGCGCAGAAGCCCTTGCCCTGCGCGCCGAGCACCACGCAGCGGACGGCGGGATCGGCCGCGACGCGCGAGAGCTCGTGTGTCAGCGCGCCGATCATGTCGCGCGAAAGCGGGTTGTAGCGTTCGCCGCGGTTGAGCGTGAGATGGCAGGCGGGGCCGTCCACGCGCGCGAGCACGAACGGGGCGATGCCGGCTTCGAGAGGAGCATTCACGGAGAGTCTCTTCCAGTCGCTTGGGTCCCTTCATTCTAGAGCCCCCTTGACGCTCCGGCATGCAGGAGTTCCGTACAGACAATATCCCTGTTCTTTCGTGACAAAACCAGGCGAACAAGCTACACTTTTGGTAATCTATAGCGATTTAGTCTAGCTCGATGGCATTCGAGGCATGAGCGCATCCGCTTTCGTCCTCGCCGCGCGCGACCAGG
>CAYQRM010000138.1:0-30216 GCA_964419785.1 uncultured Solibacteraceae bacterium | reverse complement strand
ATCACCGCGCGCGGGGACAGGCGCAGCGCACCGTCGCGCTCATCCCGCAGTCGGCGCATGGCACCAATCCGGCGAGCGCGGTGATGGCCGGCATGTACGTGGTCGTCGTCGCGTGTGACGATCGCGGCAACATCGACGTCGACGACCTGCGTGCGAAGGCCGCGGAGCACGCGGCCGACTTGGCGTGCCTGATGGTCACCTATCCCAGCACGCACGGCGTGTTCGAAGGCCGGATCAAAGAGATCTGCGCGATCGTCCACGAGCACGGCGGTCAGGTGTATATGGACGGCGCCAACATGAACGCGCAGGTCGGCCTCACGAGCCCCGCCGCGATTGGCGCAGACGTCTGTCACCTCAACCTGCACAAGACGTTCGCGATCCCGCACGGCGGCGGCGGTCCAGGCATGGGGCCGATCGCCGTGGGTGCGCATCTGGCGCCGTATCTGCCGGGCCACTCGGTCGTCACGACGGGCGGTGCGTCGGCGATTTCCGCGGTCGCGGCGGCACCGTGGGGCAGCCCCAGCATCCTGCTGATCTCGTACGGCTACCTGCGCATGCTCGGCGCGCGCGGCGCGACCGAGGCGACCCGCGTCGCGATGCTCAACGCCAACTACATCAAGGCGCGGCTCGAGCCGCACTATCCCGTGCTCTATGCCGGCGAATCCGGCCGCGTCGCCCACGAACTGATCTTCGACTTGCGACCGTTCAAGGCCCGGACCGGCATCGACGAGCAGGACGTCGCGAAGCGCCTCGTCGACTACGGCTTCCACGCACCGACGGTCTCGTTTCCTGTGCCCGGCACGTTGATGGTCGAGCCGACCGAGAGCGAGCCGAAGGAAGAGCTCGATCGGTTTTGTGACGCGATGATTGCGATTCGCAGCGAGATTCAGGCAGTCGCCGACGGGCGCGCGGACGCGAAGGACAACGTGCTCAAGAACGCGCCGCACACCGCCGAAGACCTCGCGGGCGAGTGGCGCGCGCCGTACTCGCGCGAACAAGCCGCGTACCCGGTGCCGGCTCTGCGCGCGCGCAAGTACTGGCCGCCGGTGTCGCGCATCGACAATCCCTTCGGCGATCGCAATTTGATGTGCGAGTGCCCGCCGGTCGAAGCCTACGCCGAGGGACGAGAGGTCGGCAAGTCCGAAGTCGGCAACTAACGTCGTGCACTCAGGTGCGACGACGCGTGGTGTTGTGGATGGCGCCGCCGAACTGCAGCAACTCGATCGGCGCGCCATCGTCGAGGATGAACGCCACGCGAACTCCAGCCGATGGCTCGTTGGGGGCGATCAGGATCTCCCGGCCTTCGAGGGCCTCGTCCAAATCGTCGACCGCAAAGGCGACGTGGGGCACGGTTCTGACGATCTCGGGTACGTCGCAATGCGGCTCGAATCGGATCCACTCGATGCCGTAAGGACTCGTCTCAAAGCCGCAGACGTACACGCCGAGGTGGGGGACATGACGCTCTCGCGCGCGGGGCTGCGTGTGTGGAATGCCCACGTGATGGTACCGCCATCCGAGCTTGGCGGTCACCGCAGGCGGCTCGTGGTTCAGTCGCGTTCCCATCGTCCTAGCGGCCGACTTTTTGCTTGAACGACTCCATCAGTTTCTGAGTGATCGCGCCCGGCCGTCCGGATCCGATCGCCAGCTCGTCCACGGCGACGACCGGAGTGATCTCGCGTGTCGTGCCGGTGATGAACGCCTCGTCGGCCGAGCGGAGATCGTCTGGCGTGAGGCGCGCTTCGACGGCGTCGATTCCCACTGCGCGCGCGAGCTCGAGGACGAATTCCCGAGTGACGCCGGGCAGGAGGCCCGCGGCGAGCGGCGGCGTCAGCACGCGTCCGCCCTGCACGAGAAAGAAATTCGACTGCGCGCACTCGGCAATCTCGCCAGCCTGGTTGAGCATCAGTGCTTCTTCGCCTTGGCGTGTGATCGCCTCTTGCATCGCCAGGGCGTTGTTGATCAGGTTGTTGCTCTTAATCTGCGGGTTGAGCGCTTGGGGATGGTTACGCCGCACGTGGACGAGCGCGACGCGAATCCCTTCGGTGAACGTCCGCTCCGGCTGTCCGGGGAACGGTTTGACGATGATGACCAGCGTCGGTTTCGGACACGCGGCCGGATTGTAGGTGAGCTCGCCGACGCCGCGCGTGACGAGGATGCGAATGTAGGCCTCGCCCGGCTCGGCCAGCGCCATCATTGTCTGGCGCACCTTGGCCAGCATCGAGGCGTCGTCGTCCGGCACGCGCAGCGCGAGCATGTCCGCCGATCGGTGCAGCCGCCGCATGTGGCGATCGAAAAGGAACGGCTCGCGGCGGTATGTCCGTAGCGTTTCGTAGACGCCTTCCCCGTAGAGAAAGCCGTGATCGAAGACGGGCACCGACGCGCGGTCGGCAGGACTGATGGTTCCGTTCACGTACACGGCAGCATGCATGGGGAACGTGCGACCTCGAAGTTGCGCGAGTCTAGCACAAGAGGTACGCTCGGCTTCGACCGCGGAGGGTCACGTCTGTCATGCGCGTGCTCACGACCACGCAAATGCGCGAAGCCGATCGGCGCACGATCGAGGAGATCGGCCTGCCGTCGATCGTGCTGATGGAGAACGCGGGTCGACAAGTCGTGGCCGCGATGGAATCGTCGTTCGACGGTCTCGCATCGATGCGCATCGCCGTGCTGTGCGGGCGCGGGAACAACGGCGGCGACGGATTCGTCGTCGCGCGCACGCTCTTCGAGCGCAATCTGGATGTCGGGGTGTACCTGGTCGGTCAGGCGGCCGAGGTCAAAGGCGACGCGCGCGTGAATCTCGACGTGCTGCGCAACGTCGGCGTGGACGTCGTCGAAGTCGGTGACGCGGCGGCGTGGGAGCTGCACGGCACGGACGTCCTCGGTTCCGACGTCATCGTCGACGCGTTGTTCGGCACGGGCCTCAACACGCCGTTGTCGGGCCTGGCCGAGACGGTCGTCGCCGATCTCAACGCGTCAGCGCGGCCAGTCGTCTCGATCGATCTGCCGAGCGGCTTGTCGGCCGACGGACCCGAGGTGCCGGGTCCGGCCGTGCACGCGAACGTCACGGTCACGCTCGGCGCGCCCAAGCTGCCGCTGGTGCTGCCGCCGGCCGAGTCGTTCGCCGGCAATCTGGTGATTGCCGACATCGGCATCCCGCAGGCCGTCATTCGCGCGCTGGATGGTCCATGGGTCGAGATCCTCACGAAGGATTCGATGCGCGCGCTCATCGAGCCGCGCAGCCAGGATTCACACAAGGGCGACTACGGTCACGTTCTGGTGGTGGCGGGCTCGCGCGGCAAGAGCGGAGCGGCTGCGCTCTCGGCAACGGCCGCGCTGCGCTCTGGCGCCGGGCTCGTCACGGTCGCGACGCCCGCGTCGGTCGCGCCGACGGTCGCCGCGCTGGCTCGCGAGTACATGACGATCCCGCTCGATGAGACCGAGGACGGCACGATCGCGTACGAGGCGATCGACCACGTGCTCGAGACCGAAGCGGACGTCATCGCCGTCGGACCGGGCCTCGGACGGTCGCCCTCGACGGTCGCATTCGTCCAGGCACTCGTCGAGCGCGCGGGCGTTCCGCTCGTGGTGGACGCTGACGCGCTGAACGCGTTCGCCGGCGACAGCGATCGCCTTGTGGGTCGCGACGGCATCGAGATCGTCATCACACCGCACCCGGGCGAGATGTCGCGGCTCGCCGGCGTGTCGGTGGACGACGTTCAGGCGCACCGGCTGGATATGGCGCGAGACTTCGCCACCACGCATCGCGTCCACGTCGTGCTGAAGGGACACCGCACGCTCATTGCGACGCCCGACGGCAAGACGTTCATCAATCTCACGGGCAATGCCGGCATGGCGACTGGCGGCACCGGCGATGTGCTGACCGGAATGGTCAGCGCCTGGCTCGCCCAATTTCTCGACGCGGAAGCCGCGGCCAAGCTCGCGGTGTACCTGCACGGCCTCGCCGGCGACCTCGCGGAAGCCGACGAGGGCGAAGTCGGCATGATCGCCGGCGACCTCGTCGATCGACTCGGCGACGCGGTGCTCGAGCTCACGGCACGACGAAAGAAGAACGGCTCGAAATCTTGAGCGACCATCTGACGGATTCCGAAGGCGCGACGGTCGCGCTCGGCCGCGATCTCGGGCGGCGACTCCAGGCTGGCGCGGTCGTGCTGCTCGAAGGCCCGCTCGGCGCCGGCAAGACCGCCTTCGTTCGAGGACTGGCCGAGGGCGTTGGCTGCGACGCCGACGAGGTGTCGAGCCCCACGTTCACCGTCGTGCAGGAGTATCGCGGACGCGTGCGCGTCGAGCACGTCGACCTGTACCGACTGACGCCCGTCGAAGTCGATGACCTCGCGCTTGACGATCTGCTCGAGGGCGCGGTCGTCGCGGTCGAATGGCCCGATCGCTGGCGCGATGCGCCCGGCGACGCGATCCGCGTCACGCTCGAGCGCGTCGACGACGAGACCAGGCGCGTCACGATCGACCGCCCCTGACCAGGCGGCGACTTCACCCCCCCCACGCGATAGATGCATTCGTGAATGGTCGCGATCGTGTCGGACGATCGGTCTGAGTGCCGTTCAGCGCGATCGCGCCGCAAATCAGCGAATTGACGCGACGAGCAGCTCGTCGAGTTGCTCGGTCGTGACGAGCAGTGCGGCATGACCATTGCCGTGAAGGTCCGCGAGCGCCACTCGGTGCGGCTCCGGCATCACCTTCACCGTGCCGCCAGGTTGCGGACCAGCAGGCGATCCATACGCGAGGGCGACAGTGTCGTCCGCGGCGTTGATGAAGGCGGCGTCCGCGAGTCCGTCGCCGTTCAGATCGCCGGACGCGATGTGCCAACTGCCGTGACCGAGGACGACGCGATCTGGAAACGCCGTGAAGTGACCGCCGCCGTCGTTGCGAATCCACGTCAGGCCGTCCTTGGACGTGTCGGTGATGTGGCCCGAGTAGTTCACGACCAGCAGATCCGGACGGCCGTCGCCGTTCACGTCACCCGCCGAGATCATGAACGGCGCCCGACCCGCGGCAATGGGCGACTCAGGCGACGGGCGAAAGCCGCCGTGGCCGTCGCCCAGCAGCATCGAGACGCTGTTGAAGGGGGCCGTGGGCGCCGCGTTCGGAAACGCGAGGTCGACGTGGCCGTCGCCGTTGAGGTCGGTGGCGACGATGTTCACGTAGGGCGCGCGAGCCACATCGACGGGCACGCCAGGCGAATCCCAGCCGCCATCACGATTCGCCGGAAGCCAGATAAGACGACGGTCTCCCCAGCTGTCGGTAATCACGTCGACGAGGCCATCACCGTTCAGGTCTGCCGCCGCCACCGTGTGCGGGTGCGGAGTCGAACGGACCGGCAGTCGGCGGGATGAGAAGCGCCCATTTTCCTCATTGATGAGAACCGTGACGTAGCCGGCGTCATGGTTGGCGACGACGACGTCGATGCGCCCATCGCCGTTGACGTCGGCGCTGACAACTCCGAAGGGATGCTCACCACAAAGCCCCTCAGATCCCGTCTGTGGGATGGGTCGAAGCGCGCCATGGCTATCACTCGCGAGCAATAGAAAGGCGCCCGTTTGTCCGCACAGGACGGCATCAACGTGGCCATCGCCGGTAAAGTCAGCGACCGCGATCGCGGTGGGATGAAATCCGGACGGCAGTGGGATGAGGACGGTGTCAACCGAGACGGCAGCAACCGGCTGGCGCGCAGGCGGCGCGATGCTGTCAAGAGCAGAGAGCGACGCCGCAATGAGGGCGAGTCGTAAGGCTGTGGTCACCATGCATTAAGGACGGGCCGGGCGCCGTTCCGTTAACGGTCAAGCCGGCGCCGGTTGGTTTCGCGCATGGCCACATGACAGGCCGCTAACGGAGCCGCGGCAGGCCGTCGCGCCAGTTGCGCCACCAGGACTTGACGGGCGGCAGCGGCAGCGCGTCAATCCACCGCCAGAGCGCGTCGTTGTCGCCGACGGAGACCGCGGCGAGATTGGCGGTCACCGGCGGCGGCGCGAGCACGGCCGCACGCGCCACGAGCGCGGCGCGGTCCGGCCCCGATTGACGCGCGGCAAGCATGAGGATGGTCGGGACGTCGCGCGCGCGTGCTGCGGCGACGATTGACGACAGCGCGGCGCCAGTCGTGTCGCCGCCCTCGAACGCGCGCACGCCGGTGTTGAACGCCGCCGCCGCATCGTCGTACACGGGCACGGGCGGTTGGCCGCCAGGCCGCATCAGGCTCGACGCGCCCGCCGGCACGAGCGACTCGCCGTACCCGTTCGCCAACTCGACCCAGCCGGTGCGGACGCTCAGACGCGCGGTGTCGCCTTCGACGGTCAGCTGAAAGACACATCCCAAGTCGATGACGTCGCCCGCCGGCGTGTGAATCGCGAGGGCGCCCGGTGGCGCCCACATCCGCACATCGACCGTGCCGCGCTCCATGAGCATGCGATGTCTGCGCGCATTGGTGGAGGCGACCGTCAGGTCTGTGCCGGCCGCCGCATCGATGGTCCCGACGCGCGCGATGTCGATCTGCGACGCTGACGCCGGCGCGATCGTCTGAAGCGACTCGCCGACAGCGAGCGACGCGGAGCGGCCGGCGCCGCCCGGGGCTGCCGGCTGCACTCTTACCAGCCACGCACGATCGGCCGGCCACTCGAGGCGCCAGTGGTAGTACCAGCCGCCAGCGGCGACCAGCAGCGACGCGGCGATCGCGCCTGCGAGGAGGATCGCGCGCAGCGGCCGCCGGCGCCCGCGCGGCACCGCGAGCGGACGCGCCGCCGGATCGAAGCGCAGCGGCGCGAGACGCGCTTCCAGATCGGCGACGGGCGGATCGACGGGCCCGCTGCCGTCCCAAAGATACTCGTCGTCCGGCGGGTTCGCGGGCGTCATGGCGCCACTCCCAACTGCTCGCGCAGCAATTTGAATCCACGATGAAGATTGACGCGCACCGAATCGGGCGTGAGTCCGGTCAGCTGCGCGATTTCCGGTCCGGTGAGTCCTTCAACGAGTCGCAGCACGAGCGTCTCGCGATAGGCCTCGGGCAGCCGCTGAATCGCGGCCAGCGCGCGCTCGGCATCCGCTCGGGTTTCTGGCGATGTCGCCGGCGCCGGCTGATCTTCGAGCGGTTCGGTCAACGGTCGGCCCCGGAGCCGGTCGATCGATCGGTTGCGCGCGATCGCTGCCAGCCATCCCGCGAACGCGCGCGGCTCGCGAAGCGTGCGCAGGCGCTCGAATGCCTGCAGGAACACGTCCTGCACGAGGTCGGGCGCCTCGTCGGCGGAAAGACGCGCCAGCAGGATGCCGTGCACGTAGCGTGCATATCGTTCGTAGAGCGCACCGAACGCCTCGCGATCACCCGACTGCGCGGATCGCACCAGGCTCGCGACGTCGTCGCGGGACGTGTCGTCCGATGCGATCGAATCGGTCAGAAGATGAACTCCCCGGCGAGCCGATACAAGATCCCGCACGACCCGCATCCGTTGTTCGTGACGACCGTCCGGATCTTGCTGAACCCTCCGGCGTTCGCGGCGTTGCGCTCAGAATAGGGTGCCGGGCGAATCGTGTCGAACTCGAATCGTCGGTCGCGGTCGGTCCACGCCGAGCTCTGCAGGCGCCAGCTGCGCGCGGACGACGAGCGACGTGCCGGTCTGGTCTGGCGGCGCTCCGCCGGCGCCGAGGGTAGCGAGAGGGTTACGTCTGGTCATGCCCAGACAGACGCGAGGGCAGGCGGAACCGTTAACAGGGCGCCGCAGCGCACTCGAGCGCTATTCGACGCGGTAGTTCGGCGCTTCCTTGGTGATGATGACGTCGTGCACGTGGCCTTCGCGGACGCCCGCGGCGGTAGTGCGCATCAAGTCGGCGTCACGCTGCAGGGTCGGAATATCGCGGCACCCGCAGTAGCCCATGCCGGCGCGCAGGCCGCCGACGAGCTGATGGATCATCGCCGCGACGCTGCCTTTATGCGCCACGCGGCCTTCGATGCCTTCGGGCACGAGCTTGTCGGACGCGTCGCCGTTGGCGTCGAGATCGAACTCGTCCTGGAAGTAGCGGTCGCGGCTGCCGCGGCGCATCGCGCCGATCGAGCCCATCCCGCGGTACTCCTTGAAGCTGCGGCCCTGGTAGAGAATGATTTCGCCCGGGCTCTCGTCCGTCCCCGCGAACAAGCTGCCGATCATCGCCGCGCTCGCTCCGACCGCAATCGCCTTGACGATGTCGCCGGAGTACCGGATGCCGCCGTCGCCGATGACCGGCACGTCGCGCTCGGCGGCCGCGCGCGCGCACGCGGCGATCGCCGTAATCATCGGCACGCCGACACCAGCGACGACGCGCGTCGTGCAGATCGAGCCGGCGCCAATACCAACCTTGACGGCATCGACGCCGCGATCGATGAGCGCGGTCGTGGCCGAAGCCGTCGCGACGTTGCCCGCGATCAAGTCGATCCCCGGATGGCGCTCGCGGATCCGGCCGATCATGTCGAGCACGCCTTGAGAGTGCCCGTGCGCCGTATCGATGACGAGCGCGTCCACGTTGGCGTGCACGAGCGCGTCAGCGCGCTCGATCGTGTCCTTGCTCACGCCAATCGCCGCGGCCACCCTCAGGCGGCCGAGCGAATCCTTGCACGCGTTCGGATACTTGACGACCTTCTGCAGGTCCTTGACGGTGATGAGGCCCTTGAGCCGGAACGCGGAGTCGACGACGAGCAACTTCTCGACCTTGTGGTGATGGAAGATCTCACGTGCCTGGTCGAGCGTCGTGCCGACCGGCACCGTGATCAGGTCCTTCTTCGTCATGATGTCGTCGATCGGTCGATCGACGCGCGTCTCGAAGCGCAGGTCGCGGTTCGTGAGGATGCCGACCAGCCGCCCTTCCTTGCTGCCGTCGTCGGTAATGGGCACGCCGCTGATGCGGTACTTTTTCATCAGGTCGAGCGCTTCGTAGATCCGATGGCGCGGCGAGAGGGTGATCGGATTGACGATCATCCCGCTCTCCGATCGCTTGACGCGATCGACCTCGGACGCCTGTTCGTCGACGCCCAGATTCTTGTGGATGACGCCCATGCCGCCCTGCTGGGCCATCGCGATGGCCAGGCGGCTTTCGGTGACCGTGTCCATCGCGGCGCTGAGAATGGGCACGTTCAGCTTGATGCGTCGCGTGAGCCGCGATCCGATGTCGACCTGGCTCGGCAGCACTTGCGACTGCCGCGGCACGAGCACGATGTCGTCGAAGGTGAGCGCTTCAGCGAGGCCGGCCGCGACCTGCGCGGCGGCTCCCAGGGGTTCACGCATGGTCTCGGGACTCAGGCTCCGTGGCACTTCTTGAACTTCTTTCCGCTGCCGCACCAGCAGGGGTCGTTGCGGCCAATCTTCGGTTCGTCGCGCCGAACAGTCTTGACGAGGGCATCATCGCCCCCGGTGCGCGCCGGCTTCGGCGCTCCGCCGGGGACGCCGCTCGTCGAGGCCGCCGCGCGAGGCGGTGGAAGGGACGCGGCGGAGGACGATCCCCCGGTCATCGTGAGCTGCTGCGGCCGTCTTGGCGGCTGGCGCACGGGCGCCGGCGGGGGAGGCGGCGCATCTTCGCTGCCAGTCTGGATGACCGGGCGAATCCGCCACAGGTACCGCACCATGTCTTCCTCGACGCGGCCCTGCATCGCCTGGAACAGCTCGAAGCTTTCTTTCTTGTACTCGACGAGCGGATCGCGCTGGCCGTAGCCGCGCAGCCCGATGCCTTCTTTCAGGTGGTCGAGGCTGTAGAGGTGGTCCTTCCACTGCTGGTCGACGATCTGGAGCATCACGTCGCGCTCGACGCGACGGAGAATCTCGGACGGAATGCCGCCGGTCTTCTCCTTCTCGTCGTAACGCTCGATCACGAACTTGCGGAGCACTTCGGACATCTCGACGGCGGACATCGATTCGAGCTTGATGTCTTCGACGAGCTTCGGTTCGAGACCGAAGAGGTCGGCGACGCTGCGGCGCAGCGCGCCGAGGTCCCACTCCTCAGGATTCGCGTCCTTGCCAGCGTGCGTGTCGACGAGCCCGTCGACGAGATCTTCGGCAAGCGTCATGAGGTACGCGCGCGTGTCGACCGCTTCGTCCTCGTCCTCGAGTTTGATCTTGCCCTCGAGCAGCTCGCGGCGGAGCGAATACACGCTCTCGCGCTGCTTGTTCATGACGTCGTCGTACTCGAGCAGGTGTTTGCGTGTGGAGAAGTTCTGCGCTTCCACCTGCTTCTGCGCGCGCTCGATGGCCTTGCTGACCATCCCGTGTTCGATCGGCACGCCTTCTTCCATGCCCAGGCGCTGCATGAGCCCGGAAATGCGATCCGAGCCGAAGATGCGCATCAGATCGTCTTCGAGCGAGAGATAGAAACGTGAGGAGCCGGGGTCGCCCTGACGTCCGGCGCGCCCGCGCAGCTGGTTGTCGATGCGCCGCGCTTCGTGCCGCTCGGTACCGACGATGTGCAGGCCGCCGAGGTTGACGACCTCGTCGTGCTCGGCATCGGTCTGCGCCTTGAACTCGCCGTAGATCCGCTCGTACTCCTTGCGCGGGACGCGATAAAAACTCTCGAGGTGGTAGAAGTAGACGAAATCGTCGTCGTCGATGTACTTCTCCTGGCCCTTCGGCAGCCGCTCGGCGATTTGATCCGCGAGACTCTGCTGCCGCGCCATGAACTCCGCGTTGCCGCCGAGCAGAATGTCCGTGCCGCGGCCGGCCATGTTCGTCGCGATCGTGACCGTGTTCTTGCGTCCGGCCTGCGCGACAATCTCCGCTTCCTGCGCGTGATATTTCGCGTTGAGGACGACGTGCTTGATGCCGCGGCGCTTGAGGTGGCCTGAGAGGCGCTCGGATTTCTCGATCGACACCGTGCCGACCAGCGTCGGCCGCCCGGATTCCTGCTTGGCGATGATGTCGCTCAGGATGGCTTCGAACTTCTCCTTCTCGGTGCGATAGACGCTGTCGGGCTCTTCCTTGCGCTGCAGCGTGCGGTTCGTTGGCGCGACGATGACGTCGAGCTTGTAGATCTTGTTGAATTCTTCGGCCTCGGTCTCGGCCGTGCCGGTCATGCCCGAGAGCTTGGCGTACTTGCGGAAGTAGTTCTGGAAGGTGATCGTCGCGAGCGTCTGGTTCTCGCGCTCGATCTTGACCTTCTCCTTGGCTTCGACGGCTTGATGCAATCCGTCGCTCCACCGGCGCCCGGGCATCAGGCGGCCGGTGAACTCGTCGACGATGACGACCTGGCCGTCTTTGACCATGTAATCGACATCCAGCTTGAACAATGCGTGCGCGCGCAGGCCCTGCTGGATGTGGTGGAGCAGGGGCATGTTCGTCGGGTCGTAGAGGCCGCCGGAATTCGGCACGAGCCGATGCCCGAGCAGCTTCTCGGCCTTGGCCATGCCGCTCTCGGTGAGCTGTACGGTCTTGTGTTTCTCGTCGACGAGGTAGTCGCCGGTCGCCTCGAGCCTCTCGCGATCCTCGGCCTTGACGTCGCCACGCGTCACGGCGCCTGGCGCGAGCTTCGGGATCACGCGATCGACTTCGTAGTACAGGTCGGTCGATTCCTCGGCCGGACCCGAAATGATGAGCGGCGTTCGCGCTTCGTCGATCAGGATGCTGTCGACCTCGTCCACGATCGCGAAGTGATGCCCGCGCTGGACGAAATGCGCGAGATCGAACTTCATGTTGTCGCGCAGGTAATCGAAGCCGAACTCGTTGTTGGTGCCGTAGGTGATGTCGGCGCCGTACGCGACCTGCCGCTCGGCGTCGTTGAGGTCGTGCTGGATCACGCCGACCGACATGCCGAGGAAGCGGTAGATCCGGCCCATCCACTCGGAGTCGCGCCGCGCCAGGTAGTCGTTGACGGTGACGACGTGCACGCCCTTGCCTTGAAGCGCGTTGAGATAGGCGGGCAGCGTCGCGACGAGCGTCTTGCCTTCGCCGGTCTTCATCTCGGCGATCCTGCCGGCGTGCAGCACCATGCCGCCGATGAGCTGCACGTCGAAGTGGCGCATGTTGAGCACGCGCCGTCCCGCCTCGCGCGTGAGCGCGAACGCTTCGGGCAGGAGATCGTCGAGTGGTTCGCCGGTCGAATCGCCGTCAGGCCCGGGACCGTCGCCGCGCGCGCGACGACGAAGCTCCTCGGTCTTCTCGCGCAGCTGGACGTCGGTGAGCGTGCGAATCGAATCTTCGAGCTCGTTCACGCGCGCCACGATCGGCCGCAGACGTTTGAGCTCGCGCTCGTTCTGCGTGCCGATGACTTTGGCGAGGAGCGTATTGATCATGCGGAGGCTGCTGCGACTCGGCGCGACCGGCACCCACACTGTCGCGTGTCCGGCCGAGCGGGGATTCGTACGATTCTAGGGAAGGGCGGACGCGGGGTCAACTTGACGAACGCGTCATCAGGCCCCCGCCCCAGGAATTAAGCCCAGAACAGCGCACGGCCCGGCACACGGACGCAGGATTGTTACCGAGGCCCGGCGCCCTGGCCGTCGGGCTGATCTTATGGCCGCGCCAGGAGCTTGAGCGGATTGATGGCCGATCCGTTCAGCAGGATCTCGTAATGCAGGTGAGACGCGGTCGCGCGCCCCGTCGAGCCGACGTAGCCGACCACATCGCCGCGCTTGACCTTCTGGCCAACACCCACGGCGTAGCCCGAGAGGTGGCCGAAGCGCGTCTCGATGCCGAACCCGTGCGAGATCAGGATCGAGTTGCCGTAGTTGCCGTTGTAGGCCGCCGATTCGATGACGCCGTCGGCCGTGGCGCGCACCGGCGTGCCCTTGTCGGCGGAGATGTCGAGGCCGGCATGAAAGTCGGGCTGGCCCGTGAACGGATCGGATCGATTGCCGTAGCCCGATGACAGCCATCCAGCGATCGGCCAGATGCTGGGCGTCGCGCGCGCGAGCGCCTGCTGGCTTTCGACCTTCGTTTTCACCGACGCGAGGCTGTCCTCGAGCACGCCGAGCAGACCGCGCAACGCGCCGAACGTGCCTTGCGGTGTGCCTGTTTCAGCCTTTGGTGTTTCTGTGAGGCTCGACGGCAACGAGCCGCCGACGGCCCGAGAGCGGATCACCGCGGGAAGTTTTTGAATCGCTTCCTTCGTCGCCGGATCGAGCTGGGCTTGATCGCTCAACTGAGCGAGCGCGGCCTGGAGCGACGAGATTTGAACGGCGAGCTCGCCGGTCGCTTCACGGTAGCTGTCGTTCTCAACCTTGAGGGTCTCGTTCGTGGTACGAAGCGATTCGACCTCGAGGCGAGTGGCCTGGCGGGCGCCGACGCCGATGAGCATGAAGATCAGGGGCACTCCGAGGACCGCCGCGCTCGCCAGCGCGACCGGCAGGCGCGCGACGGTCAGCCGCCGGACGGCCCCCGAATTTCGGTTGGCAATGAGAATTGTGTAACGCGGCGACCGCATGAAATGTCCTTGGAGCTCCCTTCGGCCGGGCTTTAAAACCGGCCGGAACCCGCGAAATCTACCATATTCCGCCGCCGAAGCGCCAGACTTGTTACGCGTTTGTCATCGATCCGCACTCCTAAAGTGCAAGGCCTCTGCCAAGTGCCGGGCCTCGACCCCGGATACGCCCTCGAGGTCCGCGATCGTGCGGGCCACCCGCATCACTCGGGTCAGGGCCCTGACGCTCAATCCGAGCCTGACTGCGCCTGTCGCGAGGACCTGGTGAGCCGCCTCGTCGACGGGCTCGGAATGCGCGCGCAGCCGCCGGCCGTCGAGGTGCGCATTGAGGCCGCGTTGGCGTTCGAGCTGTCGCGCCCGAGCCGCAATCACCCGGGCCCGCACTGCAGACGTCGACTCGCTCGACGCGCGACGACGAAGGTCTTGCCAGGGTACGGCCTGTACCGCGACGCTCAGATCGAAACGATCTCGCAACGGTCCCGAGAGCCGCTGCTGATAACGCGCGACGGCACCTGGCGGGCAGCGGCACTGGCGCTCGGGATCGCCGTAGTACCCGCACGGACACGGATTCATCGCCCCAACGAGCAGCACGCGCGCCGGAAAGATCGCCGATCGACTCGCGCGCGCGATGTGCACGGTGCCTTGCTCGAGCGGCTGGCGCAAGCTCTCGAGCACGCGCCGGCTGAATTCTGGCAGCTCGTCGAGAAACAGCACGCCACCGTGCGCGAGACTCAGCTCGCCGGGCCGCGGCACGCTGCCGCCGCCGACGAGCGCGACGTCCGAACAACTGTGATGCGGCGCGCGGAACGGCGGGGCGTCGATGAGGCCGACACCGGGCGCGAGCAGGCCCGCCACCGAGTGGATGCTCGTGACCGTCAGCGCGTCGCTGAAACTGAGCCGCGGCAACAGCCCCGGCAACCGCCGCGCCAGCATCGTCTTGCCCGCGCCTGGCGGCCCGCAGAAGAGCACGTGATGCGCACCGGCGGCCGCAATCTCGAGCGCGCGCCGCGCGACGACTTGGCCGTAGACGTCCGCAAGGTCCTCGACAGCTGTTGCGCCAGAGTCCCTCGCCGGCCGAGGGGGCGTCGTCGCAGGCACCGGGTTCAGGGACGAAAGCACGCGCGTCGCATCGAACAATGAGCGCACCGGGAACAATCGCAAGCCGTCGATGATTCCAGCCTCGTGAAGATTGCCGCTCGGAAACATGAGCGATGCGTGCGACGTTCGTCGCGAGGCGACCGCGATTGGCAGCAGGCCCTGTAGCGGCGGAATGCCGCCGTCGAGCGAGAGTCCGCCGACGATCGTGTAGGGCGGGGGATCGCGATGAGGCAGCAGGCCGGACGCCGCGAGGATGCCGAGCGCGATAGGCAAGTCGAACGCCGCGCCGACTTTCCGGACGTCCGTCGGCGCAAGGCTCACCGTCACGCGCTCGGACGGGAACGGAAACCCGGAGTTGCGGATCGCCGTGCGCACGCGGTCGCGGCTTTCGCGCACCGTCGCATCCGGCAATCCGACCATCGTCACGCCGGGCAGTCCCGGCGAGACGTCGACTTCCACGGACACCGCGAGCGCGTCAACGCCGAATACAGCCGCCGCCGACAGTCGCGCGAGCACCGGAGGGCACAGCGCAATCCGCGCGCCATTGTGGTACGTGATTTTTCAGTGATTTCGATCGGCGGTTGTTGAAATTGCCACCTGGTGGGACGGACACGATCGAGAATTCTGCGTACGCGGCCTTGTCATTACCTCTCGACTTCCCGACTTCTCGACTTCCCGACTTTCTACTTTCTGACAGTGAGTTTGTCGCCGACGACGATGTTGTCCGACGAGAGCTGATTGATCCGCTTGAGGTCGGTGACCGTCATGTCGAAGTGCCGGGCGATGCTCGAGAGCGTGTCGCCGGGCCGGACTTTATAGGTTTGCTGGTTCGAGGCAGAGGACGATGCCGACGCTGACGCCGTCGCAGCGGCTGGGCGAGCCGGCAGGGCGCTCGCACGCTGCTGCGGAATCATCAACGTCTGCCCAGCGCGCACGCGAGATGAGGTCTTGAGATCGTTGGCCGTCCGCAATTCGGCGGTTGTCACCTTGAACTGCCGCGCGATGCTCGTGAGCGAGTCGCCGCGCTTGACCGAATAGAACTTGAACGTCGCGAAGAGCGACGGATCGGCAGCCGCGAGCTTGGCTTCGATCGCCGGCGCCGTGCCCATCGGCACCTTCAGATCGTGCGCGCTCGACGGTGTCGTCGTGCGGCGCAACTCGGGGTTGAGCGTCTGAATGTCTTCGAGCGTCGTTCCGGCCCACTCGGCGATGATGCGGAGGTCGAGGGCGCCTGGGACCGTCACCTTCTCGTACGCGGGCGGCGTCGGCGGCGCGACCTCGAAGCCGTACCGCGACGGATTCCTCGCGATGATGACCGCGGCGAGAATCATCGGCACGTACTCCCGCGTGTCGCGCGGCAGGTACTTCGTCGACGCCGAGAGCTTCCAATAGTCAGATGACTTCGCGAGCTTGACCGCGTGCTCGATGCGGCCCGGCCCGGCGTTGTAGCTGGCAAGCGCCAAGTTCCAGTCACCATCGAACTCGTCGGCCAGGGACTTCAAGTACTTCGCCGCGGCGACCGTGGCCTTTTCAGGATCGGACCGTTCGTCCAGGAACCAGTTCTGCTGGAGACCGTTTTCCATCGCCGTGTCCTGGATGAACTGCCACATGCCTTTGGCGCTCGCCCGGGACAGCGCGGTGTTCTTGAACGCGCTCTCGACGATCGGCACGTAGGCGAGATCGAGCGGCAGCCCCTCGGCCCGGAAGACGTCCTGAATCATCGGGACGTATTGCACCGAGCGGGCGAGCGTCGTGCTCATGAAATCGTGCAGGTTGCCCTGAAAGAGCTGGACGTAGCCGAGGACCTTCGTGTTGACGGTGATCGGCAGATCGTGCGCGGTCTTCGCGAGATCGGCGGCGACCGTTTCTTCGGTCGAGAGCGTCGGCGCCGGCGGCTCGTCCGTTTCGGCGAGCAAGGCATCGATGATGGCAGGCTCGGACCGCGCTTCGGTGAACCCGTCACCCTCGCGAAGGACGAGCACGTCGAGCGCGCTGATGCGATCGAGGAGCCGATCGAATTCGGCCGAGAGCCGCGGGTCGCTGCGGGCCCCGCCGGGCGCGGCGACGAGGCCGTCCACGGCCGCATCGAAGTGCTCGCGTGCGGCCACGAGGTGGCCGGCCTGGAGCTCAGCCTGTCCCTGGGCAAACGCCTCCTCGGCGCGAGCGATGTACTGAGTAATCGGATCGAGGACCAGTTGCACGGGCCGCCCAGGCACGGTGGTCAGCGGCGCAATTGGCAGCGCCATTGCGGGCGGAGGGGCAACGGGTTTGACGTGTGAGCCACACCCGACAACCAGTACGCCTGCCGCGAGGACGAGTGGAAGTCGGGTCGTAAACGTCATCGTTTTTCGAGTCAGCCGATCTGTAAGTGCAAAACTGGTGCCTGTAGGGTAGCACCCGCGTGAATGGACCTCAACGACGAAGTCAGGTCCGGGGCCACCCGGCAATTACGAAAACGCGCTGTGCCTCTCCCAAATCGCGCGCCGAGGGCGTGATGATCGTGCGCTCGCCGATCAGAATCTTGCGGCTGAGCTTGAGCGCTTCTCGCACGTCCTCTTCGCACACGAATTGGACGACGGTCGCGCCCGATTCGTCTGTCTTGGCGGCCCGCTGTCCGGGACCGAGCAGCGCGTCCATCTGTTGGCGCACGAGCGCCGCGTCGACGCCGCCAGGCGCGGGCGCAACGGGCGCCTTTGGCAAAGGCGTGGGCGCAGACGCCGCGTGTGACGCGCTCTTCTGTTTCGACGTATCAATCGCCGGCCGGATTTCGTAGGCGAGCCGCTTGATGTTGAGCAGGTGCCTCGGCGAGATGTTGTCAGACGTGATGTTGCCGCCGTAGCCGCCGCACCCCAGCGTCATCGCCGGATCGAGTCCCGTCGTCAGTCCAATCGATCCGTGGGTCGTCGGCGTGTTCACGACGATGCGGAACGCGGGTTTCTTGAGGCCGAATTCGAGGATCACTTGCTCGTTGCGCGAGTGGATCGACATCGTGTGGCCCATGCCGCCGTAGCGCAGGATTTGAATGCAGCGCTCGCAGCCTTCGCGCCAGTCCGCGACGACGTAATACGAGAGGACGGGGCAGAGCTTTTCGATCGAGAGCGGATAGTCGCGGCCCACGCCCTTGAGCTCGGCGATGAGCACGCGCGTGCCGGCCGGCACTTTGAAGCCGCATTGCTCGGCCAGAAACATCGCCGGCTTGCCGACGAGCTTCGGGTTCGGCAGCCGCTGCGGCGAAACGAGCATCGCCGCGAGCTTGTCGGCTTCGCCTGGCGACATGAAGTACGCGCCCTGGCGCTCGAATTCGCGGTGAACTTCTTCAGCGACCGCGCTTTCGACGACGACCGAATTCGGCGACGAGCAAAGCACGCCGTTGTCGAACGACTTGCCAATAATGATGTCGCTGGCGGCCTTCGCGAGATCGGCGGATCGCTCGATAAAGCACGGAGCATTGCCGGGGCCGACGCCGTAGGCGGGTTTGCCGGCGCTGTACGCCGCGCGCACGAGGCCCATGCCTCCGGTTGCGAGAATCACCGCGACGTCGCGGTGCTTCATCAACTCCTGCGTTCCCTCGAGCGTCACCGTCGTCATCCAGTTGACCGCGCCTTCTGGCGCGCTGGCTTCACGGGCGGCGGCCGCCATCACTTCGGCCACGCGCGTGATGCACCGTGCGGCGGAGGGATGCGGGCTGATGACGATCGGGCAGCGCGCTTTGAGCGAGATCAGAATCTTGTAGATCGCGGTCGACGTCGGATTCGTCGACGGGACGATCGCGGCGACGACCCCGAACGGCTCGGCGATCTCGACAATCTTCTTCTCTTCGTTCCTGCCGACGACACCGACGGTCCGCATCGGCCGGATGAACTGATAGACCTGCTCGGACGAAAAGAGATTTTTCTGAACCTTGTCGGCGACGACGCCGTAGCCGGTTTCTTCGACGGCGAGCCGGGCGAATTCTTCGGCGCGCGGCCGGGTCGCGGCCGCCATCGCGTCGATGATGCGGTCGATCCGTTCCTGTGGGAATTCCGCGAGCGCGGGCGCGTCGTGTTTCGCGCGCTGCGCGAGCGTGCGGGCTTCCTGAACGGAGGCCAAGTCGCGGTCGGAAGGGGCCATGAGAATTGATCGTGCGACGTCCGAGGGCCGTCGTCCGGGTCCGCTGCTTAACCCTTCCCGGAATTCTTCGGCAGGACGCGTTCGACGTCGCTGTGCGGCCGCGGGATCACGTGAACCGAGACAAGCTCGCCGACGCGCCGCGCCGCCGCCGCGCCGGCGTCGGTGGCGGCTTTGACCGCACCGACATCGCCGCGCGCGAGCACGGTGACGTAGCCCGCGCCGATGTATTCCTTGCCGATGAGCGCGACGTTGGCGGTTTTCACCATCGCATCGGCGGCCTCGATGGCACCGATGAGGCCGCGCGTTTCAATCATGCCGAGTGCGTCTGCTGCCATGAGGGGAAAACAACCGAAATCGGCGCAAGGCTAACATATTGAACAGCATGCAGCAATACAGTACCATCCGACGATTGTGAACAGATCCGCGATGCGATCGTGGTGTCTCATCCTTGCCGCGACGCTCGCGGCAAGTCTCAGCGCGTGTTCGAAGGGCGATTCGGCGCCGCCCGTCGCGACCGTGTCGTTTTCAGCGAGCAAGACGCGCGTGCCGCTCGGCGCGCCGATCGATTTGACCTACAAGTTCGCGGTCGCACCAGGCGCGACGATCCCGGCCGGCTACCGCGTGTTCGTCCACGTGCTCGACGACAACGGCAATCCCCTCGCGTGGAACGACGATCACGATCCGAAGCCGCCGACCGCGGAGTGGAAGGCAGGGCAGACGGTCGAGTACACCCGCACGGTGTTCGTGCCAGTGTTTCCGTACATCGGGCCTGCGACAGTTCAAGTCGGTCTTTACAAAGGCAACGATCGATTGCCGCTCCAGGGGCCAGACCCGGCCGATCGGAAGGGCGGGAGCCGAACGTACAAGGTGGGGACGCTGGAGCTGGTCGCGTCCTCCGAGAACATCCTCGTGGTCAAGAAGAGCGGGTGGAACCCGAGCGAGTTCGGCGCGGATAATCCGGGCCTCGACTGGCAGTGGACGCAGAAGACGGCCATCCTGACGTTCCGCAACCCGCACAAGAACGTGACGCTCTACCTCGAGTACGACGCCAGGCCCGATGTTTTTAGCGACCATCCGCAGCAAGTAACCGTCTACTCAGCCAGCCAGGCAGTGGACACCTTCACGGCCGACAACAGCACACCCGTGCTCAGGCGTATTCAGGTGTCATCTGACCAGCTCGGAACCGGAGAAATGGCCGAGCTGCGTTTGGACGTGGACCGGACCTTCGTGCCGAGCAAGCTCGCGGCCAACGGGGGCAAGGACGTCCGGGAGCTGGGCATCCGGGTCTATCACGCATTCGTCGAGGCCCGATAACTAGGGCGTAAGGCACGATGGATACGGCCGACGTGCGGAATCTCTCGGGCAGGGCGGTCTCTACCTTGGGTAGGGTCCTGGCGTCGGCCTCTTTGTACGCTATTCTGGTATTTGCCCTAATATTGGGCTCAGCCGGGAGCGCCAGGGCGGACATCGTCCGGATGAATAACGGCCGGGAGATCTCTGTGGACTCCTGCCGATTCGAAGGGGACAACGTCATCCTCGTCTTCCGGGGCGGCGGGGAAGTGAAAGCGCCCAAGGACATGGTCGCCGAGGTGCTGCCCGACGAAGTGCCGCACGCCATGGCCTTCGCCCTCGAGGCGTTGGCGGCGTCGGCCTCGGCCGCCGGACCGAGGCTCTCGAGCGACGCGTTGCGAGAGATGGTTGACCGAGTGGCGGCGAAAGTCGGCCTGAACTTGCGTCTGGCGCGCGCAGTCGTGCAGGTCGAGTCGAACTTCGACGTTCGCGCGGTGTCCTCGAAGGGCGCGATGGGCCTGATGCAGATCATGCCGGTCATTGCGCAGGAATTCTCGGTGGACGATCCGTTCGATCCCGAGAAGAACCTCGAGGCGGGCATGAGGCACCTGCGCGCGTTGCTCGAGCGTTACGGGAACGACAGCATGCGGGCGCTGGCGGCCTACAACGCGGGTGAAGGTGCGGTCAGCCGCTACGGCGGCGTGCCGCCGTACCGCGAGACGCAAGATTACGTGCAGCGGGTGCTGGCGCTGGTGCGGCGGTGATCCGCTTCCCGCATTGCCTGCGACGACACGGCAGCCGTTTGCCTCGTCCCAAGGTCTAACGTCTGAGAGCGAGGACGAGTGGAGTATCGCTGCAGAGTCGCGACGACAACCGGCCAGGTGATGGAGGCGACCTACATCGCCGAGAGCGAGGCCCGGCTGCGTCTCGAGTTGGAAGAGAAAGGCCTGTATCTGCTGTCCGTGCAGGGCGGCAGCGGCCTGCGGCTCGGCAGTCTGCATCTCTCGCTGCCGTCGCGCCGGCGCATTCCGACCTCTGAGTTCCTCGTCTTCAATCAAGAGCTGGCGACGCTGCTCAAAGCGGGTCTGCCGCTCGTTCAGTCGCTCGACATCCTGCGGCGCCGCGTGCCCAATCCGTTCTTTCGCGCGGCGCTCGACGACGTGTATGAGAAAGTTCGCGCCGGGAGCGCGCTCTCGGAGGCGTTCGAGTCGCAGAAGCTTTTTCCGCCGGTGTACACGGCGTCGCTGATGGCGGGCGAGAAGAGCGGCAACCTCGAAGGTGTCATTCGGCGGTACGTCGCGCACATCAAGGTCCTCAACTCCGTGCGGGCGTCGGTCATTTCCGCGCTCATCTATCCGGCCGTCCTCGTCGTGCTCGCGTCGGTCGTCGTCGGCCTCATCGTTTTCAAGGTCGTGCCGGAGTTCGCCGACTTCTACAACCAGTTCGGCCACGGCGCCGACCTTCCGCTCTCGACGCGCATCGTGGTCGCGATCTCGACGAATCTCATCGCCAGCGCGGGCGTCATCGTTGCGGGCGTGGTCGCCATCGTCGCGGGCCTCGGGTTGTGGTTTCGGCAGCCGTCGGCGAGACGACGGTTACATCGCGCCCTGTTGCGACTGCCGTATTTCGGCCCCCTGATGCGCAAGTTCGTGACGGCGCAGGTCTCGCGCACGCTGGCGACGCTGCTCTCGGGCGGGATTCCGCTCGTCAATTCGCTCGACATCGCGGCGCGCGCGGTCAGCAACAGATCGATGGCTGAGAGTCTGGGCGGTGTCGCCAAGCAAGTGCGGGAGGGCGGCAGTCTGGCGAACGCGCTGGCCGAGCGCGATCTCTTTCCGCACGTCGCGGTTGAAATGATCGAGGTCGGCGAGCAAACGGGCGCCCTCGCGGACATGCTCAACAGCGTCGCCGATTTCTACGACGAGGAAAACGAGACGAGCCTCAACCGCTTCTCGAATCTCGTCCAGCCGCTCTTGCTCATCGTCATGGGCGTCGTGATCGCGTTCCTGCTCATGTCGCTCTACATGCCGCTCTTCAAGTTGTCTGCGCTGACCGGGTGATTGTCGATGGCCGAACCCGCTCCTCAATCCACCGAAGCGCTCTACGCTGAAACCGAACAGACGTCGGTTCCGACCGATCACGTCGGCGAGCAGATGAAGGCGCGCCGCCTTGCGGCCCGCTACCAGCTCGAGTTCGTCGATCTCGAGCACTTCAACATCGATCACGCGCTGTTCCGGAGCATCCCGGCGGACCTGATGCTGCGCTACGGCTTCGTGCCGTATCGCCGCGACGGCCACACGCTGCTCATCGTCGTCTCCGATCCGAGCGATCTGCAGACGATCGACGAAGTCGGCGTCCAGCTCGGCACGCCGATTCGCGTGTGCGTCGGCACGCCGTCGTCGATTCAGAACATTCTCAAGAAGAGCGAGAGCTCGACCCGCGTGCTTGAGGAAGCGACCGAAGGCTTCCAGATCCAGATTCTGCGCGAGGACGAGAGCGGGGAAGAGAACCTCACGGTCGAGAAGCTGACGTCGGGCGACAGCCCGGTCATCCGTCTCGTCGACTCGATGGTGTTCACGGCGCTTCAGCGCCGCGCGTCGGACATCCACGTCGAGACGCAGGACGACGCGGTGCACGTGAAGTACCGCATCGACGGCGTGCTCCAGCAGGCGATGCGCCCGGTGGACAAGCGGTTTCACAGCACGATCATTTCGCGCATCAAGGTCATGGCGGAGCTCGACATCGCCGAGAAGCGCGTGCCGCAGGACGGGCGCTTCAAGCTCAAGGTGCGCGGCAAGGCGATCGACTTCCGCGTGTCGATCATGCCGAGCGTGCACGGCGAAGACGCGGTCATCCGCATCCTCGACAAGGAATCGATCAGCGAGCAGTTCACCGAGCTCAAGCTCGACATTCTTGGCTGGCCGGAAGAGGAGATGCGCCGGTTCCGGAAGTACATCCGCGAGCCGTACGGCATGGTGCTCGTCACCGGTCCGACCGGCAGCGGCAAGACGACGACGCTCTACGCGGCGCTGTCGGAGATCAAGACCATTGAAGACAAGATCGTGACCATCGAGGATCCCGTCGAGTACCAGCTGCGCGGGATCACGCAGATTCCAATCAACGAAAAGAAAGGCCTGACGTTCGCGCGCGGGCTGCGATCGATTCTGCGACACGACCCCGACAAGATCATGGTCGGCGAAATCCGCGACCCGGAGACCGCGCAGATCGCGATCCAGTCGGCGCTCACCGGACACCTCGTGTTCACGACGGTCCACGCGAACAACGTCATCGACGTGCTCGGACGGTTCCTCAACATGGGCGTCGAGGCGTATCAGTTCGTGTCGGCCCTCAACTGTGTGCTGGCGCAGCGGCTCGTGCGGCGCATCTGCGATCACTGCCGGCGACCGGCCACCGTGTCGCGCGAACAGCTCATCGAATCCGCGATGGATCCCGAGCTCTCGCGCACGCACGTGTTTTCGGAAGGCGCGGGCTGTATCGAGTGCGGCGGCACGGGGTTCAAGGGCCGGACGGCCATCTGCGAGCTGATGGACCTGACCGATAAGATCCGCGACATGATCCTCGAGCGCCGTCCGACGTCGGAAATCAAGCGCGCCGCCAAAGAAGAAGGCATGACGTTCCTGCGCCAGTGCGCCGTGGACCGGGTGCTCGACGGCACGACGACGCTGCGCGAAATCAACAAGGTGACGTTCGTCGAATGAGCGCGCCCCAACCTCGCAAGTCCACATGGCTCACTCCGGCCCCCGCGACGGTGGCGATCGAAATCGCGGCCGGGCGCGTCACGGTGGCGGAGCTCTCCGGCGGCGCGGCCAACGCCGTCGTCTCGGCGTTCGCGTCGGAATCGATTCCGACGAGCGCCGTGGTGCCGGCGCTCACGGGAACGAACATCACGGATCTCGGGGTCGTCACCGACGCGCTCGGACGCGCGCTCGAGCGCGCGGGCCTCGGATCGCCACGACGAGCGGCGCTCGTCGTGCCCGACAGCGTCGCGCGCGTGTCGCTCCTGAACTTC
The DNA here is from genome assembly GCA_964419785.1 of uncultured Solibacteraceae bacterium. Classification (GTDB taxonomy): domain Bacteria; phylum Acidobacteriota; class Vicinamibacteria; order Vicinamibacterales; family SCN-69-37; genus DATEGZ01. The sequence goes on along the minus strand of CAYQRM010000138.1, from coordinate 6,296 downwards.
GAACAGCTGCCAGGCCGCGCGAGCGATCTCGATCAGCTCATCCGCTGGCAGCTTCGTAAAGCCACGCCGTTTCCGATCGACGACGCGCAGGTCAGCCACTTCAAGGCGAGCGCGGACGGTACGGCCACGACGCTTGCGGCCGTCATCGCACGTAGAGACGTCATCGCCCAATACGAGGCGGTGACCAACCGTCTCGGCATTCATGCGGGCGTCGTCGACCTCGCCAGCTTCAACATCATGAACGCCGTGATCGGCGCCGGGTCTGCGCCAGCCGAGGACTGGCTGCTGGTGTGCCTCGCGACCGAGGCGACGACGATCGCGATCATGCGCGGCGAAAGTCTGATGTTCTATCGCCACCGCACGGGCGACGAAGAGCCGCTCAGCGCCCTCGTGCATCAAACGGCGATGTACCACGAAGATCGCCTGGGCGGGACGAAGTTCGCGCGCGTGTGGCTCGCGGGCGCGTCGCTCGCCGGCGGCAGCGCCGCGCAAGCGCGCCGCGAAATCACCGATCGGTTGAACGTGCCGGCCGAGGCCGTCGACGTGCGGCCCGCCGCGGGTCTGCCGAGCCAGGTCTCGCCGCTGCCAGACATCATGGACGCGCTGGCCGCGCCGGTGGGCGTGCTGCTGCGCGAGCGGCGGGCGGCATGAGGACGGGACGATGTTAAGAGGCAATCTTTCGACCCGCCCGTTCTACAACGAGCGACTCATCTCGCTCGCCGCTGGCGCGATCGCGCTGGCCGCGCTGGCGCTCATGGTCTTCAACGTGTCGCAGATATACGCGCTGTCGAAGCGCCGCTCGGAGCTCACGGCGCGAATCTCTCGCGACGCCGCGGAGACGCGCAAGATTCAGGATGAGACGTCCGCCTTGAAGCGCACCGTCGACATGGGCACGCTGCGCACGCTGGCGGGTTCGACGAGCGAGGCCAACGCGCTCATCGATCAGCGCGCGTTCTCCTGGACGGTGTTCTTCGGCCTGATCGAAAAGAAGCTCCCGTTCGACGCGCGCCTCGTCGCTGTCTCGCCGAAGGTCGACAAAGGCGTCTTCACCGTGACGATGATCGTCGTTGCGAAGACGCCGGCCGATGTTGCGGCGTTCGACGATGCGTTGCAGTCGGACGGCACGTTCTACGACGTGCTGCCGAGCGCGTTCCAGCAGAACGACGACGGCACGCTCACGGCGACCGTTGTGTCGCTGTACAACCCGCCGACCGGCGTGCCGAAGCCGCCGAAGGGAAGCGGAAAGGGGCGCCCATGAGCATGTGGCGCCGCGTGTACGAAGAGCGACGGACGGTGATGCTGCCGCTCCTGGCGTTTCTCGTGGCGAGCGTCGCCATCTTTGCGCTTGCGGTCGTCCCGCTGCGTCACAGCGTGACCAGCGATGAAGCCGAGGCGCAGGACGCCACGTTGCGACTCGCGCACGCGCGACTCGACAACAAGACCGCGACCAACGCGCGCGCCCGCAAGGAAGAAGCCGATCAAGAGCTCAAGAAATTCTACGCCGACGTGCTGCCCGGCGATCAGGCGAGCTCGGTGAAGCTCGTGTTGTTCTGGGTCAATCAGGCGGCGCGGGACGCGCGCGTCCAGCTCGAGTCGAGCCAGACCGATGAGGCCGCGCTGCACGACAGCACCCTCGCGCGCGTCGCGTGTCATCTCACGCTGCGCGGCGACTACCAGGACATTCGCCGCTTTCTCTACAAGCTCGAGACGGCCCAGCAGTTCGTGATCATCGAGAAGGTCGAGCTCGCGCAGCAGGGGACGACGCTGGCCAATCAGAGCGGCGCGCTCGAGGTCGGACTCGACGTGGCGACCTACTATCGCGGGAGCGTGCGGTGAAGCTGCTGCCGCCTCCCGGTCCCGAACGCCGCCGCCAGCTCTTCTGGCTCTTCCTGCTGCTCGTTGTCGTCGGCGCGCTCGGATACTACGAGTTCGGCCAGCCGCCCGCGCCGGCTGAGGCGCGCCCCGCAGCGTCCAATTCCAGGGCGAGCGGATCGGGGCAAGCGGGCGCCATGGTGCTCCCTGACCCGGTGAAGCTTGCCGCGCTCGAGGCGTCGGAAGACGAGCCGGAGGCTGGCCGCAACCTGTTTCGGTTTGGTGTGAAGCCGCCACCACCGACGCCGCCCGGCCCCCCGCCGAAACCGGCGGGGCCACCGCCGCCACCGCCTCCGCCGCCCGGCCCGCCGCCGATCGCGCTGAAGTACCTCGGCTGGGTGGATCGGCCGGACATCGGGCGCGTGGCGACGCTCAAGGATCCGGCCACGGGGGCGCTGTTTCAGGCGCTTGAAGGTCAGATCGTCGACGGCCGATACCGTGTGGTGAAGATCGGCCACGAATCCATCGTCGTGTCTTATGTCGACGGCACGGGACAGCGCACCATCGGGGTCGGGGGATAGCGGCAGTGGGACGCTTGCGGGCGGAGATGAGGCATCGGTGCTGAGACGACTCATTCGAGGATGCGCGGTCGTGACGGTTATGGCCGTCGTGTCGGCGTGCGCGACAGGCTCGGCGCTGCACAACGCGCAGAAGGCCGCCGATCGCGGCGACTGGGACTCAGCGGTCGCGTACTACCGCGAGGCGCTCAACAGCGATCCGAGCCGCGTCGACATCAAAGTGGCGCTCGAGCGCGCGATGCGCACGGCGTCGGAAGGTCACCTCAAGCGCGCCAAGCAACTCGAGGCCGAGGATCAGCTGAGCGGCGCCGCGGCGGAGTACCGGCTGGCCGCCGATCTCGATCCCGGCAACACGCTGGCGCTCACCAAGGCGATCGAGATCGAGAAGAAGATTCGCGAGCAAATCGAGGCGTCGCGGCCGCGGCCGCACATCGACGACCTTCGGCAGCAGGCCGCGCAGTCCTCGCAGATTCCGCATCTCGACCCTCGCGTGAAAGTGACGGCCAACTTCAGCGGCTCGGTTCGCGATCTACTGACGTTCATCGCCGCGCAAACGGGGATCAACGTCACCTACGATCAGGTCATTCCGACGATCAACAGCGCCTACGCGATCAACTTGCAGGACGTGTCGCTCGAGGACGCGCTCAACCAGATCGTGACGGCGAACACCTTGACCTATAAGGTCACGGGGCCGAAGACGATCTTCGTCTACGCGGACAACCCGCAGAATCGACAGAAGTACGAAGATCAGTTCGTCCAGATCTTCTATCTCTCGAACGCCGACCCGCAGGAAATCGTGCAGATCATCACGCAGATCCTCACGACGCAGGGCGGCGGCCCGGCGGTGCGGCCGATCATCTTCCCGAACAAGACGGCCAACGCCGTGTCGGTGAAGGCGACGGCGCCGGTCATGCAGATCATCTCGGAGATCATCCAGGCCAACGACAAGCCGCGCGCCGAAGTGATGATCGACGTTGAGATCCTCGAGGTCGATCGCAATCGCGCGAAGAACCTGGGGCTTGATCTCACGAACTACGCGCTCGGGTTTTCGTTCTCGCCGGAAGTCGCGCCGCCCAACACCGCGGGCACGTTCCCGCCGGCCGTGCCGCCGCCGTTCAACCTGAACACCATCAGCCGAGGCGTGAGCCCCGCCGACTTCTACATGACGGTGCCGTCGGCGCAGATTCAACTTCTCGAGTCGGACACGAAGACGCATCTGCTCGCGAAGCCCCAGGTTCGCGGCCGCGAGAACGCGCAAATCTCGCTCAACCTCGGCAGTGACATTCCGGTGCCGACGACGACGTTCCTGCCCGTGGCGGCAGGAGGCGTGGCAACCACGCCGCAAGTCTCGTACACGTACCGCAGCGTCGGCGTGAACCTCCAGATCACGCCGCGCGTGACGTATCAGGACGAAATCGTGCTGCAGCTGATGGTCGAGCGCAGCGCCGTCGGTCCGAACGTCGACGTGGCGGGCCAGAGCTTGCCGAGCTTCGTGACGCGCCATGCGCAGACGGAGCTGCGGTTGCGCGACGGCGAATCGAACCTGCTCGCGGGCCTCCTGAGCCAGGACGACACGAACACGCTGACGTCGTTCCCCGGCATCATGCAGATTCCGCTGCTGCGGTCGCTCTTCGGCAACACGAACTCCTCGGGCCAGACCAACGACATCGTCATGATCGTCACGCCGCACATCGTGCGGTCGCACGAGCTGACGACGCAGGATCTGCGGCCGATGTATGTCGGCACGGGCCAAAACTTCGGCGGCGGCAGCGTGCCGCAGCTGATTTCGCCTGACGCGCCGCCACCGCCGCAGCCCGCGGGGCCGGGCCGCGGGACGGGCGCAGGCGGGGCCGCTCAACCGGGCGCGCCGATTTCGACGCCCACGCCGACGCCGGCGAGCAACCCGGCCGCGACGCCGACGCCACCCCCGCCGCCAGCGCCGACCGGTGCGGGCCGGGGCGAAGCGCCGACGCGACCGGGAATCGTCCCGCTCGAGCCGGTGACGAGCGCGCCGGCACCGGCGTCGCCGCCGGCGCAGATTGTCATCACCGGTCCGACGCAACCACTTTCGGTGAGCGGCGTGCCCGTGACGATTCCGCTCACGGTGACCGGCGTGTCGCAGCTCTCGACGGTGTCGATCACGGTCGCGTACAACCCGGCGGTCGTGAAGGCCGTGTCGGTCTCGCCCGGGACGTTCATGTCGCAGGGCGGGATCACGCCGACGTTCACGCAGAAGACCGACACGCCGGGGCGCGTGGACATCGCAATGTCGCGCGCGAACGACCCATCGGGCGCGTCGGGCACCGGACTGCTCGCGGGCATCCTGTTCCAGCCGGTCGCGGCGGGCACCTCGCAGATCACGGTGACCGCCGTGGCGCTCAATGCCGCCGGACAGCCGATCTCGGTGCAGGTCGTGCCGACGTCGGTTACAGTGAAGTAGGAGAGGGTTTTATGCACGGCCTGCGGCGCTCATCCGACGGCTTCACGTTCATCGAGCTGCTCGTGGCGACGGCCGTCATGCTTATCCTGGCCTCAGCGGCGCTCCCGCTCGCCCGCGTCTCGATTCGCCGGCAGCGAGAGGCCGAGCTCCACAACGATTTGCGCGTCATGCGCGCGGCAATCGATCAGTTCAAGAGCTACGCTGACGCGGGCCGCATCGCCTCGACCGAGATCCAGTTCGGCAGCGAGAACTATCCGACGTCGCTGCAGCAGCTCGTCGACGGCGTCGCGCTTGCCAACGACGCGAGCGGCAGGAAGATGAAGTTTCTCCGCCGCATCCCGATCGATCCGCTGACGAACTCGACCGACTGGGGACTGCGCTCCTATCAGGACTTGCCAAGCTCGACGACGTGGGGCGGTCAGGACGTCTACGACGTGTACTCGAAGGCCGACGGCAAGGGCCTGGACGGCACGAAGTACAAGGACTGGTAAGCCATGACTCGACTCCAACGCGCGCGAAGCGATGGCGGCTGGACGCTCATCGAGCTGCTCGTCGTCATCTCGCTCATCATGATTCTGTCGGCGGTGGCGCTCGCGTCGTACCGCGATTCAGTCACGCGCGCGAAGGAAGCCGCGCTGCGATCGGATCTCTTCATGATGCGCGACGCGATCGATCAGTACTACGCCGACAAAGGCAAGTACCCGGACTCGCTCGATGCGCTGGTGGCGGAAAGCTACTTGCGCGCCGTGCCGAAGGATCCATTCACCAACGACACGACGAGCTGGCAGACGACCGAGGCCGACGCGCCCCCGGGCACGTCGATCTCGACCTCGGCCGGCATCTACGAAGTGAAAAGCGGCTCGACCCTGTCGGGGCTCGACGGCAGCCGCTACTCGGACTGGTAAATTCCGCCCGTAATTGGCAAACCGCTACTGAATCACGACCGGGATCGGAATCGCCGGGAGCGGCGGGCCCGCCACAGGGAAGATCGTCACCGTCGCCGTGTGCCCTCCGCGCTGCAGATAGACATGTGACAGCGCGTTGCTCTGGCTCGGGAACGGCCCGTCGCCCTCACCAAAATCCCACACGTAGTGATCGATGAGTGCGCCGGTCGTCGGCGTGACGGTGAAGAGAATCGATCCGCCCGCGATGGTGGTCGTCGGGTTCGCGACGCCGACCGCGGTGAGCGGCGCGACGATGACGGGTGAGTGAATTTGCGTCTGGTTGCCTTGGGGATCGGTCGCCGTGACCGTCATCGTGAGCGAGCCAGACTTCGCGAAGAGGTGCGGCGCCGGCGCGCTCGTCGAGATCTGGCCGAGCGAGAGCGGCGTCGTCCCATCGCCGAAGTCGACGACGGCGTCTTTGACGAACGTGGTGCCGCCGCCGGTCGATGACACGGTGATCGTGAACGAGGCCGGCACGCTGACCGTGACGCTCGTCGGCGCCGTGATGCCGAGCAGAATCTG
>CAYQRM010000137.1:0-18854 GCA_964419785.1 uncultured Solibacteraceae bacterium | reverse complement strand
GCGGCGCTGACCCATCAGGCGCTTCGACCGATTCGCGAGTTGCGGGATGCCGTCCGCACGATCGCGCGAACGGGCGAGCTGGGAGCGCGTGTCACGGCGCGTCCCGACGGTGACATCGTCGACGACTTGCGCGACGTCTTCAATCAGATGCTGGTGCGCATCGAAACGCTGGTGGCCGGGATGACCGATGCGCTCGACAACGTCGCTCATGATTTGCGCACGCCGATCGCTCGTCTGCGCGCCAAGGCCGAGACAGCGCTCGCCGGTCCGGCGGACACGGCCGCGGCGCGGGCAGCGCTCGCCGATTGTGTCGAGGAGGCCGACCGCGTCATCGCGCTACTCACGACGCTGATGGATATCTCCGAGGCGCAGACCGGCACGATGGCGCTCGAGATCGAACCGGTGCGGGTCTCTGAGATCGGCGCCGAGACGATCGACCTGTTCGAAGACGTCGCCGAGGAACGAGGCATCACGCTCGTCGGGGAGCTTCCCGACGACGTGCGTGTCGAGGCCGATCGCCAGCGTTTGCGCCAGGCGCTGGCGAATCTGGTCGACAACGCCCTCAAGTACACGAAACGAGACGGCCGGGTCACGTTGTCGGCCGAGCGCCGCGGACAGAGTGTCACGATCCGCGTGACGGACACCGGCATCGGCATCAGTGCGGAGGATCTTCCGCGCATCTGGGATCGCCTCTATCGCGGGCGCGGCGATGCGAGCCGGTCGGAGCCCGGCCTCGGTCTCGGATTGAGTCTGGTGCGCGCGATTGCGACAGCGCACCGCGGCCGCGCGGATGTCAGGAGCGTGCCCGAGCAGGGCTCGACGTTCGAGCTGACGTTGCCGGCGGCGGAGTGACGCGTCGTTGACCGGTATCGTCGCGGCGCGATAGTATGGTGATCTCGACGCGGGGTGGAGCAGTCCGGTAGCTCGTTGGGCTCATAACCCAAAGGTCGCGGGTTCAAATCCCGCCCCCGCAACCAATTTCAACCTGCAGCGAGAGGTCGTCGGATCCCGGCGACCTCTCGCTTTTCTGGTCACGCCGATTTATCGGCCGAGACCTCCCCTCAAGTCCGTACAGGAGCGAGCCAACCAATGACAGGAACCATCAAGACACTGCGAGCAGACAAAGGATTCGGTTTTATTCGGGATGCCTCCGGCAAAGAGGTGTTCTTTCATTCCAGCGCCATTTACGGCGAGGGTATCGAGATGCTGCGCGAGGGCGATGGCGTCGAGTTCGAGTTGGGCGACGGGGGCGCGAAAGGGCCTCGGGCGACCAGCGTCCGCCGGACGACAACGTAGAGCACTTGGGCAAGCCGCGCTCCGTTCGTGTGGCGCGGTCGTTCGCGCTCGCGCGCCTTTCATCGGGGCATGCCTCCCCGGACATCGAGAACTTGTACGGCCGTCAGCCTCTCTACAATCCCGCGCCGTCGGGTCAGCCAGGTTCCAACGTGGTGGAATACTGCGATTGCCAGTTAGAGCCGTTTGCGCGGTGCTAACCTGGGGCGGGCTCAAGAGCGATCACCTCTTCCCGGACAAGGTTCCTTCACGCTCGCCTCGGAGAGCACGGCATGCACACCGCGCGGCTCTCACTCCGGCGTCAAGTGCTCATCGTCACACTGTGCTTAGTGGCGGGCGCTTCGCTGCCGGCCCACCCGGCTCTTCCAGGAGCGCCCTCGCCTGCCCTCGAGGCTGCCGGCGAACCGAGCGGACTCGTCGTCGTGAGATCGGTGCGCAACAGCCCGCAAGAGGACCGGGCCTTGGAAGAGCGTGCCTTACAGAATCCCTTCATTAGTGGAGTGGCGTTTCAAATTCACTGGAGTGAGATCGAGCCGATCAAGGGGAAGCCGGACTGGTCGGCGCTGGACGGTCTGTTCACGGCGGCCGCATCGGCAAGTCATCGTGGACGAGGCGATCCGTCTGCTGGGACGCCGGTTCTCACTGGAGAACCACGACCTCCATGCCGCTGAGAACCATCAATCGCCCGCGACCAGTTTTGTGATGGGCTACCGCGGACGCGTCCTGACCGGCCTCGAGATGACCTGCGCAGCTGAGCTCTGCAGCCCGGAGATGGGCGCCGCCGGCAATCCTCCCGTCGGTTTGAGGATGACGATTGATGTCGGGATGAAGCCGGACGCGGCCGGTCACCGCGTGAGTTATCTGGAGGTCTACGAGCCGGACGTGCTGGCCGACGAGATGCAGCCCGTCTTGCGTTATGCAGCGTCGCTCTTCGAGCAAAAACGCGAAAGATAGTTCGAAGCGAGCCCGCCACGTCCTATCGTGGGCCTCCGGACTGTCGGAGGCGGCTCAGAGGGGCACGCACAATCGCCCGGGGCTGGCGCCGCACGACGGTGGCAGCATCCCTTGAGGGCAGGGTCACGGTCCACCGTCCTGGTGCTCAGTTTCAAGCGAATTACCTAGGGTTCCAACGTCCTACCGAGTCGTGCACCAGGCCTCCGCGCGGACCGCCGCGTCCGGCGAGGCCGGGGCATTCCGTGGCCCGGGAATTGCTGTTCTGGGCCCTGGAGCGCCTCGCGCTCGCGAATGCCGAACTCTGCTGATCGTTTCCGACGGTTCGTCGAGCGGCTCGCGTGGCTCGTGGGCACAGCCTGCGCGTCGGCGTGGGTCTTGCTCTCTCTGTCGGGCGCGGTCGATGCCCGGCGCGCCGTCCGCGAGTCCGAAGCGCAGCGCACCGCGGGCGAGCCTGCGGCATCGGCGGCCGCTCCGGACCTGAGCCTCTGGTCGCCCGCACGAGTCCGCGCCTGGCAGTCGGCAGTGACGCAACCGGTGCCGGCGGCACTGGCGGTGCTTCGAATTCCGCGGTTGCGGCTCACCGTCCCGGTCTTCGAGGGCACGGACGAGGCGACCCTTGACCGCGGCGTCGGCCACATCGACGGCACGGCTGCGCCTGGTGCGGACGGTAACACAGGGATCGCCGGTCACCGCGACGGTTTCTTCCGCGTGCTCAAAGACATCGTGCCGGGTGACGTGATGGAGCTCGACACGCTGCGCATGACGTTGACCTACCGCGTCGAGCGCACCTGGATCGTCCCGCCCGACGACGTCTCCGTGCTCGACCCGACCTCGTCCGGGGCCGTGACGCTCGTCACGTGCTATCCGTTCTACTTCATCGGCTCCGCGCCGCAGCGCTTCATCGTTCGAGCGCGCGCCGCGTCCGACCAAGAGCGTTGACTCTCCGGCGTTTGTGGTGATCGGGACTGGTGATCAGGAAAGGTTCAGGAGGAACATATGAGACGCAAGTTGGCGTGGTTCACAGCGATGGTAGGCGCAGTGTGTCTGACCGGCGTGATGTCAGCGCAGCAGAGAACGACCACGACGGAAATGAAATCATTCGAAGTCATTTCCGTCGACGGCAACAAAATCGTGCTCCGCGGACAGGAAGGATCGAAAGAGTTCGTGGTCTCGGATGACTTCCGGTTCGACGTGAATGGCCAGAAGCTGACCGTTCATGACCTGAAGCCCGGCATGAAGGGCACGGCCACGATCACGACGACGACGACGGTCACGCCCGTGACGGTGACCGAAGTGCGCAACGGGGAAGTGATTCAGGCGTCGGGGGGATCGGTCCTGATTCGCGGCCCGAATGGCTACAAGAACTTCACGCAGGGTGACCTCGACAAGCGAAACGTCACGATCATTCGTGATGGCGCGCCCGTCGACATCTCCCAGCTGCATGCGGGGGATCGGCTGACGGCGACGATCGTCACCGAGCATCCGCCGACGGTCATGACCGAACGGCAGGTTCAGGCGACGATCCACCCGGCCGCGCCGGGCGCGGCTCCCGCCAAGACCTCGGCGCCGGCGGCATCGACGTCACGTTCAACCAGCACGTCGCCTTCAGCGGCGTCGGGCGCAGGCGCATCGACGACTGGCACGTCGTCGACAGGCACCGGTGGCACCGGCGCGAAGAAGACCCTCCCAAAGACCGCGAGCCCGCTGCCGCTGATCGGAGCCACCGGCGCAGTGTGTCTGGCGATCGCCGCCGCTCTGGCGGTTCGGCGTCGGCGTACGGCGTAGTCGTGCAAGAGCCCCCGGCCCGGCCTCGTCACCCGTGACGTGGTCGGGCCGGGGAGTCCCCGGTCCCTCCTCGGCGGCGTCGCGGCTGCAGCGCCGGAGCGACCGAGCCTCGTAGGTGATCCAGTGAAGGAGTTTCCAATGTTCTCCAAGCTCGCTGCGGAGTCGGTCGGCACCTTTTGGCTCGTCCTCGGAGGATGCGGCAGCGCGGTACTCGCGGCGGCCTTTCCCAACGTCGGAATTGGCCTGCTCGGGGTGTCACTCGCATTCGGTCTCACGGTCGTGTCGGGCGCGTACGCCCTCGGACCGATCTCTGGCGGGCACTTCAACCCGGCTGTCTCCATCGGTTTGTGGGCGGGAGGTCGCTTTCCCGCCGGCCTGCTGTTGCCTTACATCGTCGCGCAGGTCGTCGGTGGCATCGTCGGCGCCGGAGTGCTCTATCTCGTTGCGAGCGGCCGAGCGGATTTCAGTGTTGCCGGAGGCTTTGCTTCCAACGGCTTCGGCGCGCACTCACCTGGCGGCTATTCGCTTGCAGCCGGATTCGTGTGCGAAGTCGTGATGACGTTCATGTTCCTGATCGTCATACTCGGTGCCACTCACGATCGCGCCCCGGTAGGATTCGCAGGACTCGCCATCGGCCTCGCACTCACGCTGATCCATCTCATCAGCATTCCGGTGACGAACACATCGGTCAATCCGGCGCGCAGTACCGCCACTGCGGTGTTCGTTGGAGGCTGGGCCCTTCAGCAACTCTGGCTCTTCTGGATGGCTCCGGTGATTGGCGCTGCACTCGCGGGCTTCACGCAGAGGTTGGTCTTCGACGGCCTCGTTAGAGAACCACCAATGACGGGACGCACCGGTCGGTAGTGCGTCTCCGCGTCATCAGTCGGGCTGCAGACGGCCGCGACGCTGCGCGAACACTTTCGGCGGATTCTCAAGACGACCCCGACGGCGTACCGGCGAGCGTTCTTCGTCACGAAGGGGCCGGGCGCCCTTACGAAAGAGTGTCTGACCGTCGCGGTCGAGCACTCAGGCGGTCAGTGCTCCGCTCGCCTTGCGTTGGCGATCGCGTCGGGCAAGCTCCCGGCAGGGAAGCGCTGATCGTCAGTTCTGAATCTCCGGATGCAGATGGTCGTTGCCGCCGCGCCGGACCTCGAACGTCGTGCAGCCAGTGAAGTCGATGGTGCCCCTGACCGTGCTCGTCTTCGCGTCGAAGGTGCCGGTCAGACCGACCATCATCATGTTCGGCGGCGCTGGCGTCTCCCACTTGAGCGGCATCAGCTTGAACTTGCCCGTGGCAGGATCGAAGTGTCCATTCGCCAAGAACGTGTATGGTTTGTCGTGCGACTCGGGCGGCTGATACGCGGTGAAATGCGCGGTCACGAGCCCGTTCTCCGGTCCCGACAAGACCAGCGTGAGAGATCTCGTGCGGCCGCCGCAGATGTACGAGCCGCTATAGGTGCCGGCAATCGAGGCCTGCGGCGCGGCGGCCACGGGTGACGAGGCCGGCGCCGGCGCGGAACTGTCGGCACCAGGATGCCATCCAGTCTCGACGAACTTCACCTTCGAAAACCGGCTGTGCAGCGTCTCGCGCTGATTTGTGACATCGTCTTCGAGCTGGCTGCCCTGGCAATAGGCGGGATAAGAAGACGTGGAGCGATAGCCGTACTGGTTCTGGATGAGAGCGAGGAATTTTGATCTGAGATCGGCCAGGGCGTTGGCGCTCGCGCCGTTGTCGGTCGCTTGAGACTTCCCGTCGGGTCCGGGCGCCACGTCGATGTGGAAATCCGACGAGAGATACAACGTGGATTGCGACGGGTCCGAGTAGCAGAGCACGTACTGTCCCGAGGCGGCGGCCCTGGCCGCTCGCATGTCGACGTCGCTCATGAATGGGCCCTTTTCAGGACCGTGGTACGCCCATCCCGTTTCGACAAGTTGAAATGCGCTCCCAAGCTGCGCCGACTGTTTCTTTGCATTGTCGAAGGTCGCTTGGGCTCTGGCCAAATTGCTCACGGTGCACGTCGCGGTGACTCGCATACCAAACTTCGTGTACACGTAATTTTGAAACGCGAGTTCGATCGTGGAATGGTCGGCATTTTCGGCGGTGAAGACGCTGCTGTAGTACGACTTCTTGTCCTGTCCTCCGCCGGATCCACACACCACCGAGCTCTGTGCGTTGGCGTGGCTGGCGGAAGTCTGGGCAGCGGGTGCCGCCTGCGCCGGAGCGGGCGCGGACTGTGACGCAGCGGGCGCGACCACGGCGACCGGTTGAGGCACGGACGTCGTGAACGTCAGCGCTGTGCCAGCCGGCAGAGAAACGCGGTTGCCGGCGGCGATCACGGTCTGAGCAGCTTGCGATGCCGAATTGCGCCCCCTGCCGATCAGCCCGCCGATTCTTTGCGCGGTCTGCTGCGCGCTGCTCGTGGCCGTGACCGACGTGCTCGTGACCGGCGTAGCTGCAGCGTTCAGCGTGAGCGAGATCAGTTGCGCACTCCACTGCCCAGGCGAGGTCTGGGCCAGCGTGATCGTCGCGAGCGTATTCTCCGGGATTTGGACGCGCCCCGCGGTGGCGGCCTTGGTCACGACTGCGCGATAGTGTTTGCCGGCGGGATCGGACCCGGAGTTCACGGTGTCAACCAGGCGGACCGTAACGTTGGCGGTGGCCGGTGGCGCGGGCGCGTTCTGAGCCTGAGATGCAGGAGACGGCGCCGGTGCGGCACCCGTACCACCACGTGCAGGTGCGTTCGCGGGCGGCTGGCTGGATGATGCGGAACCGCTGGACGTCCCTTTCGGAGCGTCCGTCCCAGGCTTCCAGCCAGTGGCCAGCGCGTTTCCCCCTGCCGGTGTGGTCAGATGTTGGAGATAGGTTTGCGCGTCTGCGGCCGAGAACTTGTAGATGCAATTACCGGATCCGCCTTGACCCAGCTGGTATTTCGTTCGCACGAAGGCGGCGAAGCCCTTGACCAATTCGCCCATGCCCCCACCTGTCGTGTCGTTGTCGGGGCCAATTACGTCACTGACGTAAGTCGATTGATAGTGAAAGGTGCAGACCCAGTAGATCGGTTTTGCTTGCGCAGAGGCGGGCAGCGTGCGGAAGACCGCTGCCGAGAGCGCCAAGAGAAGAATCAAGAAGGAATGCGACCGCCAACTGAGTCTGGATACATCGCTCCTCAGTGCCATGGACCCTCCTTCACGCCAGATAAGATCGGCGGAGCAGGATATTTCCGGTGCCGCCGTGCTTCGAAGGTGTCAACGAAGGGCCAAGGATAGTCGAAAATCTCGTAGAACGCGCGCGGAGTGTTTGCGGCAGCCAGTTTCGTCGGCCAGCGCGGGCGTTTGATTGTCTGCGGTTGGTGGCGCGCCTGCATCTTCGCTGGAATCATTTCGGTGGATGCTTTGGAGCCCATCGCACCAATTGAGGAGGGAGTGTGGACACGACAACCTTGCGTTCGATGGGACCGGTCCTTGCCATTCTCGGATCACTTGCGGGGTTGGCTTCCGCGTTCTTCGCGGCCAGAGCCGCGTGGTTGGCAACGCCTTTTCAGTCACCGGCCTCCAAAAAATTGACCCAGCTGGTCGGCGCGTTGCGCGACTACACCTGGGCGAGCCGCGATGTCATCGCGGCTCTCGATCCGGTTGTGCACGACAATGCACCCATCACCGCGACACTCGAGAAACATAGGCTCACCGTGGCGAATGCCATCCGCAAGTACTTGGATGGCTCGGCGCGCGCCGAAGAGGAATTAAAGGGTCGATCAATGCTCGACGACGAACCTGAGCTGGTCAGCGCTTCGCGAGCTCGCGCCGCCTTGGCGTGGGCCGTCATCACGGCGATTACGTCCGCGGTGCTCCAGTTGACGGCGGTCGCGCTGCAGTAGGTGCCGACCGGCACCGGCGGCGCAATATCGCGCGCGTCAGAACCGCAGGCTGGCCGACTAGGAGGCGGGCTGGGTTTGGCTGGGCTTGCGATTGCCGGTGTCGATCCGGCCCCGGACCTGGGCGCCGTCCGCCACGCGGACGCCCGGAGCGGTCAGGTCGCCTTCGATCACCGCCGTCTCACTCACCACGATCTTGTCGTTTGCGCACAGGCTTCCCTCGACCGCCCCGCCCACCACAATCGTGTCCGCCAGCAGCGTGGCCGTCGCCCTCCCGCCTTCGGCGATGGTGAGGACGTGTCCGGCCGCTTCCACCGACCCGTCGACGTGGCCCGCAATGGTCAACGGCTCCTGGCACAGCACTTCACCTTTGATCGAAATCGTCCGGCCAATTACTGACATGACGTTGATGCTCCTTCAACGCGCGTACGACTGGCAAAAAGCATTCCCACGAACTGCTGGCGCTCACCAGCAAAGAGCAGCAAATCGGCGGGTGCTGCGGCGCGAAACGTTGGACGGAAAGCGGCGTGAGATTACGAAACGGTGAGCGGCGCGTCGCACGTCGGACGTCCGGACAATCAGCCTGCGTCGCTGTAACTCTGCACCGCTGTCGTCTCGTCTTCGAAGACCTTGAACAATGGCAGCACCCGCATGGTGGTCAGCAGACGTTGATACCGGGCGGTGAGATGGGCGAGCCGGATGTCGCCGCCCAGCTTGCGAATCGCCTGGAGCTTGACGATCAGCACGGCGACGCCCGAGCTGTCGACCTGGGTGACGCGTTCCAGGTCCAGGACAAGCTTGATCCGTCCCTTGGCCACCAACTGCTGGACCGACGTTCGAAGCGCCACCTCGCCTTCGTCGAGCAGCAGTGCGCCGCTCAACTTGAGGACGGTAACGTCGCCGATGTTCGACTCATCGATGGTCAGGCCCGAGGTGCCGCCCGCGATGAACGATCCTGCCCAGGTGCGATCTGAGTCCTGTTGCACGGCAGTCCTCCGGGAAAGGACGCCTGGGGAGACTGCTGCTCATGTGCGCATACTTAGGGGGAGAAGTCAATCAGCCAGATGGCGCTCGCGCGGCCGTCCACCCCTGCCTCTCCTACCGTTGCCAGGGCGACCAAAGTCTTCCGGCGAGCGGCATCTTTCCGTGCCGCGCTCTGGATGACGAATAATTCTCCGCGATCCCAAGGTGGAGCTAATATTGCCTTCCCGGGAATCACATCTTTTCTTCCCTAAAGGGGTGCCTCCGATGAAGCGGCTTGTGCTGACAGGACTGGCGACGGCAACCGTGACCTTGTTTGGTTGGGTCAGGCCGTTACAGGCCGCGCCGATCACCTACACAGACACGGCCATGGCGTCGGGCGCGCTCAACGGAACATCGTTCTCGAACAGGTTGGTGACGATTACGTTCTTCGCAGACACGTCGAACGTCGCGCCTTTTGGCAATGGTTGTGCGCCCTGTCTCGTGAACCTCGCGTCGAGCGCTACTGTGAACGTGCCTGGCATCGGGACGGGCACCTTCATAGACCAGACTGGAATTATCGGATTTCCGTTCCTCTCGCCGGATCTCGGCGGCATGGCCGGCGTTGCGTTGGTCGACGCTGCTCCTCAGACATCCGGGCTTCTTCTCATCGCGACCGTCAATAACGCGTTTCTCGGCTATGACCTCGCCAGCGCTATCGGGCCGATTCAAGGTTCCGCGGCCACACCTGACAACACGATTTCCTACGCCACGACGTTGGGCACCTTCGAGTGGAATCCGTACCCTGACACCTCAACCTTCACGGCAGCAGTCGCGCCCGTCCCTGAACCTGCCACGTTGACTCTGACCGCTCTGGGGTTGGGGGCTGTGGCGACCCGCTATCGCCGTCGTCGTTCCGACGCGAGGTCAGGCCGTTTGCAATAAGCGACGGAGATTGCCGAGCGCGTGAAAGAGGTTCGCCTTGCCCGTGCCGACCGAGCGGCCGAGAATCCGCGCGATCTCTTCGTGCGGCAGTTCCCGATAGACATGAAGCATGATCGTCGCGCGCTGCCTGGTCGGCAGCCTAAGAATCGCGGCCCGGACAAGCGCGGCGCGCTCGCTGCGGACGAGCCGCGCGAGCGGATCTTCGATGCGGTCGTCGCGATGTTCGACCTCGCCGAGTGACTTACCGGGCGACTGGCCCGCGATCCAATTCAGACAGACGTTGACGGCCACCCGGTGGAGCCAGGTGCCGAGCAACGAATCGCCCTTGAATGTACGCAGGCCTTTGAACGCCCGAACGAAGACGTCCTGCGCCAGATCGGACGCGTCCTCGTGATTGCCGACGAACCGGTAACACAGTCGATAGACGTTCCGCCAATGCCGTTCCACGATGACGTCGAAGGCGTCGCGGCGGTCCTCCAGATATGCCGCGACCAACGTCCGATCGTCGGCGTCATGAAGCGTCCCGGTCGGAACCATGGTTGGCCGATGCATGGGAACCTCCTTTCAGGCGCTTGGCGTACAGCAGCATGCCGCCGCAATCCAGAGAAGTCTTGAGGCTTGTCTGAGATTTTGGTGAGACGAGAGCGCGCCCAGTGCCTCGCCGCTGGGCTGCGCTTGCCGTGAGCGCCCCGTTTGGACGGTCCACGTCCTAGCTCCGACATATCGGACCCACCGCGGACTACGCGGGATCTTTCGCGTCATGCCCGCGATTCATCAGGGCAATCTGCATCGGCCACCGTGGCACGGCCCGTGCAGTCGCTTCACCTCAGTAGAGTGCGCGCGGCAGAGGGCGCGATCCGCGCGCACTGAGTTCCTTGAAAGGGAGCAGGCGACCATGTCCAAGAAAGACGACAAAGATCCGTTAGCCGACACGCGCCAGTTGATCGCACACAAGGTTCCGGCAGGCATTGATCGCCGTAGCTTCTTGATGCGGACCGCCGTCGGCGGCGCCGCTGTCGCCCTCACAGGTTGCTCGCCCTCGCCGGAAGAGCAAACGGCCAAGGCCGTCGCCACCGCGCAGCCGGTCGCCGCGGCCGCGCCATCGACGCCGCCGCTCTCTCCGGACCTTGACGTCGTCAAGAGAGAGAAGGAGCCGATCCTGACCACGGTGGATGAGTTCTATAAGGTCGGGCCGGGCCCGTCCAGCTCCCACACGATTGGTCCGATGCGCATTACCTACGACTTCTATCAGCGCGCCACCAGGCTGCCGGCCGACAAGCTGGCCAAGGCGACGAAGCTTCAGGTGAACTTGTTCGGCAGCCTCAGCGCAACCGGCAAGGGACACGGCACCGAACGAGCCGCGCTCGCCGGACTCGTCGGGAAAGAGCCCGCGACCGTGGACCCGAAATTCCTGGACAGCCTTCGCGACAATCCTGACCAGGTGTTTCCAGTCAAGCTCGGCGACAAGTCCATCGACGTGAGCCTCAAGGACGTCATCTACGACGCGACCAAGGGTGACTTCAAACACCCGAACACGATGACGGTCAAGTTGCTCGCCGGCAACGACGTGCTCCTCGAGCAGGAGTACTACTCGGTCGGCGGCGGGTTCATCGAGTGGAAAGGGTACGAGCCCCCGAAGAAGAACGCGCCCAAGTACCCGTTCGCGACGATGAAAGAGCTGCGGGGACACGCCGAAACCAACAAGAGCACGATCGCCAAGATCATGTTGGCCAACGAGATGTCGATCGCGGGCCGATCGGAGGAGGAGGTCTATGCCTTCACCGACAAGATCATCAACGCCATGCTCGCGACGGTGAAGTCTGGCCTGTCGATGTCCGAAGACGACGTGCTGCCAGGTCCGATCAAGCTG
The DNA here is from genome assembly GCA_964419785.1 of uncultured Solibacteraceae bacterium. Classification (GTDB taxonomy): domain Bacteria; phylum Acidobacteriota; class Vicinamibacteria; order Vicinamibacterales; family SCN-69-37; genus DATEGZ01. Next base: position 7,175 of record CAYQRM010000137.1, on the reverse strand, counting down.
CACAGCAAGGCCGCCACCGTCTACAAGCGCGCGATGGATGACAAGTTCCAGGCAGATCGCGGGATCGGTGTCCTGTCGGCGTTCGCGCTCGCGGCCTCGGAGGAGAACGGGCGCGGCCACCTCGTGATCACGGCGCCGACGGGCGGCTCCGCCGGCGTGATGCCGGCGTTGGTCTACGGACTCATGGAAGTCCGGAAGGTCGACCGGCAGAAGATTCGTGACGGGATGCTCGCAGGGGCGGCGATCGGCTATCTCTGCAAGCACCACGCGACGCTGTCGGCGGCCGAGGGCGGCTGCCAGGCCGAAATCGGCGTTGCCTCGTCGATGGCCGCGGCGTTGATCGCGACGGCGTACGACGCGCCGGCGACGGTCGTCGAGAATGCGGCCGAATCAGCGCTCGAACATCACCTCGGAATGACGTGCGATCCGGTGGCCGGCTACGTCCAGGTGCCGTGCATCGAGCGGTGTGCGTTCGGCGCGGTCAAGGCGTGGACCGCTTACGCGATCGCGAGCAACGAAATCGCGTCGAGGCACCGCGTCGACTTTGACGCCACGGTGACCGCGCTGGCTCAGACCGCCAAAGACATGAACAGCAAGTACAAGGAGACCAGCGAAGCTGGTCTCGCCCTCTCTGTCGTGCTCTGCTGATTGCAGGACCATCCGCAGCGTCAAGAAGTTGGCCGACCAGATGCTCCCCGGCAGTGTAGCGCTGCGCGCACAGACGCGTAGAATCGCGCGCTGAGGGATCCCCTGAACCGCCGGCTCTCTGGCGTGTTAGCACGAGCGACCGTCCTCGCGAGTGTCGCGCTGCTGGTTGTGAGCGCGAGCCGCTGCGCCAGATCAGCGCCCACGCCGGAGGGCGCGCCGTCGCCGTCTGCCAGTCCCGCGTTGCCGACGCCATCCAATGCGTCCTCCAATGCGCCGACCGCGCCGCCGTCATCAATTCCTGCAACCGGGCCCCTCGTTGATCTGCTGACCGCACGTGTCGGCACAGTGCTGCGATCGTGGCCGGCCTCGAGCACGCGGCCGGAGGATCCGCTGCTGGGCTCGCCCGGCTGGACCGCGGCCGACGACACAAAGGGGCCATACGAGTTCGTGTACGAGCTGGCGACAACAGGCAGGCTGGAGAAGCTCGAGGTGAGCCTCGGCCAGGTGACGGAGAGCAGCGCGAACACGATTCATCTCGCCGTGTCGTCAATCAGCGCCTCGTCCGGGTATCGCGACGCCGGCACGTTTCAACTCAAGGGCGCGGACTCGTCGTTCGATCTGTCCCCGGCGCCTGTCGCGCGCTGGATCAAGATCACGATCGACCAACACGGCGCGGGGACGCGATTCTACGATCTGCAGCTGCAGGGCCGCCTCAACGTTCGGACGACGGCACCGGCGCTGACGGGACTGTGGCGGTACTACTCGGGCGATCCCTACAGGGAATTCGGTCTGCCGCGCGGCTCGGCCGGCACGCTGCCGCCGCCCCCGAACATCACGCAGCTCGAAAGGGACGACACCGCGATCGAGCTCCATCAGACAGGCACAGATCTCGTCGGCGCGATTTGCGGCAGTCACGGCCTCGCGATGGCGTTTCGCGGACAAATGACCGCCACGTCGGCCAAGCTCGCGCTCGCCAGCGGACCGCTTTCGCCCGCGATCGTGAACGAGGAAGGGACGCTGCTCGTCGGCGTCGGCGGCGAGCAGGACTGGTTCGCGATGAGAATGCCCGGCGGCGGCACGTGCAACGCGATTGCCGGCACCGAGCCTGTCGGATCGGGCACGCCGGTGATGGTGATTTTCGACACGAGCGTCGGACGTTACGGGCCCTTCGCCACGCCGAACGATTACCCCGGTTACAAGTTCGTTCCGGTCGTCGTCAGCGCGTTCGATCAGACGACGCTCGGCCAGTACCAGATCGCAGTGCTGTCGCGTGTGTGCAACGCGGGGAAGGCGCTGACGAAGCTGCAGTCGCAGGCGCTCGTCGACTGGGTGTACAGCGGCGGCAAGCTGATCATTCAGGACTCTGATGATTGCACGTCCACCGATTACGGCTTTCTCCCGTACCCGTTCACGACGTCGAATCCCGGAAGGAACGCTGCCAAGGGCGGCAAGCTCGTCATCGTCGAATCGGATTCGCTCGGGAGCAAGGACAAGAAGTCTCCGTCATATGTCGACGTCGACAGCTACATCGCCGATGCGAACCAGCAGCTCGGCGACGCGAACCTCGTCATCACGAACGACCTGCACTGGTGCGGCCACTTCTACGGGACGAACGTGCTGAACATGAATGGCTTCGAGCAGGCGTACGCGTTTTTCGGGCAGGGGCTGTTCATCTACGATGGCTTCGACGCGGACGACAACACGATCCCCGCGTACGACAAGATTACGATGCTCGAGCTGAAGCAGGCGCCGGATGCGGCGCTCGCATGCAGCCAGCTGGTGGCCGAGCCGTTCACGATCGATCCTGGCGACGCGCCGACGTTCGATTCGGGCAAGGCGCAGGAGATGACGATTCCGCTCTCGATCTACGCGAGCCAGGGCTACTCCGGCGCCGTCAGCGTGACGGTCGTTGCGCCCGCGGGCGCGCCGTGGCCGGCGACGGTCTCGAATGCGAGCGTCCCGCTCAACGGCGGGAAGGCCAATCTCTCGATGAAGGTCGGCGTGCCTGCGAGCGCGAAGCCCGGCAGCTATCCGTTCACCGTCAAGGCGACCGACGCGAACGGCAAGTCTGCGACGTCGACGGTGACGATCGCGTCGTCGGGCGCGCCCGCGGCAGCCTCAGCGGCGCGCCCGCCGGTCGCGCCCGTGACGCCGAAGATCGCTCCGGCACTCGAGAAGGACAAGCGCGTGGCCGTGTATGGCATCTACTTCGACTTCGCGAGCGCGAAGCTCAAGCCCGAGTCGACGCCGGTGCTCGACGAGATCGCGGACGCCCTCAATGCGAACCCGAGCTGGAATCTGACGATCGAAGGACACACCGACAACGTCGGCGGCGCCGACTACAACCTGGACCTGTCGAAGCGCCGCGCCGCGGCTGTGCAGGACGCGCTGGTCACCCGATACCACATCAGTGCCGATCGTTTGAGCACGGCCGGTTTCGGCTTCACTCGACCGAAGGCGTCGAATGACACGCCGGAAGGCCGCGCGCTCAATCGCCGCGTCGAGCTCGTGCGGAAGTGAACGAGGCTGCGAAGGCCCGCCGGCATTTTCGAGGCTGGACGACGCTGGTGATCGGGTCCCAGGCGGCGATGCTGTGGGGCTTGCAGCAGCCCGCGGGTTTTCTCTCGTCGCTCGGCGTCAATCTCGGATTCTTCGGCCTGCTCGGGGCGGCCGTCGGCGTCACACGCCCTGTCTCACGATGGCTCCGATTTGGTCCGGCGGTCATCGGGACGGCGACCACGAGTGCGGCCGTGATCGTGTTGTGGCTGGTCTATCGCGAAAATCACATCGGGACGGCACTCGCGACGGTTGTCATCCTCTTTGCCCTCATGATTGCGGTCGTCTGGACGATGGTCGCGCTCTCGCGCCGCGGGTTGATCGTTCAGACACCACTGCGTCGCAATCTCGTGCTGGGGCTGGTCATCTGGATGATCATCTCGGCGGTCATCAGTTGGCCCGTCGACGTGGGGAAGGGATGGATGGGCGTGGCGGCGCTCGTGGCGCTGTTCGCCATTCTCGTGTGGCCGCCACGGCGGGAAAGCAGCCAGGAATAGCCGAAGTCGGCGCAGTCGTTTCCTGCTACTCTTTCCGACAACTCGCCAGTACCGTCAGGACGCACGCAGAACAGGAGGCTCGCGATGGGGTTGGTCTACTGGATCCTCGTTGGGCTCGTTGCTGGATGGCTCGCCGGCCAGGTCATGAAAGGCGGCGGGTACGGCGCCATAGCCGACATCATTCTCGGAATACTTGGCGGCGTCGTGGGTGGATGGGTCTTCGGCATGCTCGGCATCTGGCCGGGCGGCGGCATGATCGGATCGATCATCGTCGCGTTCGTGGGGGCCGTCATCCTGGTGTGGATCACTCGCGTGCTCAAACGCGCGTAGGCCCAAGAGGCGGCGCGAAGAACGGCCGATTGGCTAGAACTTCGACGCCGCCTGCTTCAAGAGCGCGATCACTTCACCCTTCCTTTCGCGAGCGTCTAAGCCGTCGAGAGACAGCTGCAGCACGCGACCTTTGATCACCGCGGTCGTTTGAACGTAGGCGGGGGACTCGGCCTTGAAGATTGCAGCGTCGCCGACGTCGGGAATGATCGTGTCTGCGGTGTCCTTGACCACGATCGATTGCAGCGCCTGCTTCACTTGATCAGGCGCGAGACCGGCGAACATGCGCGACGAGTCGCTGATGTTCACCTCCAGCTTGTAGCGATCGAGACCGGTGCCCCACGCATAGCGGCACGCGCTGAATCCTGTCGCCGCGTACGAGGCGGCAACGCCGGGCGCGACCGTCTGTTGATAGGCGAGCGGTTGGATGTCCTCCGTCGTCAGCAGCGCGCAGGGCTGCGCCGACTGCGCCACCGCGATCGCGCGGGGCGGAAGCGCGACGACGACGATTGCCGCGATGGCAATAACGACCGGGAATCGACGACTCGAGCGTGGGGTCAGGGACATGTCTGGATTGTAGGGCAAGCGGTCGGATTTCCGTCAGCTATCATGGTGCGCGTTTCTCGGCGATTCCCCTGGAGCGACCATGCACCGCACGCCATCGGGTGACATCACGCGAATCGTGCTGCTCGTCCTGCTGATTGGGCTCCTGCTCGTCGGCAGTTTCTTGACACTGCTGCCGTTTCTCGGCGCGCTGATCTGGGCAACGACGATCGTCGTGGCGACGTGGCCGCTCCTCATGCTGGTGCAACGCCAGGCTGGCGGACGACGGTCGGTCGCCGTCGTCGTCATGATGTCGTTGATCCTGCTCGTGTTCATGTTGCCGTTGACACTGACGATCAGCGCGTTGGTCGACGCCGCTGGCCAGAGTCCGGCGGTGGCGCGCGATTTCATGGTTCGGGGCCTCGGCGAGCCGCCGAGCTGGATTGCCAGCGTGCCGTTGGTGGGCGACCGCGTGACACTCCGCTGGCAGGAGATCGCGGCCGGGGGGCCGCAGGCGCTCGCGGATTTCGTCAGACCGTACGTGCTCTCTGCGGCGCAGTGGGCCATCTCGGTCACAGGCGGCGTCGGCCGGCTGCTCGTGCAGTTTCTCCTGATCCTCGTCCTGACCGGAATTCTCTACTCGCACGGCGAGACGGCCGCGAGCGATGCGCTGGCGATCGGGCGCCGCATCGGCGAAGAGCGCGGGGAGCGCACCATTCGGCTCGCCGGTCAGGCCATTCGCAGCGTCGCGCTCGGCGTGATCGTGACCGCGCTGGTGCAATCGACGCTCGCGGGGCTCGGCCTTTGGCTGTGCACCGTGCCGCACGCCGGCCTGCTCGCGGCGATCATCTTCGTGCTGGGCATCGCGCAGCTCGGGCCGCTGCCGATCATGATTCCAGCGATTGCGTGGTTGTACTGGGTCGGCAGCAGCGGGTGGGGCACTGTGCTCGTGATCTGGACGATACCGGTCGCAACGCTCGACAACGTCTTGCGTCCCATCCTTATTCGTCGAGGCGTGCAGCTGCCGATGCTTTTGATCATTTCCGGCGTCATCGGCGGCCTGATCGGCTTCGGCGTGCTCGGGCTGTTCATTGGTCCGGTGATTCTCGCGGCGGCCTACACGCTCACGCGCGAGTGGGTTCGCGACTAGCGTTCAAACGAGGCGTCACCAATGCCCCGTACAAGGCCGCTCGCCGGAACACGGACGGCCGCGAGCCGAGAAATCTGATCGAGGAATAGCCCGCGGTCGTGAAGAGCGTAGTCAGCGTCGTTTTCGAGACCGGATAGGGCACCCACCGGTTCGCGGAATCGGTGTCATATTCGACGATGAGAAACCGGCGAGAGCGCATGCGCGCTTCGCACGCGCGGATGAACCGCGCCTGGTCCGCAACGTAGTGCAGCGAGTTGGCCATTAGGATGCCATCGAGATCGCCGAACGGCCATGCGCCCCGCGCGAAATCGCCACGGTGCGTCGTGATCTGTACGCCGTTGTGTGCGACCGGGATCCTTCGAAGCGCGCTCCCATCGCGATCCATCGCGTGAATCGTGCTGCCGGGCGCCAGCAGGTCGGCGAGCGCGAGCGTAAACGTGCCGTCGCCGGATCCAAGATCGGCCCAGGTGCCGGGTGGAAGGGAAGTAAGCTCCGGATCGTCCAGCAGGCTGACGGCGTCGCTGCGCTCCATGCCAGGTCGCACGCGATCTTAATTCGCAAACGGTCCGTGCAGCGCTCATACTCAGGCCCGTGGACATCATCGAGTCGTCGCTCAAGTACGAAAGATGGATGGCCGCGCACATCAAGGTCGTCAAGCCGGACCTCGCGACGAAGCACGCCGCGATCGCCGACAACCCGTTCGTTTTTCTTCGCGGGACGTTCTATCGCTGGTGTCAGCTCTGGCCGGTCACGTGTCATCGGCTCACTGACGCGCCGGCTGTGCCCTGCGTCGGCGATCTGCACATCGAGAATTTTGGAACGTGGCGCGATAACGAAGGACGCCTCGTGTGGGGCGTCAACGACGTCGACGAAGCGTGCCGGATGCCGTACGCGAACGATCTTGTGCGACTGGCGACCAGCGCGACGCTCGCGGCGCGGCACGGTCGGCTGGATCGTGAGGCGCGAGCGCTGTGCGACGCAATTCTCGAGGGCTACACCGACGCCGTTGGGCGCGGCGGCCGAGCGTTCGTGCTTGCGGAGAAACGGCAGTGGCTGAGGCGGCTGGCGCTGAACAAGCTTCGCGATCCGGTCGTCTACTGGCCCAAGTTCGACGCGCTGCCGCGGGCCACGGGCGACGTGCCTCATGCGATTTTGCGCGGCGCGCTGCCGAACATGCACCTCTCGTATCGCGTCGTCTCGCGCGTCGCCGGCGTTGGCAGCCTCGGACGACGACGGGTCGTCGCGCTGGCGATGTGCGAAGGCGCGCGGATCGCGCGTGAAGCCAAATCCTGGCTGCCGTCTGGCCTCGTGTGGGCGACGGGTCGATCAACGCTCGGCGTGAGCGCGGAGAAGCTGATCGCGCGTGCGGTCCGGTCGCGCGATCCGTTCCTGCACTTCCACCGGCACTGGATCGTGCGCCGTCTCGCTCCAGACTGCTCTCGCATCGAGCTCAC
>CAYQRM010000136.1:0-69669 GCA_964419785.1 uncultured Solibacteraceae bacterium | reverse complement strand
TCACCGCGCGTGGTCGGATTGCGCGTCGGCCAGCCGCTCGAAATCGTCAACAGCGACTCGACGCTGCACAACGTGCACGCGATGCCGATGCGGAACCAGGAGTTCAACCAGGGCCAACCGGTGCAGGGCCTGCGCATGACCAAGACGTTCACCGCGCCCGAAGTGATGGTGCGATTCGTCTGCAACGTGCACGGTTGGATGCACGCCTGGGTCGGTGTCATGCCGAACCCGTACTTTGCGGTGACCGACGCGGACGGCGCGTTCAAGATCGACGGCCTGCCGCCCGGTACCTACACGATCGGTCTCTGGCACGAGACGCTCGGCACGCAGGAACAGCAAGTCACGATCACCGAAAAAGGAAACGCGACCCTGCCGCTGACGTTCGCCACGAAATAGATCGGCGCGCGCTGTGATCTGGCTCCATCGCTACGCGCGGCTGCTCGTCGCGGCCACGCTGCTGCTCGTCGCCGCGGGCGGCATGGTCACGAGCACCAACTCCGGCCTCTCCGTCCCGGACTGGCCCACATCGTACGGTTACTCGATGTACTCGTTTCCACTCAGCAAGATGGTGGGCGGGATCTTCTACGAGCACGGACATCGACTGATCGCGTCGACCGTCGGGTTCCTCACGATCGGTCTCGTCGTCTTCGTCTGGCGTGTCGATCGGCGCGCGTGGATGCGCACTCTGAGTCTCGTCGGCCTCGTCGCCGTGATTCTCCAAGGCGTGCTCGGCGGCCTCACGGTCCTGTACATGCTCCCCGCGCCGATATCGATCGGCCATGCAGGCCTTGCGCAACTGTTCTTCTGCATTACGGTGAGCATCGCGCTCTTCACGTCACGCTCGTGGCTCGAGTCTGCCGTCACACCAGTCGACGATGCAACGCTCAGAGGCCGAGCGCTCGGCCTCACGATGGCGATCTACATCCAGATTCTCATCGGCGCAACGATGAGGCACATCGGCGCGGGATTGGCGATCCCTGATTTCCCGCTGGCTTTCGGGCACGTCATTCCACCGACATGGTCCGCGCAGATTGCCGTCCATTTCGCGCATCGCGTCTGGGCGCTCGTCGTCGTGATCTGGATCGTTGCGAATGCGATATACATCTGGCGCCGGCATCGCGAGCGGCGCGAGCTCGTGCGTCCCGCGACGTGGCTGGTGGGACTTGTCCTGGTGCAAGCGACGCTCGGCGCACTCGTCGTCCTCACCGCCAAACAGCCTGAGGTCAACACCTTGCACGTGGCGACGGGCGCGATCGTCCTGGGCACGTCTTTGGTCGTCACGCTGCGCGCATTTCGAGTACGCTTTCGTGAGTCCCTGCAGCCATGAAGCCTGACGCGCTCGTCGTCTCGCCTTCGTCCTCCCGACTGGCCGATCTTGCGGTCCTGACCAAGGTCAGGCTGAACGCGCTCGTTGTCGCGACGGCCGTGGGCGGGTACTACCTGGCGGCGCCGGATGGTGTCGGACCGCTGGCTATCGTCATTGCGGGCATGGGCACGGCGCTCGTCGCGGGCGGAGCGGCAGCGATCAATCAAGTGTACGAGCGCGACATCGATCGCCAGATGGATCGCACGCGCTTGCGGCCAGTCGCGGACGGCCGCATGGGGCCGACCGAAGGCTTCATCACCGGCGCCTCACTTGCCCTCTTCGGCGTCGTGTTGCTTTGGGTGGGTACCAACGCGCTCGCCGCGGCGCTCGCGTTGACGACGCTCGTGATCTACGCGTGGGTGTACACGCCGCTCAAGCGATGGACGTCGCTCTCGACGATCGTCGGCGCGGTGCCTGGGGCGCTGCCGCCGCTCATCGGCTGGGCCGCGGCGCGCGGATCGATCAGCGGCGTCGCCCCGTGGACCCTGTTCCTGCTCATGTTCCTCTGGCAGCTGCCGCACTTCCTCGCGATCTCGTGGATGTGCCGCGACGATTATCGTCAGGCCGGGCTGCCGATGCTGTCCGTCATCGACCGCGACGGCGCGATGACCGGCCGGCAGGCCGCGCTCTGGGCCGCGACGCTCGTGCCGTTCAGCGTGCTGCCGTTCCTCGTGCTCGCGCACGAGACGTACGCGATCGTCGGCGCGCTCTTGCTCGGCGCTGGTTTGCTCGTGACGGCGCTCAGATTTGCGATCGATCGCACGGACGCGACCGCGCGCTGGCTGTTTTTCGGATCGATCACGTACCTGCCGCTGCTCTGGGCGCTGCTCTGCGTCGCCCGCTCTTGACGCTTCCCGCGCTCAACGCGACGCTCAACGCCACGTCGGCGGCGCTCCTCACGACGGGCTGGTTCTTCATCAAGTCTGGCAACGTCACGGCGCACCGCCGCTGCATGATCTCGGCGTTCGTGACGTCATCACTGTTCCTGATCTCGTACGTGATCTATCACGCGCAGTCGGGATCGAAGCCGTATCCGGGCACGGGCCTGATGCGGTACGTCTATTTTTCGATTCTGATTCCCCACGTCACGCTCGCCGCCGTCGTCCTGCCGATGGCGATCGTCACGCTCGGACGCGGTCTCCGCCGCGAAGACGTCCGGCACCGCCGCCTCGCACGCTGGACGCTGCCCATCTGGCTGTTCGTGTCGGTGACGGGTGTGATCGTGTACGTAATGTTGTACAAATGATCAGGAGCGACCATGTCCACCGACGAATCCGTCCTCGGCAAGATTCGCCAGCTCGTGCACGAAGAGCAGGCGATTTACGGCAAGAGCGACGTCAACGATCACGATCAGACGCGGCTGCAGAAGATTCAGGTCGAGCTCGATCAGTGCTGGGATCTGCTGCGCCAGCGTCGCGCCAAGCGTGAATTCGGCAAGGACCCGGACGACGCGCACGTGCGGCCGGCGTCAGTCGTCGAGAAGTACGAGCAATGACCTCAGCGTGACCGTGCTCGCCGCGCGCAATTCGGTAGGGCTCAGAATTCCCGTTTCGCAGCCGTTTGCTCAGCCCCGACGCGACCCGTCTGGATGTCGGCGCGGAAATAGTTCTCGCCCTTGATCGGCACGCCGGCAAGCCGGCGCAGCAGGTTGATTTGCCCGACGTGCGTCAGCGCGTCCGCGACCGGGCCCTGAAACAGCTGATCGTCGGACGCCGCGACCCGCTGACCCGACGCGAGGTACGCGTCGAACGCGTGAATCGCCGTGTGAAAGCGCTCGGTATCTTTGGCCCACGTTTGCGGCTCGGAATCCTGCCACTTCTGCTGGCCGACGGCGAGCGACAGTCCCCAATCCATCAAATCGCCGATGTGCGCGAGGATCTGCCCGGCGGTGCGCGACGCCTCCGCCGCTTTGAAACTCGAAAAGCTCTCCGGCGCGCCGCGCGTGGCCTTTCCTCCGCGATACGCGAGCGTGGCCAATGTGTGTCGAAGCAAGGTGTGCGACATCGCGTCCTTCATTGATACAACAAATACTTCGCGCGCAGCTGGCGCCACCGCGCTTCGGCGGCTGCCCACGTGGCAGCGATTGCGGCCGGGTCCTCCCCGGCGGTGATGCGCGTCAGACCGTCCTCGGATCCGAACAGCTTGTGCGCCATGCCGACATGCAGGCGCCCCGGAAACAGCTTCACGAGCGCTGACGCGATTTCCACACCCACACGCACCGGCCGCACGGCCGTTCGGTCCGTGACGACGATGAAGACGCCTTGGCAATCTTCGCCGCTGAACGTCGCGGCCGTCGGCGTGAATCGAACGGGATAGAAACGCACCCCGGCGAGATGACGCGCGTTCAGCGCATCAGCGAGCCGATTGCCGTCGATCCACGGCGCGCCGATCTGCTCGAACGGCGTGTCGGTGCCGCGTCCGACCGAGATGTTCGTCTGCTCGAACGCGCCCAGGCCCGGATACAGCGTCGCCGCGTAGAGCGTGCGCATGTTGGGAGATGGATTGACCCACGCGAGGCCGGTCTCGTCGAACCATTCGTCGCGCCGCCAGTTCTTCATCGCGATGACGGTCAGATCCGCGCCGATCTTCTTCTCCCCGTTGAACAGCCGCGCGAGCTCACCGATCGTCATGCCGTGGCGGATTGGCATTGCGGGAAGATAGCCGGTGAAGCCTACTTCCGACGCGTCGAGCGCGGGCCCTTCGATCTGCACCCCGCCGATCGGGTTCGGCCGATCGAGCACGAACACTTTGATCTTCCGCTTGCTCGCTTCCTCCATCACGTATGCCATCGTCGTCATGTACGTGTAGAAGCGCGCGCCAACGTCCTGAAGATCGATCACGACCGCATCGATGCCGGCGAACATGTCAGCCGTTGGGCGCTCGGTCGCGCCGTACAGCGAGTGAATCGGCAGGCCGGTCTTCTCGTCGGTCGTCGACGGCACGGATGCGTCGAGGATGCCGCGGATGCCGTGCTCGGGACTGAACAGCGACACGAGCGTCACGGTCAGCGCCCCCGCGAAGAGATCGATCGTCGCCTCGCCGTCGCGCGCGCGCCCGGTGTGGTTCGTGAGCAGGCCGACCTTCAGCCCCTTGAGCGCCGCGAATCCGCTCGCGCGGAGCACGTCGATACCCGTTTCGACCGGCGGCATCGGCGCTTCAGCGACGGCCGTTGTCTGCGACGCAAAGGTCTGACGGCTGAACGCGAGCGAGCGCAGGGCATCGCTCGACTCGCCCGTGAGCGAGGAGGCAACGATCGTCGCGACTTTGGCGCGGAGAGGCGTCACGTCACCGGTGCCGTCGGGGTGCACGCGGTTGGACAGAAAAATGATGAAGACGCGCGTCGCGGGATCGATCCAGATCGACGTCCCGGTAAACCCCGTGTGGCCGAACGATCCGAGCGGCATGAGCTCGCCGCGGTTGGCCGAGTACGACGAGTCGAGATCCCAACCGAGACCGCGCACGTTCGGCTCGGTCGCGGGCGTCGCGGGCGATGTCATGCGCGCGACCGTCAGCGGCGCGAGCACGCGGGTCGTCCCGATCGCCCCGTCGCCCAGCAGCATGCGGCAGTAGATCGTGAGGTCGGCCGCCGTGCTGAAGAGACCCGCATGCCCGGCCACTCCGCCCATGCGCCGCGACGTCGGGTCGTGTACGACGCCGCGCAGCATGGTTTCGCCGCCGCACGACTTGTCCTTTGGATCGCACGCCTGGGTCGGCGCGATGCGCGGCAAAAGCGAGGCCGGCGGCTTGAACATCGTCTCGCGCATGCCCAGCGGCGTGAAGACGTGCGCGCGGACGTATTCGTCGAACGGCTGCTTCGTCACGCGCGCGACGATTTCCGCAAGCAGAAGAAAATTGACGTCGCTGTAGGTGAAGCGCCGGCTCGACGAGAGTACTTCGTCGCTCGCGAGCGCAATCGCCGCGTCGTGTCCGCTCCAGTCGTCGCCCAGATCGAGATCGGGACGCAGCCCCGACGTGTGCGTCAGCAGATCGCGCACGGTCACACGCTCTTTGCCGTACTTGCCGAACTCGGGAATGAACTGCGCGACCGGATCGGAGAGGCGAACCTTGCCGTCTTCAACGAGCTGCATCACGGCGGGCGTCGTCGCGACGACTTTCGTGAGCGACGCCATGTCGAAGATCGTGTCGAGCGTCATCGGCTCAACCGCCGGGACGAGGGCTCGCGATCCGTACGCCTTGCGCCACACGACGGTGTCGCCGCGTCCGACGACGACGACCGCACCGGGCAGTTTCTTCGCGGCAATCGCCTCGGCGATGACGTCGTCCATCCTCGCGAGGCGCGGCAGATCGAAGCCGGCGGATGTCGACGGCGATGCGGCAGGTTGACTGGGTGTTTGGGCGCCGAAGCCAAGCCCCGCGGTCGCGAACGCACACGCGATCGAGACGATGATCCGGCGCCCGCCGAGCCCCATACGCGTGGATTATAGACTTCGACTCTGGCTTAGTACGGCTTGTTCTGGTCAGGTTCCTTAGACGTCGGTCACTCTCTGGATGTCGTGATCTCGGGCGTTGGAGAGAAAGACGTCGCGACTGCGTTCATGTCGTCTTCCTTCGAGGGCGGCACGAGCCCCACAATAAACCTATTGACGATAGTCGTGTAAACGCGTATTCTCCGCCGCATGACCGGCGTCGTGGCCCACGAGCTGAAGCAGCAGAAGCGCTTCTCGTCTCCCGAGCAGGAAGTCCTCCTCGGCCTGCGAATGGCGGCCGCACGGGTCGTGGAGCCGTGGGCCAAATTCCTCAAAACGACGGCCCAGTTGACCACCCACCAGTACAACGCGCTCCGCATCCTCCGCGGCTCCCATCCGGCCAAACTGGCGTGCAGCGACATCGCGGAGCGGATGATTGAGCGTGACCCGGACATTACGCGCCTGGTCGACCGCTTGGAAACGCGCGGGCTGGTGAAACGCAGCCGCAGCCGCCAGGACCGGCGCGTCGTGGAAGTGGGCATTACGGACAAGGGACTCGTGCTCGTGCGCGGGCTGGACGCTCACGTCCAACGTCTACCGAAAGCGCTGCTCGGGCATCTGGGCGTCGAGAGAGCGGGGCAACTGGCGGCCCTGCTGGACGCGGTGATCTCGGACCTGGGGACGTTTCCATGATCAGGTGAGCGAGGGGTCGATTGACGGAGTCGGGCGGCGCTAATAGTCGTTTACACGATAGTTGGTTCAACTCACGTCCACAACGGAGGCTGTGATGATGACCGTGACATTGGCAGATCGCGCGAAGAGTGGCTACGCGTTGGCGCACGATGAAGGTGAAGCGCTCTGGCTCCTCGGCATGCTCCAGACGGTGAAGATCGGCCGGGCCGACACCGGCGGCGCGTTCGGCCTGGTCGTGATCGTCGTCCCGCCCGGGCTCGGATCGCCGTGGCACGTCCACCCCGAAGAAGATGAGTGGTTCTACGTGCTCGAAGGGAACCTCACGTTCTACGTCGGCAACACGCGCCTGGACCTGACGGCCGGCGGGTTCGGGTTCGGTCCGAAGAACGTGCCGCACACGTTCATCAGCGCAGGCCCTGAGCGTCTGCGCGCCTTGGTCGGCTTCGCGCCGATGCAGTTCGAGGGGTTCTTGAGGGAAGCCGGCCAGCCGGCGCCCGCACGTGTGGTGCCGCCGCCCCACGACGGTCCGCCGCCTGACCTCGCGCGTCTCGCCCCGATCGCGAAGCGGGGCGGGTTCATCATCCTCGGCCCTCCCGGACCGCCGCCCGGGCGCTAGCGGGGCGGAACCCAGGCCGCGTGACCTGGCCTGCGGCGTGGACGCGGGTGCGTCCACGCCCATATCGATCGCTATGTGGTCGACGACTTCGTGATCACGAGCGGCGGCGTGGACATCCGCACGAAGGACTCGTTCAAGCAATGGGTACGCGAGTTCCAGTCGAAGATCCTCGATCTCAGGTTCGAGACGATCGAGAGCTTTCAGAACGCCGACGGGAGTCGCGTGGCCTCGCGCTGGCTGGGCCTCATCTATGGCTTCTGGCTGGGTTGTGCGGAGCGCCTCCGCGGCCACGGCCTGTGAGGCCTGCGCCCTCTTTGAAACCGCTTAGGTCCACCGTCACATTGGGAACGACAAATCCTGAGTACTCAGCGTGCGCGTCGATCTTGTCCACGATTGATTGTTCGTACTGCTCGTGCATGGAAAGGGGTACGAAGATGTCCAGCTTGGGTTGTGGTCCGTACTCCACCGTGACGGTCGCGCGAACACCGTCCTCGGTCTCGAGCTTCAGTTCCGTGCGATCGACTCGGCCAGACGTGTCGATCCAGAATCGGCCCGTTGCAGGCACGTCGTGATTGGCGGCGTCGCGGACGAGTGTCGGGCGTCGTTTTTCCGAGAACGACACAATGTGCGTCTCTGCGGTGTCACCTTTGCGCTCGGCGCCGTCGTCGTGAAACTTTGACCGCTCCTGGTTGGCGCGTCTGAGAAAAGTCAGCGCCATCGTAGGCAGATTGAAATTCCGTGCGACGCCGCCGAGGTTATATCTGGCGCTCTCCGACGTGATGTGAGTCGCAAGCGATCCCGCGTCAACAGACGCCGTAGCAGGGCTCTCCAACAACCGCGCGAACCGCGCGACATGGTCAGGCAATGCTTTACCGTCGACCTCGAAGACATCGCGAAAGCAGAGCCACGTACCGCCACCGTTGACAAAAAGAATCTGCGACTTTGTCTGTCGGTTGTAGGTGCGCGGCTGCGCGGGCTGGCCCTCGAGCCTCGTCTCGGTCTGCTTGTAGGACTCTTGCGAGATCACCGCAGAAAACTTCGTGTCGAAGTCCTCAAGAGATGAAGCCGAGCGTTGGAGCAGCTCGGAGAGCGAGACGCCTTGGGCCGCCGGGAGCGCACGCCCATGCGCGACGGAGAGCGAGAGCATCACCGTACAAGCGACCGGCCAGAGACCGCGTGATGACATGGGCAATTCCTACGCTAGCGCCGACGGCCGGGCGTCGCCAGACTCCGAGCGGGTATACGTGGCTCTTCGCCGCGGTGATGTTCGCTGCCCTCGCGCATCAACGCATCACCGATCGGCGGCGCGACGTGGGGAACGTTCGTTCCCGTTTAAACTGACCCACTACCTGCACCTTAGAGCTCTTGAGACAATTCGCGTCTCAACTGGAAGAATTCGTGCGGACTCCGGCGGAACTCAAGAACCACACGAGAAGCGTGGACTATACTGGCCGAGTCCGCCCATTCGCGTGCCGATGGCTCGATCGCCGCGCTCCGCGCGCTCCCAACCTCGCCAGAATCCAAAGAGTTCGCGATGGCCGCGCGTGCTGTTGGCGCTGGCGATCGTCGGCCTCATCGTCGGCGCGAGTGTCGTCGTCTGGCCGTTCGTGCGGCCCGTGCGTCCCGGGGCCGTCGTGCTGATCTCGATCGACACCTTGCGGGCCGATCACCTCCCCGTCTATGGCTATGCGAACGGTCAGACGCCGACGATTGATGCCTTGGCCAGAGAGTCCGTGCTCTTTGAGCGCGCGTACAGCCACGCGCCTCAGACACTGCCGGCGCACACGTCGATCCTGACGGGACTGCTGCCGTTCGAACATGGCGTGCGCGACAATCTCGGCTTCACGCTCGCGCCCGATAAACCGACGCTCGCGGAACGTTTCCATCAGGCGGGCTACAAAGCCGGAGGGTTCGTGTCCGCGTACGTGCTGCGCCCGGAAACCGGCATCGGACGCGGATTCGACGTCTACAACGCGGAACTGCCGGCCGCCGCGTCCGACGTGTCGCTCGGTCAGGTCCAGCGCCCTGGCGAGCAGACGCTCGCGGCTGCGGAAGCATGGCTCAATACGCTCTCCGACGATCGTTTCTTCCTCTTCTTTCACATCTACGAGCCGCACACGCCATACACGCCGCCACAACGATTCTCATCGCTCTCGCCCTACGACGGCGAGATCGCGTATGCCGACGAGATCGTCGGCAAGCTCTTGGTCGATCTCAAACGCCGAGGTTGGTACTCGAACGCGACCGTCGTGCTGCTCTCCGATCACGGCGAGGGCCTGGGCGATCACGGCGAGTACGAACACGGATTGTTCGTCTACGAAGAGACCATCCACGTACCGTGGCTGATGAAGCTGCCGGGCGGAAAGTCTGGGGGCCGTCGCGTCGCGGACCTGGTGCAACACATCGATCTGTTCCCCACGATCGCGACGCTCGCCGGCCTCACGGCGCCCCGGGGCCTGCGCGGGCGCGACCTGACGCCCTTGCTGCGCGCGACCGGCCATCCAGCGGCGGAGGGCGTCTACTCGGAGGCGCTCTATCCGCGTTATCACTTTGGCTGGAGCGAGCTGCTCTCGCTCACTGACGAGCGGTACAAATTCATCAAGGCGCCGCACGACGAGCTCTACGATCTTCGAGACGATCCCCACGAGCGCGCGAACGTCGTCGCCGATCACCCGCAGACGGCGGCGGGCATGCGGTCGGGTCTCGAAACGCTGACGGCTGGACGCGACATTGACGCACCGTCGGCGGTATCGGCCGAAGATCGCGAGCGGTTGGCCGCGCTTGGATATATCGGCACGCAGTTTTCGGCCGGCGCCAGTCGGCCCGGGTCCTCTCTGCCGGATCCGAAAGAGATGGCGCCGGTGCTCAAGCAGTATCGTGAGGCGGTGACGCTGCTCGACGATCGCCAATTCGCGGCGTCCGCCGATCGCTTCCGCGACTTGCTCAAATCAAACCCGGACATGACCGACGTCTGGGTCCAGTACGCGGTCGTGCTGACGCGGCTCGGTCGCGAAGCCGAGGCGCTTGATGCCTACAAACAGGTGATCCGCCTGAAGCCCGAAGAGCCGAGCGGCTTGCTCGGCGCCGCGGCGGCGCTGCTGACGCTTCGGCGGTACGACGAGGCGCGAGCACACGCCGAGCTCGTCCTCAAGACGTCACCAGGCCGCGCGCATCAGACATTGGCCAACATCGCGCTCGCGAAGAAGGATTACGCCGAGGCCCAGCGACAAGCCGATCTCGCGGCTCAGGCCGACCCGACGTTGCCGATGCCCACGTATATCCGCGGCATGATCGCGTACAACCAAGGGCAGTATCAGGAGGCCTTGCCGCTCCTGATGAAAGCGCGCGACGAATGGGCCGCGCGGACGATGCAGCCGGCCGATCTCCGCTTTTACGTCGGCGACACGCTCGCGCGACTCGAGCGATATCCCGAAGCCGAGCGGATGTTTCGTGAAGAGCTTTCGATCTACCCAAGCAGCATGCGCGCGCGCTCCGGCCTGGCCATGCTCTACGCGTCCACCAACCGGCCCGACGACGTGGAGCGCGAGATCGCGGAGATGCTGAAGGTCTCGCCGTCGCCGATGGCGTACGAGACCGCTGCACATTTGTGGGATATGTTCGGACAACCGGATCGCGCCGCGAGCGTGAGATCGGAAGCGAAAGCGAAGTTCGGACGCTGACTGGCGACAACGCTGCGCCCGGCCTGACCATCGATGGCCAAGAAGAGACCGCCTCGCCGACCTGCCAGCGCACGCGCGAGCACGCCCGCCGCGCCGTCAGCGTCCGCATCACGCCTGCGATGGTTGGTGGCCGCGCTCGCAATCGCCACGGTCGTCGGTCTCGGCCTGTGGTGGCGAGCGCGCGAGCCAGCGCTCAGCATCATGCCGCGTGCCGATCGCAACATTCTGCTCGTGTCGATCGACACGCTGCGCGCCGACGCGCTCGGATCATACGGCGGCCGCGCGCTCACGCCGAATCTCGATGGGCTGGCTGCGCACGGCGCACGCTTCACGTTCGCGCACGCGCAAGCCGTCGTCACGCTGGCCTCACACGCCAGCCTTCTGACCGGCCGCTATCCGTACGAGCACGGCATCCGCGACAACGCCGGCTACCTGCTGCGCGCGGGCGAACCGACCGCGGCCACACGCCTCAAAGCGATCGGCTTTGCTACCGGAGCCTTCATCGGCGGATTTCCGCTCGACCACCGCTTCGGTCTTGCGCCGGGTTTCGATGTCTATGACGACCGCGTCGGCGAAATCGGATCGCAGGCCGATTTCACGCTGCCAGAACGACGCGCGGACGAGGTGATCCAGCCGGCGCTCGCCTGGATCCACCAGCAATCCGGCAAGTGGTTCGCGTTCGTACACTGCTACGATCCGCACGCCCCCTATCGTCCGCCGCCCGAGTGGCTTGCAAAATTCCCAGGCGACCCGTACCTCGGCGAGGTCTCGTGGACGGATTCTGCACTCGGGCCGCTGTTCGCTACGCTCGCATCGCAGCCTCGCCCCACGCTCGTCATCGTCACGGCCGATCATGGTGAAGGCCTCGGCGATCACGGCGAACTCACCCACGGCCTCTTCGCGTACGAATCGACGCTGCACGTGCCGCTCATCGTCGCGGAAATCGTGCCGAACGGCCGGACGACGAGCGGGATCGTCGTGGACACGTCCGTACGCCACGTCGATGTGGTGCCGACACTCCTCGACGCCGTGAGCGCACCGGCTGACGGCAGTCTGCCTGGCGTGTCCCTGTTGCCGCTCATCGCCTCTGGAGGCGGCGCCGATCGGCCCGGCTACTTCGAGGCGATGTCGGCAAACATCACGCGCGGGTGGGCACCGCTTCGAGGCGTGATCGCCGGACGCGACAAGTACATCGACCTCCCGATGCCAGAGCTCTACGACCTGGGGACCGACCCGCGAGAAGAACGGAATCAGTTCGCGAATCGCGCCGATCGAGCGGCGGTCCTCGCGGCCACTCTCAGAAGCTTCGATGTCAATCCGCCGGGGCGACCGGCCGCGGAGACCATCGAGGTGGCCGAGAAACTGCGCGCGCTGGGATACACGACCGGCAGCGCGCCGCCGCAGGAGAAATATACGGACGCCGACGATCCGAAACGGCTGGTCGATCTCGAGCAAGCCATGCACCGCGCGACGGACGCGTACGAACATGGCGACTGGCGAGCGGCAGTGGAGCTCTATACCGGCGTGCTCGCTCGTCGTCCGGGCATGGCCGACGCCTACAGGTATCTCGCGTTCGTGTACTGGCAGGCGGGTCAACCAGCTCAGGCGATCGCGACGCTCGACGCCGCACTCCGCCGAGGTCTTCCGCAGGCCGAGCTCAGAATCAAACTCGGCGAGTACCTGGCGGAGACCGGCCAAGCCGGACGCGCGGTCCAGCTGCTCGAAGGATCCACCGACGATGACCCGGACGCGTTGATTGCGCTTGGCATCGCGTACGGAAGCGCGGGCAAATCGGCGCAAGCGATGCAGACCTTCCGCCGGATTCTCGAGATCGATCCCGCGAGCGGACTGGCGTATCAGAACATCGGGACGCTGCAAGAGTCGGCCGGCGATCATCAGGCGGCCGAAGCGAGCCTGCGGCACGCCCTCGCGCTCGATCCCAAGCTGCCGGGCGCCTATACCACTCTCGGCGTCGTGTTGTCGGAGACAGGCCGAAAGGCAGACGCCATCGACGCCTGGAAGCAGGCATTTGCACTCGACCGGACGGATTTCGACGCGCTGTACGACCTCACGTTCGGATTGGCCGAAACGGGCCAGATCGAGGAAGCCCGCGCCTACGGCCGACAATACGTGCAAACCGCGCCGGCGGCCTTGCACGAGCAGGAAATCGCGGCCGTCCGGCGGTTTCTCGCCGGTGGTAAATTATAAAAATCAGGTGCTAATTGCTGAGTGGGACGCGCCGTGCGCTCGATCGACTGCCCCTGGCGCTCGCGCTGGCTCTGGTGGTGCCGCTGCTCGCGCAGGCGCCGCAAACGCCGGCAGCTCCGGCCGATCAAGCGATCTTCCGCGCGGGCGTTGACGTCGTCCGGCTCGACGTGCGCGCGACCGACGCGTCCGGCAGGCCCGTCGCCGACCTGCGGCCGGACGAGGTCGAGGTCCTGGACGCCGGCACGCGTCAACCGATCGTGCTGTTCCAGCACGTCGCCGCATCCGGGCGCACGTATCTCGAGGCGGCACAGAGGACCATCGCGGGCGAGATCTCGACCAACCAGGGCTCGCCTCGCGGGCAGCTCTACGTGCTCGTCTTCGATCAGCTCCACATCACATCGGGCGCGGAGCAGCGCGTGCGTGTCGCGGCCGAGCAGTTCCTTCGACGGAGGTTCCGGCCTGAAGATCGCGTCGCGGTCTACGGCCTGCCCGGCCCTGGGCCCGCCCAGCCATTCACCGCGCAAGTCAACGTCGCTATTGCGCAGTTGCAGCACGTGCGCGGCGAGCTCGAACGGGTCCTCACGCCCGGCGACCGGGATATGACGGTCAACGAGGCGTACGAGATCTTGCGCGGCAACGACGAAGTGCTCAACCGCTTCATGACGACGACGGGAGGAACCCCGAGCCGAACGGGCGTGCTTCCCGACGTCACGGGAAAGACGGGCGGCGGCGATCCCAGCACGCTGCGGGACCTGATCAAGGACCAGGCGAATCTCATCGTGCAGCGCGCTGACGCAGACTCGCGTCGGTTTC
This sequence comes from uncultured Solibacteraceae bacterium, assembly GCA_964419785.1. Lineage (GTDB taxonomy): Bacteria > Acidobacteriota > Vicinamibacteria > Vicinamibacterales > SCN-69-37 > DATEGZ01. Next base: position 55,866 of record CAYQRM010000136.1, on the reverse strand, counting down.
TCGACATGATGTCGCAGTTGCTGCGGAGCTTCCGCGCCGTGGACGGACGCAAGACGGTGATCCTCTTTTCCGAAGGATTCCACAGCGACAACGTCTCGCGGTCGGTCGAAGAGGTCGCGGCGGCTTCCGCCGAAACGTATTCAGTCGTCTACGCGTTCGATCTGAATCGGCGAATGGAGAGTCTGAGCGCGAACATGCCACTCGGGAGCGACGTTCCGTCCGAGATTGCCAACCGGCTCGAGCCGTTGAGCATGCTGGCGTCGGACACGAACGGCCAGCTCGTCCTCGATGCGGCGAGCCATCTCGATGAGGCCCTCGACGCGCTCGGCGCCGCCGAGCCCGACTACTACGTCATTGGATTCCCCGCGCCGTCGGCCGCCCTCGCTGATCGCGATGCCTACCGACGCGTGTCGGTGCGAGTCACCCGGCCGGGCGTGCGGGTCAGCACGCGTACCGGCTACGTGGCAGGCCCTTCCCAGACGCCTGCCGATCGCCGCCGAGCGATCGAGTCCGCGCTCGCCGCGCCGTTCAATCAACAGAGCCTGCGCGTCGAGTACACGACCTACGTCGGACAGTCCGAGCATCCTGGCCTTCAGAACGTTGCCGTGAGTCTCAATGCGGATCTTCCGGTTGACGCTTCGCCGGTCGATGGCGCCGCTGACGTCGTCTTCGTCGTCCGGGACATGAGCTCGAGTCAAATCGCCGCGAAAGGTGCAGACAGCATCCCGCTCCCGCGGGATCCGGTTCCGGGCCGTGCCGCGGGCGTCGGCATCTGGCGCACGCGATTCGATCTGCCCCCGGGCGACTACATGATGCGCTGTGTCGTGCGCGAACCCGGGGGACTCGTCGGCAGCGCCGATCGCCAATTCACGGTGCGCAGCCTCAGCGGCCCCGATCCGGCGACGAGCGATCTCATCCTCGGCACACCCGGCGATCGTTTGCCGGTCCACTCAATCGGCTACACAAGCGACCTGATCGCGGGCGCGGTCCGTGTGTACGGGCGGAACGAGGTTCAATTGGCTGGCCTTTCCGCTTCGCTGGACTTGATGAGTCTCGCCGCCTCGCCCAACGGTGCGGCCGATCGTCCGACGCGTTCGGTCAGCGGCACGGTTGCCGACCCGCGTTCGTCCGACCAGGGGATCGTTCGTGACGTCTCGTTCACGTTGCCGCTGTCCGACATTCCGCCAGGCGATTACATCGCTCACGCGGTGATTCGCGCCGGCGGCGAGGTCGTGGGCGATCTTCGGCGACAACTGCAGGTCGTCGACGGCATGCGCCCGGCAGATACGGCGGCTCGGTCGCCCAAGGCTCGAGAAGCGGCGGCCATCCCCACAACGCCACCGGCCCGCGATGTGCTGCGGGGAGCGATCGTCAAATCGATGGTGGATCACGCGCTGACGAGTCCTGTGGCAAACGTCCGTCAAGCTGCGGGCGAAGCGCAGGCCGGACGATGGACAAACGTCGCGGACCTCACGAGCAGCGTCGCGACGGATCCTGACGCGGTGCGACTACGTGCGCTGGCGCGTCTCGATCGCCAGGATTACCCGGGCGCCGCGGCCGACCTCGAGCAGTTGTTCGAACGTCAGCCGACGGACGCGAGCGTAGCGTTCGTCCTTGGCTGGGCAAGACTCGGCGTGGGGAACCAGGTGGCCGCCGCATCGGCCTTTCGGAGTGCGGCATTTCTCGATCCGACGCTCGTGTCCGCGCACCTCGCGCTGGCCGAGACGTATCTGCGTCTGGAGCAGCCGGCGCTCGCGCGGCAGGCCTTGGAATCGGGACTGGCGGCGCTGCCGCAATCCGTTGAGCTCCGACGCATGCTCGATGGCTTGAAGAAGTGAGTTGAGCAAGCGGTGACTTAAGGAGACGCAAATGAAAGCTTTCGTGTTCGTCCTGGCATCGACCGCGCTCGTCGCCCAACAGAGCCCCGCGACACAGTTGAAACTCACCCCGAGCGAGATCGCGCAGTTCGATCTTGGAAAGATGAAAGGCAGCCAGGTCAGGCAGCTCGCGTGGTCGCCAGACGGCACACAGCTGTATCTGCAGACGGTCACCGAGGATCAGCGCGCCCTGCCGAAAGATTCGTACCACTACGTGATGCCGGCCACGGGCGGCACATTCCAGAAAGTCAACGCTGAGCCTGATTGGGCGATTGGCTATTGGTCCTGGAAGTCGGGGCAGACCGCGCCGGACGACGCTGCGTTCAAGATCGAGATCTCCACGGAGAAGCGAATTGCGTCCGCGACGGCCATTCCGATGGGCGGCGATCTCGCGAGAGGCGGCACGGATGGCACCGCCAATGGGGCGTCGGTCGAATCAGTGACGGCCGCGGCGAATGCGTCCACGAATGGCACCGTCTACAGCATGCTTCTCAAGGGCGAAATCGTCGGCGAATGGGTCAATCACGCGATTGTTCCAGGGCTCACGTTCGGGTGGGGTCCGGCCGGCAGCCACATGATCGCGTACGCGGAGAAGTCGACCGGGCGACTGGTGATCATGGACTCGACCGGAGCTCGGCAGAAGATCGATGGCACGAAGTCGGTCGTCCTCCCGGCGTGGACTGCGGATGGACAGAAGCTCGCCTACCTCGAAGGCCGTGGACGGAACAAGTTCGCCGTCGTCATCGCGAAGGTCGAGAGGTGAAGTGCTCGACGATGCGGCCAGGCTCTGCGATCCTGTCGGCGACCCTCCTCGCCGCCGGCGCCGCGACAGTACTGGCGCAGCAGCAAACGCCGCCTCCAACCACATCGCCACGCCCGGCGTCGGCCACCCAGGCTCGTCCGCAGTTTTCCGCGGGAGTGGATCTTGTCGAAGTGGACGTGTCAGTTACCGACAAGAACGGCCAACCCGTGACGGATCTGACGGCAGCCGACTTCGATATTCGTGAAGACGGACAGAGCCAGACGATTCAGACGATTTATCTCGCCTCGCTCGATCGAAAAGTCCTCGATGCGTCAGCGACGACGTCGCTCGCCTCCGGGACTGCGAAACGTCCCGAGCGCCGCGAAATGAAACAGCGCGTGTTCGTGTTCATGCTCGACATGAACCACTTGTCCGCCGCGGGCTTCACGCGCAGTCGCGACGCCATCCTGGACTTTCTGAAAGACCAATTCACGCCAAGCGATCTCGTCGGCATCGTCGCCAACGGCAAGATGCTCGGCAATCGAATCACCGGCGATCGAGACGCGCTGCAGAAGACGTTCGCGGACGTCAAGACGCCGAATTTGTCTCGCTTCGCCGAAATGCGGAGCTTCCCAAGAATTCTCGATGAGTTCGAAGCCGCGAAGATCGCCAAAGACGACCAGCCGACGATCGACGCGGTCGTGCGTCGCGGATGCGCCGAACAGCCGGGCGAGTGCAACCGGGGCGGCGACGAAAGCGTTCGCCAGCAGGTCGAGGAGAAGGGCCGACGAATCGCCGCCGAGACCATGCGGGACACATCGATCAGCCTCACTGAGCTGCAGTCGCTTGCCAACGGCCTTGCGCGCATTCCCGGGCCGAAGCAGGTGGTGGTGTTCTCTGAAGGCTTCTACACCGACGACACCAGCGAATGGCTGAAGACGGTGGTGGGGCTTGCCGCGCGCAACGGCGTGCACTTCTCGACGTTCGACGCACGCGGCATCGGCAAAGACGAGCGCATGCAGTCCTTTCTGGGTCCCGCACCGCTGACGTTGACAGGCGAGCTTACGTCGCTCTCGAATGATGCCAATGCCGACGTGCTGACGAGCCTCGCGCTGGATACCGGCGGCGATCGCGTTTTCAATTACAACAACTTCCGCGAGCCACTCGATCGGCTCGCGCGTGAGACGAGCACGTACTACATGCTGGGCTATCGGCCCGCGAAAGCTTTCGACGACTCGTATCGCAAGCTCGAGGTCACCGTGCGGCGTCCCGACGTCGTCGTGCGCGCCCGGCGGGGATACCTCGCCGCGAGAAGCGCGACTGGCCCGGCCGCGCCGGAAGAACCTTCGGGAGCGACGGCATCGACGACGCCGTCTGCGGTGCCGATCGGAACCGTCGTCGATGCGCTCCCACTAGCCGTCGGAAAGTCCGGCATCATGGGCGCGCCGCGCCGGCCCGACGAGTCAGGCCTGATCAGCCGTCCGGATAGTGTCGGGTTGGTGACGGTACTCGCTTCGTCGGGCAGCAACGCCGGACGAACTGCCACCCCTGAAGCGACGCAGCTGGCGCACGACGGGTGGCAGTTGTACGCCAAGGGGCACGTCGAGGAGGCGCGAGAGAAGCTCGCAAGTGCGGCGGCGGCCTCGCCGAACGCTGCGTGGATCCAGTACGCGCTCGGCCAGGCGGAATTCGCGCTCCAGCACCTGGACGCGGCGGTTCAGGCCTTCGATCGCGTTCGGCACGATCTTCCAGACTACGAACCGGTCTATTTCGACCTGGCCGACAGTTACATTCAGCAGCATCGCCAGAGTGACGCGCTGACGGTGCTGCGCGAGGCGGAGCGTCGCTGGCCGAACGACGCTGAAACGCACCTGGCCGCCGGATGCGTCTTGGTCGCGCGCGCCGCCTTTGACGATGCCGTGGACGCGTTCAACAAGGCGATCGCGGCCGCGCCCGACGACGGCCTCGGTTATTTCAACCTCGGGCGCGCCTATCACTTCCTCTTCTTGCGCATCCTGCGCAGCACGTCCTCGAACCCCACCGCGACGACCATGCTCGCCGATCGCAACCGCGAGCGTGCGATCGAGGCGTACAAGAAATATCTCGCCATTGGCGGCCCGTTCGAACAGCAGGCACGCGACGCGCTCGCGGTGCTGGGCTGGAAATCACTGCAATAAAAAAAGGGCGCTGCCAGAAGGCAGCGCCCTTTCTCTTTTCGTTCGATCGCCTTACTTGAACGACACGCGAACACCGATCCTCAGGATGCGCGGATTCATGATCTCCAAGATCTGGTTGAAGTTCGCCCGACGCTGGTCGTACTGCTTGCCGAGCGGCGTGGCCGAGTTGAACATATTGAACAGATCGAAGTCGACGTTGGCCGTGAAGGTCTTGAAATTGAAGCCCTTGCTCACGCGGCCGTCCACCGAGTGCACGTTCGGCAGCCGGTAGTCGTCAACGCTCTGCGGGATCACCACGACATTGCGACGGCCTCCGGTGATTGGGTCGAGCGTCGAGCTGTTGTAGTACGGTTCGGCATAGCCCTGCCGGAACAAGTAGTTGAGACCGAAGTTGATGTCGTACTTCATCTGATATGCGGTCGTCAGCACGAACTGATACTTCGGCAGCACGATGAAGATGTTGCTCTTTCCGCTGCCGGAGGTTTGCGTGATGACGACGCCGCCATTGACGTTCGGCGAATTCGTCGTCCACTCAGCGTTGCCGGGCAGCGTGGGTGTCGGATCGGCCTTGGCGTCAACACTGTCGAAGTACTCGCGGTTCGCTCCGCCCGACCACGACATGCGCATCATCCAGTTGTTGGACATCCGCTTGGTCCCGGCGATCTCGAGGCCTTTATACGTCTGGTGATAACCGGAACGGCTCTCGAAGATGAAGCCCAGGTCAGAAGGTACGGTTCCCGGCAGCGGTGAATAGAGCGGACACCCGGCGCTGCTCCCACAGAAGGGACCGATGGGCGCGACGTTGCCGACGAGCGATCCGGTCTGCACGTAGTCGCTGCCGGTCAAGCCGTTCAGGTGCAGCCAGTCTTGATCGGTCCGGCGGCGATACGTCCACGATGCGCTGACGCCGAAGTTCGGCATGAGCTCATGGTCGGCGCCGAGGACGAACTCGTCCGTCTTCGGCACTTTATAGCTTCCGGTCGTGGCGTGCGGAACGTTCGTGCCCACAAATGATGTCAGCTCGTTCGCCTGCGCCTGATGGTCGCCGTTCTTGTCCGTCGCGTACCAGTACGAATATGAGTAGTACGGCACGCCGATCGACAGGCTGTACGGCAGGTTCGAGTCCAGCTGATCCGCAAATCGTGAGTAGGTCGCTCGGAGCAGCGTCTTCCGATCCTTACCGAGCGCGTAGGTCACGCCGAGACGCGGAACGATGGTGTTGTAGACGACGACGTTGTCCTGGCCTCCGACGTTGAGCGCGGGCAGATGGACAGGATCGAGCGGGTTGCCGGGGATCGAGACCGGGTCCGTGGAGCCCGCTTGGCGGTCCCACCGCAGGCCGAGGTTGAAGGTAAAGCGGTCCTTCGTGATGACGTCACCGGCATACGCGTTCCAGTACACGCTATGTCCATTGAATGCGAAGGGACGCGACAAGGCCGCGAACAAGTCGGGGTACCCGTTGTCGAGCGTATACACGAGGCCTGGCCACGTCACGTTCGAACTGACCGACGACTTGCGCCAGCCAAAGCCGAACTTCAGCTCGTGGATGCCTTTGAACGAGGTCCCTTCCAGCTGAAGCGTGTCCTGGGGACGGTTCGTGTCGTAGGAGTAGTAGGTCCCGTGCCAGATCGCGCTGTCGTCCTGCCACGCCGTGACGTTACCCGAGGTGCCGCCAAGTGGCTGGAACGTGAAACCGCCCTGAATGTGTGCGTACCGTGCGGTCACGAACAGGCTGTCCGAGATGGTGCGGTTGACCTCAGCCTTGTACAGTCGAGTTGGTCCGTCCTGATTCCAGGTCGTCTCTGACGGGCGGGTCGGACCAGCGCTGCGGCCGAACTTCTGCTTGTTGCCTTCGAAGAAGGTGAACGAGGCGTGCGTCGCGCTGTTGAAATCGCCATTCAGCTTGGCGGAGGTGTTTTTCAACGTCGTGCAGTCGCGGGCGGTGACCGAGTAGGCCTGTGGCGGAGCGATACTCGTCGTGCCGAGCTGCGAGCACTGAGAATCGGTGCCCTGGTTGAAGATCGTCGCGCCACCGCTCTTCGAGTACGTGTAGATCCTCAGCCGCGGATTCGTGTAGCCGTACGCACCCCAGAACCACAGCTTGTCTTTGACAATCGGCCCGCCGGCTTCAACGCCCATGTCGTAGTAGGCCTGCACGCGGTTGTAGCTCGTGATTTGGCTCGTCAACGCCGCCGACAGGTTGTCGGACTGCAATCCGTCGTTCTCGAAATAGTACCGGCCCGACCCGCGGAAGCGATTGGTGCCGCTCTTCAACACAAAGTTGAGCCCGACACCTGGCGTCGCGGTCGTGACGTCGGCGCCGCCGGTCGTCACCTGCATTTCCTGGAACATGTCGAAGTCGTAGTAGGTCGGCGACGAACCGAGCGCGGCCATGTCCGTGATCGCGATCCCGTCCATGTTCCACGTGTTGTCCTGGCCGCGAGCACCCTTGGCCTGGAAGTTCGACTGCTGGCCTGACTCGGCTCCGCCGACGTTCACACGGTCAACGGTGATGCCAGGTACGGTCTGCAGCACGACCCACGGATCGCGCGACGTCGGGACGTTCTGGAGCTCGTCGAGAGTCACGTTCGTGGAGATGGACGTCTTCTTCGTCTCGAGCACCGGCGTCTCCGCCTTGACCTCGACCGAGGTCGCGACGTTGCCGACCGACAGCGTGATGTCCAGGGGGATGACGTTGCCTGCGCCTACCGGGACGTTGTCGTTCTTGTAGTTGTTGAACCCCGACAGCTTGCCGTTGACGGTGTATGTGCCGGGCGCGAGGTTGAGGAAGTGCGCCTCACCGCGGCTGTCGGTTACGGCACTGGCCGACTGCGGGCCAGTGATATCGACGGTGACGCCCGGCAGTACGGCGCCCGTACCGTCCTTCGCGGTCACATCTATGCGCCCAGTGAACACCTGGGCGGAAGCGAGACCAGCGAACGCCATCAGGCACAAGGCCACCAGGGCGGCTTGTACCAGTCGTTTCTGCATGAGTTGCCTCCATCTCCCAAGGCTCCGTCACTGCCAAGAGGCAGACACGGAGACCAGGACCGTTAAGTGCCGATTGCAAGATGCAAGATTTCACCCACAATTTTGGTGGGTGTCAAGACCTTGTAACTTATTGACTTATAAAGACCGGCCGCCCCGGGGGCCCAGGGTCTGGCCGGCCGTATCCAAGACCTTGGATAGGCCTCGATCCACTCTATTGGGGTACTGGTAGCGGGTAGGGCCTACTTCGCGAAGCGGTCGAAGATATCGACCAGCTCAGTCAGCTGCTTTCGCCGCTCGGGTTCGCCCTTCGACACGCCGTCGGTGACGCACGCGTCGACGTGATGCTTGAAGACCGCCAGGCTGATGCGATTGAGTGCGGCTTCGGCTGCCGCCAGCTGCTGCAGGATCTCGATACAGAGCCGGGGTTCCTGGACCATGCGACGGATCCCGCGAATCTGACCCTCGATCCGGTTGAGCCGCGTGACCAGAGCTTGCTGTTCAGATGCTCCCAACATAAGTGCCACCCAACGCCGGAATCGCGCCACGCCTGGCTGGCAACAGGGGACGCACCGGACTGCCAGATCAATACGACGCGTCCCCGCACGGCCGTTGCACCTCCCGTACAGTACCGGGCGAGTCATCCGGGAGCTGTCCTAAGGATCACCAGCCAAATCCAAGGGGGCAGGGTCGGAGACATCGGGAAGCGCTATAATGAATGAATAATCATTCAGTAATACTTGTGCCTGCCCGCCGCCGCGCCCGCCGCGTCCCGTCCCCAGCCCGCCGCGAAGCCATCCTCGCCGCCGCGGTTGACGTCTTCGCGGAGCGCGGCTTCTTCGCCGCTCAGGTCGCCGACGTTGCCAGTCGTGCGGGGGTCGCCACCGGCACGGTGTACCTGTATTTCAAGGGCAAGGACGACCTGCTGGCGTCGATCTTCGACCGCACGGTGCGCGATGCCCTCGAACGGGGCCGCGATCTGCTGAGTTCGGTCGCCGATCCCGCGGCCCGCCTGCGCCGATTCGCCGAGCTGCACCTCTCGCGCCTGGGCGAGAATCCCGCTCTCGCCGTCGTGTTGCTCGTCGAGATGCGACAGTCGGCCAAGTTCATGAACGGATTCTCGTCGGGCCGGCATCGCGAGTACGTGGGGCTGATTCGTGACACGATCGCCTTGGGCCAGGCGCGCGGGGATTTCCGGAGCGACGCCACCCCGGCGCTCTGTGCGAAGCTGTTCCTCGGCGCGCTCGACGAGATGGCGATGAGCTGGATCCTCACCGGCCGCACTTACGCGCTCGAGACCGACGCTGCGGCCCTCGTCGATCTCTTCATCCATGGCGTCCAGCGACAGCCTCCCGCTCGCGTCGCCATCCTCAAGACTGGGCGGGCCTAGTGTCCTCTAAAAAGACACCCGGCGTTATTTCCGTGCTTGGCGCAGGAACGATGGGCGCACAGATTGCGGGGCATATCGCGAACGCGGGCGTGCCCGTGCTCTTGTTCGATCTCACGGCAGACGCGGCGCGAGAAGGACGCGACCGGCTGCGGTCGATTCGTCCGGATCCGCTCTTTACACCAGACGTCGTCGGCCTGATCGAGCCGCGCGGGTTCGATCAACTCCAGGACGTCGCCCGCGCCGACTGGATCATCGAGGCCGTCGTCGAGCAACTGGACGTCAAGCGCGATCTGTTTCGTCGTGTGCTGACGCACGCGTCCCCTGGCGCGGTCTTATCCTCCAACACGTCGGGCATCCCGATTGGCGCCATCGCTGCGGAGCTGCCGCCCGAGGCGCGAAGACGCGTGCTTGGCACGCACTTCTTCAATCCGCCGCGGTACCTGCGGCTCGTCGAGATCGTCGCGACGCCGGAGACGGACGCCGACGTTGTGGCCGCGCTCTCGACGTTCATCGATCATCACCTCGGCAAGGGCGTCGTGGCCGCGCGCGACACGCCGGGATTCATCGCCAACCGGCTCGGCGTGTTCGGCGCGTGCCGCGCGCTCGAGCTCGTCTCGTCCGGCGAATTCACGATCGAGGAGATCGACGCGGCCACCGGGCCCGCGATCGGACGGCCAAAGAGCGCGACGTTTCGGACGCTCGATATCGCTGGACTCGACATCCTCGCGCATGTCGCGCGCGATCTTGCCGCGCGCCTGCCCGATCGCGAGCGCGCGTCGTTCGCCCTGCCGCCATTCGTCGCGGCGATGCTCGAGCGTGGCCTCGTCGGCGAGAAAGCCGGGAGGGGTTTCTACCTGAAAACGAAAGACGCCAAAGGCGAATCGCGCGTCTTCACGCTCGATATCGAACGCTTCGACTACCGCGACCCAGCGCCGGCGAAGTTCCCAGCGCTCGACACGACCCGCCCGGGCGCCCTGCCCGATCGCCTTCGCACGTTGTTTCTCGACCGCGATCGCCTCGGCGATCTGCTTCGACGCACGTTGGGCGCGACGCTCGTCTATGCCGCCACCGTCGCACACGAAATCGCCGCGTCGATCGATGACATCGATCGTGCGATGCGGTGGGGATACGGCTGGGAGCTGGGGCCGTTCGAGATCTGGGACGCCCTCGGCGTGAAGAACGTCCTCGAAACCTGCGCCGTCGCCGATCCGCCGCCGGCCGTCCGTCGTCTCCTCGACGCCGGACGCAATCGCTTCCGCGACGCTGCGCTGCCGGCCGCCGGACCGGGCCTGCTCGTGCTGCAATCGGCCAAGGCGGCAGGCGTCATGAAGAAGAACGGCGGCGCGAGCCTCGTCGATCTCGGCGACGGCGTACTGTGCGTCGAGTTCCACTCGAAGATGAACACGATCGGCGGCGAGACGCTCGAGATGATTCGCGCGGGTCTCGCCGAATCGGCCAAACAAACCGCGCTCGTCATTGGCTGCGAGGCCGACGTGTTCTCCGCGGGCGCCAACATCCTGCTGCTGCTTCTCGAGGCGCAGGAGGGCAATTGGGACGAAGTCGACCGCATGGTTCGCGAGTTCCAGCGGACGTCGATGGCGATCAAGACGTCGCCGGTCCCGGTCGTCGTCGCGCCCATGGGCCTCGCGCTCGGCGGCGGCTGCGAGATCTGTCTGCACGCCGATCGCGTTCAGGCCGCGGCAGAAACCTATGTCGGCCTCGTGGAAGTCGGCGTGGGCCTGCTTCCCGCCGGCGGCGGCACGAAGGAGATGCTGCTGCGAGCGCTCGATCGTGCGGCCGGCGGCGATCCCACGCCGCACGTGCGGGCGGCATTCGAAACGATCGCGCTCGGCAAGGTCTCAACGAGCGCCCCGGATGCGCGCCGGCTCGGCTACTTGCGCGACGTCGACGCTTTCACGATGAATCGCGAGCGCACCATTGCCGATGCGAGAGCCGTCGCCATCATTCGCGCGCGCGATTACCAGCCGCCCGCGCGTCGCGCCGCTATTCCCGTCGGCGGCGCCGATCTCTTCGCACTGCTCTCGCTCGGTGTCCACCTGGCGTGGCGCGCGAGTCACGCGAGCGATCACGACGCCCTCGTCAGCCGCGCAGTCGCACGCGTGCTCACCGGCGGCGACATCGCGCACAAGACGACGGTCAGCGAAGACTATCTGCTCGACCTCGAGCGCGAGGCGTTCCTGAAGCTCTGCGGCGAGCGACAGACACTCGAACGGATCGGATATACGCTCAAGACAGGGCGGCCACTGAGAAACTAGCGATTGGGCCGCCGGTCCGTGGTCCGACGAATGACGATGGTGGATAGAGGCGAGGGCTCGCCGGTTGTGCTGATTCCCGGGCTGCAAGGCCGATGGGAATGGATGGCGCCTGCCGTGGACGCCATGAGCGCGCATCATCGCGTCCTCAGCTTCTCGCTCGGCGATGTGAAGGATGCGCGTCTCCCCGAGCGCGCGTTCGACGCGTGGGTCGAACACATCGACGCGCTGCTCGACCGCGCCGGCGAAACGCACGCGACGATCGTCGGCGTGTCGTTCGGTGGACTCGTCGCGCTGTACTACGCGGCCGAGCGGCGGGATCGCACGTCCGCGCTCGTGCTCGTGTCGACGCCGGCGCCGAAATGGCGCTGGGATCACCCCTCCGCCGGCCACGTCCGACACCCGCGTTTGTCGCTGCCCATCTTCGCGGTGCGCGCGGTCGGACGGCTGCTGCCCGAAATGCGCGCGCTCGAAGGCGCCGCGCGCCCGAAGTTTCTGACCGAGCACATCGGCCGCGCGATTCGCTTTCCCGCATCGCCGACGCGCATGGCCGGCTTCGTGCGCGCCTGGGATGCGACCGATCTCATCGCCGCGTGCGACCGCATCACGGCGCCGACGCTCGTCATCACCGGCGATCCCGATCTCGATCGCGTCGTGCCCGTCGACGAAACGATGCAGTACGTCTCGCGCATCCGCGGCGCGCGCCACGCGCGCCTCGCGCGCACGGGCCATCTCGGTGTGATTTCGCGGCCGCGCCGGCTCGCGGACATCATCGATCACTTCATCGACGCCGCACCTCGGACCCCGGACTCCGGACGCCGAACGACGATGGCCTTATGAGTGCAGAGACCCTGACCGGCCCCGCCGGCTCCCTCGAAGCGCTGCTTGACGGCGACAGCGCATCGCCGCGCGCGGCCGTCGTTTTCGCGCACCCGCACCCGCAGCAGGGCGGCACGATGCATACGAAGGCCGTGTTTCAGGGCGCGAAAGGTCTCGCGAGAATCGGCTGCGCGGTACTCCGATTCAACTTCCGCGGCGTCGGCGGCAGCGGCGGGAGCTTCGACGAGGGCGTCGGCGAGAAGGAAGATTTTGCGGCCGCGCTCGACTTCATGCACGCGCGCTATCCGGGCGCGCCGCTTTGGGCCGCGGGTTTCTCATTTGGATCATGGGTCGCGCTCGAAACCGGCGCCGACGATCCTCGCGTGTCCGTTTTGATCGCGATCGCGCCACCAGTGGCGCGCAACGGCTACTCGTTTCCGCGCACGCTCGAGTCTACGAAGCCGAAATTCATCGTCCAGGGCAGCGAGGACGAGCTGTGCCCGATCAAAGAACTTTGGGCCTTTTACGCGAAGCTCAAGGAGCCGAAAGAGCTCGTCGTCATCGATGGCGCGAGCCATCTGTTCGAAGGACGGACGAAGGAAGTCGGCGAGGCGCTCCAAGAGTTGCTGGGTGATTTCGAGTGACGGTCGAAAGCGCGGTCATTGTCTCGGCCGTGAGGACGCCGATCGGCAAGGCGCCGAACGGCACGTTGCGCGCGACGCGGCCTGACGACCTTGCCGCCGTTGTGCTCGGCGAAGCATTGCGCCGCGCACCGGGCATCACGGCCGACGATGTCGACGATGTGATTCTCGGGTGCGCGATGCCGGAAGCGGAACAGGGTCTAAACGTCGCGCGGATGGCGAGCTTGCGCGCCGGCCTTCCGGTCAAAGCCTCAGCGATGACGATCAATCGCTTCTGCGCGTCTGGACTCGAAGCCATCGCCGCGGCGGCCGATCGCGTGATGCTCGGCCGCGCAAGCGTCGTCATTGCCGGCGGAACCGAATCGATGAGCCTGGTGCCGATGGGCGGCAACAAGATCGCGCCCAATCCGCATCTTGTGACCGAGTATCCCGACGCGTATCTGACGACCGGCCTCGTCGCCGAAAATCATGCGCGCGAGAGTCGGATTTCGCGCGAGGCGCAGGACGCATTCGCGCTGCGCAGTCACCATCGTGCAATCGCGGCGATCGACGCAGGCAGGCTCGCCGACGAGATCGTCGCTGTCGATGTCGACGTCGTCGATTCATCGCCGAGCGGACGGCCGGCCGCGCGGACGATTCGCTTTGCCGCCGACGAGGGCCCGCGCCGCGACAGTTCGGCCGACGCGCTCGCCAGGCTGAGACCCGCGTTTCACGCAAATGGCAGCGTCACCGCGGGTAATTCGTCGCAGACAAGCGATGGCGCCTCGGCGGTGGTCGTGACCTCAGCCAGTCGCGCACGCCGCGCGGGTCTGACGCCGCTCGCTCGGATCGTCGGGTACGCGACCGCTGGCGTGCGACCCGAGCTTTTCGGCCTCGGTCCGGTTCCGGCCATTCGCAAGGTGCTCGCGCAAACAGGCCTGACACTCGATGACATCGACCTCGTCGAGTTGAACGAGGCATTCGCCGTGCAAGTGCTCGCCTGTCTCGTCGACCTCCCGATCGCCGAGGATCGACTCAACGTGAACGGCGGCGCGATTGCCCTCGGACATCCGCTCGGCTGCTCGGGCGCGCGGCTCGTCACGACGTTGGTCTACGAAATGCGACGACGAAAGGCGCGGTATGGCCTCGCGTCCTTGTGCATTGGCGGCGGCATGGGCGCGGCGATGATCATCGAAAGTCGAGAAGTCGAGAAGTCGGGAAGTCGAGAAGTGGGAAGTCGAGAAGTAGAATGACCACGAGCGTGGCGCACAAAGGCGGAGAGTGGCTGACGACGGACGTCGAGGCCGGTGAGATCGGCACGCCGGAGCGATTGAGCGACGAGCATCGGCTTGTGGCCCAGACGGCGACCGAATTCGTCACCAAAGAAGTGCTGCCCGTATTGCCAGAGCTCGAGAAGAAGAACTGGACCCTCGCGCGGCAACTGATCAAACGCGCCGGCGATCTCGGCCTGCTGGGCACCGACGTGCCCGAAGCGTACGGCGGCGTCGAGCTCGACAAGACCGCGTCGATCGTCGTGGGCGAAGTGATCGGCATCACGGCGTCGTTCGCGACGACGTTTGGGGCGCAGACGGGCCTCACGATCCTTCCGATTCTGTGCTTCGGCACCGACGAGCAGCGGCGGAAGTACCTGCCGCGCATCGTGAACGGCGAGATGATTGGTGCGTACTGCCTGAGCGAATCCGCCTCGGGATCGGACGCGCTTGGCGCGCGCGCGCGCGCGATGCGTCAGCCCGACGGATCGTGGCGCCTCAACGGCGAGAAGCTTTGGATCACCAACGGTGGCTTCGCCGACCTGTTCATCGTCTTTGCCAAGGTCGACGGCGAGCAGTTCTCCGCGTTCATCGTCGAGCGCGCGTTCAAGGGCGTCGCCAACGGCAAGGAAGAGCACAAGATGGGCCTCCACGGATCGTCGACGACGCCGATCGTGCTGGCCGACGCGGAGGTCCCAGCCGCGAACCTGCTGGGCGAAGTCGGCAGGGGCCACAAGATCGCGTTCAACGTGCTCAACTACGGACGGTTCAAGCTCGCAGGGATGTGCACGGGCGGCGCGCGCTCATGCCTGGTCGAGGCCGCAACGTACGCGGCGTCGCGGCGGCAATTCGGCCAGCCGATTGCGTCGTTCGGCGCGATCCGGCACAAGCTCGCCGAGATGGCGATTCGCACGTTCGCGGTCGAGAGCGCCTTGTACCGGACGGCGGGATTGATCGACGCGACCATCGCGTCCGGCAGTGAGGCGGCGGCCGCGCTCGAGGAGTTCGCGGTCGAAGCCTCGATCCTCAAGGTCGCCGCGAGCGAAATGCTCGATTTCGTCGTCGACGAGAACGTGCAGATTCACGGCGGCAACGGCTTCGTCGCGGACTATCCGGCGGAGCGTCATTACCGCGACGCGCGCGTCAATCGCATCTTTGAAGGCACGAACGAGATCAATCGCCTCCTCGTGCCGAGCATGCTCATCAAGCGGTCGCTCAAGAGCGGACTGCCGATTGTCGCCGCAGCGAAGCGCCTGCAGGATGAATTGATGAGCCCGCCGGCGCTCGGCGACGAGACGGACGAGCCGGTCGCGAACGCGCGCCGGACCATCGCGGCGCTCAAGAAGACGGCGCTCATGGCGATCGGGCTTGCGCTCGAAACGCACGGTGAGGCGCTGCAGCACGAGCAGGAGACGGTCATGCTCGTCGCGGATATCATCATCGACGTGTTCATCGCCGAAAGCGCGCTCCTGCGCGCCGAGCAAGCCGCGTCAGCAAGGCTCCAAACCGCCACGCTCCAAGCCGACGCCGCGTCGGTGCTCGCGCATGACGCCGGTCTCCGGGCGGACGCGTCGATGCGCACGCTGCTCCCCTCGCTCGGCTCCGGCGACACCCTGCGGACGACGCTCGCGGCCCTGCGGCGGCTGCTCAAGATCCCGCCCGTGAACACCATTCAGGCTCGTCGTCGGATCGCCGACGCCATCGTGGAGCGCCGTGGCTACATCTATTCTTAGATCGCCGCGCGCGCGGCTCGCGATCGCATCGACGCTCGTGATCGTCGCGGCCGCGTCGTGCAGCTCGGGGCCGCCGCCACCGGTCGATTCGCGGCCGTACGACGCGACGATCGTGGCCTTCCGTCAAGAGAAGGACGACATGTTCCGGACCGGCCGCGATTCACCGCTGCCCGCCTCGGCGCGCGCGAGCTTTCCTGGGCTCGCCTACTACGACATCGATCCGAAATACCGCGTGCCCGCCGCGCTCGCAGAAGATCGCAGCGGACCGCCGGTCGTCCTCGAACTGCAGACCTCCACCGATCAGCGGCGCCAGATGCGCCGCGTCGGCACGCTGAGCTTCGCGCTCGGCGACGCGTCATACAAGCTCACGGCTTTCGCCGACATCGACGCGCCGACGATGGATCGACTGTTCGTACCGTTCGCGGATCTGACGAGCGGGAATGAAACGTATCGCGGCGGACGTTATCTGGAGCTCGAACGGACGCCGACCGGACTGTACGATCTCGACTTCAACCGCGCGTATCACCCGTTCTGCGTCTACAACTCGTCGTACGACTGCCCGATTCCTCCGAAGGAGAATCGCCTGCCCGTCGCGATTCGTGCGGGCGAGAAGCTCTCGGCGCCCAAGTAAGCCGGAAGCAGCCAACGCCGGCAGGCGGACCGGAACCTGTGGCAGCAGGCCCCGGATGCAGGCTCGCTGCAATGCCGCGCATCGTGCTGTCTTCCGGCTCTCTGCACTTAGACACCGAATTCTGGGAAATGAGGCAATGGGGCAATGGGGCAATTGGTGAATGGCAGAAAATGCAAATGCGCGGACGCGAGCGGGATCGCAGATTCTGCGATCCCGCCACGCGGCTCAGGACGGGCATTAGCTCTCTGCCCTGCGGCCTCATTGCCCTGGCTTCGCGATTACGGCATTGGGTATGTCGATTGCATTGACCGGCAGAAGAGGCCGATGAGTCCGTGCTGTGGCTGGAGATAGCCAGGGCGGTCCTCGCCCGACTCGCTACAACACCAGGCGCGATCCCTGCTAGGTGCCCTGTCAGCGCCAGCGAACTCGACGCAGCGCTGCAGGAGGCCAGCGAACTCCGCGCAATCTTTGCCGCCGCTCGGCGGACCTTCCGGGAAAACCGCAGCACCTGACGCACATTCACGCATTGCCTCATTGCCCCATTGCCTCATTTCCAAGGACCCCCAACCCCTGAGCGCTAGCGTCCGTCCAAGCCGTAGGTGTTCCACGATCTGCGCATCGCGTTTCGTCAGTTCCGCCAGCACCCAGCCTTCGCGACGCTCACCGTCGTCGTGCTCGGGCTCGGCATCGGCGCGGCGGCGGCGGTGTACACGATCGTCGATGGGGTCGTCCTGAAGCCGCTGCCGTTTCGCGCGCCGGATCGCCTCGTCACGCTGTGGGATACGAACTACGAGAAGGGACTGCGCCAGGAGCGCGTGTCGCCCGTGAACTTCATGGACGTGCGCGCGATGCACGGCACGTTCGAGGATGCCGCCGCATGGTGGCGGCCGGACGTCAACTTGACCGACGATGCGATCGAACCGGTCCGCGTGAAGACAATTGAGGTCAGCGCGAATCTGTTCCAGTTGCTCGGCGTCACGCCTGAAGTCGGACCGGGCTTTCCTGCGAATGGGCCGTTCTACGACCGACAGCTCATCGCGGTCATCAGCGATCGCCTCTGGCGCGCGCGATACAACGCGGATCGCGGGCTCATCGGCCGTCCGATCCGGCTGAACGACACGCCGTACACCGTCGTTGGCGTCATGCCGCCGCGCTTCACATTTCCGGACGACGTCGATGTGTGGGAACGATTGCAGTGGGACCTGACGCAGCACAGCCGCGCCGCGCACTTCATGGAGACGGTCGCGCGACTCGCGCCGGGCATCACCGTCGAGCAAGCGGGGCGTGACACCGCCGCGCTCGCGAGTCGCCTTGCCGCCGCCTTTCCGACGACCAATCACGCGTGGAGCACGCGCGTGATGCCGCTGCTCGAGAGCCAACTCGGCTTTTATCGTCCCGCGCTCCTCGTGCTGCTCGGCGCCGTCCTTCTCTTGATGCTCATCGGCGCGTTCAACGTCGCCGGCCTGCTGCTGACGCGATCGCTCGATCGACGCCGTGAGCTTGCCGTACGCGTCGCGCTTGGCGCGTCGCCGCTGCGCCTGATGCGCGAGCTCATCGCGGAAAGCGCCGCGCTCTCGGTCGTCGGCGGCAGCGTTGGCTTGGTCCTCGCCTGGGGACTGGTGCAGGTGCTCGTCGCGACGATGCCCGTCGCGATTCCGCGGCTCGATCAGGTGTCGCTCAACTGGCGCGTCGCCGGCGTCGTTGTCGGCATCATCACGGCGATGACGCTCGGCTTCGGCCTGGTCCCCTCGCTGCTCATGGTGCGCCAGCGACGGGCCTCGACGCTGCGTGACGGCGATCGGACGTCGACGACGAGCGGCAGACTCGCGCATCGCTCGCTCGTGGTCGCGGAGGTTGCGCTGGCCTGCGCGCTCGTGACGGCGTCGGCGCTGCTCGTGAAGAGCGTCGCCGCACTCGTGGCCGTACCGAGCGGCGTGTCGTCGGCCGGCGTGCTCACGGCGAACCTGCAGCTGACCGGTCCGACGTACAGCGATTGGGCGCAGGTCGACGCGTTCTACGCGTCGTTTCTGGACCAGCTCCGGCAGAAGCCTGGCGTGACGGCGGCCGGTGCGACGACGTTTCTGCCGTTCGAGCCTGGCTGGCGGATCGCCTTCGACATCGTCGGGCGGCCCAACCGGCGTCCGGAAGACGCACCCATCGCGCAGCACTTCTCGGTGACTGACGGCTATTTCGAGACGCTTGCGATGCCGCTCATCGACGGTCGGCTGTTTACGACGCGCGATACCGTCGCGGCGCAAGCCGCGGTCGTGGTCAACGCGGCGTTCGCGAAGCAATTCTTTCCGGGCGAGCGCGCGGTCGGTCAGCATCTGCGATCGCACGTTACCGTGATCGGACCGATGGGCCGCAACCTGCTGGTCGATCAGCCCTTCGAGATCATCGGCGTCGTCGGCGACACGGCCAACACGCCGCCCGGCCAGCCGATCGAGCCGGCGATCTTCCACACGACGCGTCAGTTTCCGTACAGGTCGCTCGATATCACCGTGCGTGGCTCGGACGCGGCGGGACTGCAGGCGGCGTTGCGTTCGACGCTGCGCGAGACCAACAGCACGCTGCCGCTCGATCGCGTGCAGATGCTCGACGCGCGCTTCGAACAGCTCAGCGCCCAGCCGCGATTGTTGATGCGACTGCTGATCGCCTTCGGTGTGCTCGCCCTCGTACTCGCGGTCGTGGGGATCTACGGATTGCTCTCGTGGACGGTCACGTCGCGTCAGCGCGAGCTTGCGGTGAGGCTGAGCCTTGGCGCGCGGCCAGTGGACATCGGTCGCCTCGTCATGACGCACGGCCTCGTGCTCGCGGGCGCGGGACTCGCGGCCGGCTGGCTGCTCGTGACTGCCGCCGGTCCGCTGCTTTCGCGCGTGCTCTTTCAGGTATCACCGCTTGCCCCGGCGCCAATGGCCGCGGGCGGGCTCGCAATCCTCGCGTGCGCGGCGATCTCCACGCTGATTCCGGCGGTCCGCGCGGCGAGGACCGATCCTGTGACAGTGCTTAAGAGCGAATAGAAGGTCAAGAAGTCGAGAGATCAGGAAGTCGAGAAGTCAAAAAGTCGAGAGGTCGAGAAGTCAAAAAGTAGATCGCCTTCGCAACCTTTCGACCTTTCGACCTCCCGACTTCTCGACTTACTCGACTTACTTGATGAACAGCATTTCTCTGTACGTCGGCAACGGCCACGTCTCGTGGGGCATCAGCAGCTCGATCTGATCGCCCGTCTCACGCAACGCGGTCATCGCCGGCACGACCGTGTCTCGAACGAATTTGGCGTGCTTCTCGGCGCTCCCGGCGGAGTGATCGAGCGCTTTTGCGAGCTTGTCGGCGCGCACCCGCAGCTCGTCGACGAGCAACGCGATCTCGCCGAGCAGCTTCTTCGCCTCTCTCGTCGACCCGCCCGCCTCGCGGACTGCCGCGACCGACTCGGCGACGTCCTTCTGGTACTTGAGCGCCGACGGCAGAATGTAGCGGTTGGCCATCAGCACCATCAACTGCGCCTCGACGTTCACGGTCTTCACGTAGGTCTCGAGCGCGATTTCGTAGCGCGCGTGCAGCTCGCGGTCGTTGAGTACCTTGTGCTTCTCGAACGTCTTGATGACGGCGGGCTTGACGATCTCCGTCAGCGCGTCGACGGTGTTGGTCAAGTTGAGGAGCCCGCGCTTGCCGGCTTCCTTGCGCCACTCGTCGGCATAGCCGTTGCCGTTGAAGATGATCCGCTTGTTGTCTTTGATCAACTTCGGCAGCAGTTCTTTCACAGCCTTCTCGATCGACTTCTTGCTCTTGACCGCGGCTTCGAGCTCGGTGGCGACGTAATCGAGCGCGTCGGCGGCGGCGACGTTGAGCGCGATATTCGGGAACGCGATGCTCTGGTTGGACGACACGGCGCGGAACTCGAACTTATTGCCCGTGAACGCGAACGGGCTCGTGCGGTTGCGGTCGCCGGCGTCGCGCGGCAGCTTCGGCAGCACGGACACCCCGGTGTCGAGGATGCCGCCGCTCTTGGTCTGCTTCGCGCCGCCTTTCTCGATCTGCTGAAAGATGTCCGTCAACATGTCGCCGAGGAAGATCGAGATGATCGCCGGCGGCGCTTCGTTCGCGCCGAGGCGGTGATCGTTGCCCGCGCTCGCGATCGACATGCGCAGCAACCCCTGCCACTTGTTCACCGCGAGCAGCATCGCCGCGCAGAACACGAGGAACTGAATGTTCTCGTGCGGCGTGTCGCCGGGGTTCAGCAGGTTGTTCCCGAGGTCGTCGCTCATGCTCCAGTTGAGGTGCTTGCCGCTGCCGTTGACGCCGGCAAACGGCTTCTCGTGGAACAGGCACGCCAGGCCGTACTTCGGCGCGACGCGGCGCATGGTCTCCATCGTCATCATCTGATGATCGGTGGCGACGTTGGCCATCTCGAAGATCGGCGCGACTTCGTACTGGCTCGGCGCGACCTCGTTGTGACGCGTCTTCACCGGCACGCCGACTTTGTAGAGCTCGTTTTCGACCTCGTGCATGAACGCGAGCACGCGTTCGGGAATGTGGCCGAAGTACTGATCTTCGAGCTCCTGGCCCTTCGGCGGGCGCGCGCCGTAGAGCGTCCGACCGGCGTTGATGAGATCGGGCCGAGCGAAATAGAAGTGGCGATCGATCAGGAAGTACTCCTGCTCGGGTCCGCACGTCGTCGCGACGCGCTCGGCTTTCGAGCCGAACAGCTTCAGAATGCGCATCGCCTGCTTGGACAGCGCTTCAATCGAGCGCAGAAGCGGCGTCTTCGTGTCGAGCGACTCGCCAGTCCAGCTCACGAACGCCGTCGGAATCACGAGCGTCGTGCCGTTTGGACCGACGAGCAGCCACGGTGGGCTCGTCGGATCCCACGCCGTGTAGCCGCGCGCCTCGAACGTAGACCGCATGCCGCCAGACGGGAAGCTCGACGCGTCGGGCTCGCCTTTGATCAGCTCCTTGCCGCCGAACTCCGCGACCGCGCGGCCCTCCGGCGACGGCGCGATGAACGAGTCATGCTTCTCGGCGGTGATGCCGGTGAGCGGCTGGAACCAGTGCGTGTAGTGGGTCGCGCCATGCTCGATGGCCCAATCTTTCATCGCGGTCGCGACGACGTCGGCGATCGAGGGATCGAGGGGCTGGCTCTGCGTGATCGTGCGCCGCAACGACTTGTACGCGTCGCGCGGCAGCCGGCGACGCTGGACGTCGTCGTTGAAAGTCAGTGAGCCAAAAATTTCGGTCGCCTTCGCGCGCGGCTGCGCGGACTTGGCGCCGCTCTTTCCCCAATCAATGATGCCTTTCGTGGCGTCGTGAAGCGCTGACGAACCCATTGCTTCCTCCAGAAAACAACACAGGGACAAGGTCGCAGACCGCCGCGCGAGCTCGTGAAAAACACGAAACACGACCACCGTCTCCGACGGCGCTCGTCAATCGCTTCTCGTTTGGCTTCGGCCTGGTCCCGAGCCGGGATCCGGCGGGCGGGACTTCTTATTTTGCACACAAGAAGAAAAAAGTAAAGAACGAAGAGGTCCGGGGCGAACTAAGAAGTCCGGGAGTGAACCGAGAAGTCCGGGTGAATTGAGAAGTCCAGGCGAACTGAGAGGTCCAAGCGCACTGAGAAGCCCGGATAAGCTGAGAAGTCCGTGTGAACCGGCAAGTCCAGAATGCAACGAGAAGTCCGCGACGAGGTGATGAGATTTCTGCAAGCCGACGCGGCGCTCGAGATCGCAGAAATTGCGACGCGCGAGAGAATCTGGCGGAAATTCACTCGCGAATCGGGCGTGCGAGTTGCACAGCTGAAGATCATGGCTCGCACGCTTGAAGATCTCATCGCGTATCAGTTTGCTGAAGAGTTCAAGCTCGAGGTCTACGCGCTAGTCAAGGCCTCGCCAGGCGCGCGGAAGGATTTCGATTTCACAGATCAACTGCGCCGAGCGGCCGCTGGAGTAGCGTCGACGACAAGTGAAGGATTTGGGAGAGGCAAGGCCGGCGAGTTCGCGCAGTTCCTTCGCTACTCGCTTGCTTCTCTCCGCGAAGCCGTCACGCACGTGAAGGACGGAATCGATCGCGGCCACTTCATCGAACCTGACTGCCGCGCGGCGCTCGTCTGGGCGCAGCGTTGCCGCCGCGCGACGCTCAACCTCTACCACACGCAGTGCGCCCTGGCGGCCAAGGACCGCGCCCTCAAACGCAAGGGCCGCCCGAGACGGCTGGGGCGCCGGACCTCTTAGTTCACCCCGGACTCAGTTCACCCCGGACTTCTCAGTTCACCCCGGACTTCTCAGCTCACCCCGGACTTCTCAGCTCACCCGGACTTCTCAGTTCTCTATTCACCCGAACTTCTAAGGTTTACCCTAGACCCTTCCGTGCGAAGCGCCCTGCTTTCCGCCCTCGCCCTAAGTCTCTTCGCGCCCTTGGCCCATGCGCCGCACGCCTCCCTGACCGCCCTCCGATTCGGCACCTTGGTCGACGGCACCGGCCGCGTTACGCAAGACGCCGTGGTCGTGGTCGAAGGCGAGCGCGTCGTGAGCGTCAGCTCGGGCGACACAGCCGTGCCGGCTGGCGCGAGCGTCATCGATCTCCGCCGGTACACGGCCATCCCTGGCCTCATCGACGCGCACACGCACATCACGTACTACTGGGACGGCGCGCCGAGCACGCAGCCGCGCGGCCGGCGCACGTCGCCGACAACTGTTGACGACGTGATCAAGAACGGCCGACGCACACTCGAGACGGGCGTGACGACGATCCGCGACCTCGGCGCGTCGCGCGGCCTCGACTACGCCGCGCGCGACGCGATCAACGCCGGCACCGCCATCGGCCCGCGTATGTTCGTCGCCGGCCAGGGGATCTCGGCCGGTCGCGGCGGTCCGAATCCAGACGCGATGCGCCAACAGGCGAAGGCGCGCGTGGACGCCGGTTCAGATTGGGTCAAGCTCTACGGCTCGCGCGGCAGCTTCGAGAGCGTCGATACGACGCAAACCGTCACCTTCGACGAGATGAAGGCTCTCGTCGATACGACGCACGCGCTGGGACACAAAGTCGCTATTCATTCGTACGGTCCGTCCGGCGTGAAGGACGCCGTGCGCGCCGGCGCCGACTCCGTCGAGCACGGCATCGATCTCGACGATGAGACGATCGCCGATATGGTCAAGCGCGGCACCGTGTGGGTGCCGACCATTGATCACAACCGCTACTACGTGGACGCGAAGGACGAATACGGCTTCGCGCCCGACACCATTGGCCCGCTCCAGGATTACATCGCGAAGAATCTCGAATCGACGAAGCGCGCGGTCGCCGCCGGCGTGAAAATCGCAATGGGATCGGATGCCGTGTACTCGATGTTCGGTCAGAACACGCGTGAGCTGGGGTGGATGATCAAGGCCGGCATGACGCCTGCGCAAGCGCTCGAGACCGCGACGACGATTCCCGCGGCGCTCCTCAGCCACGCGTCCGATCTCGGCCGCATCACGCCCGGCGCCTGGGCCGACATCGTCGCTGTCGACGGCGACCCACTCGCCGATATCGACGTCGTCATCAACCACGTCGTCTGGGTCATGAAGGGAGGAAAGACCGTCGTCGACAGGAGATAAGCACCGGGTTCTCGAACTAATCCTTCTTCTTCCCCGTCTCAGATGGGATGACTTCGGTTCTCCAAGACGTCCGCTATGCGTTTCGCCTGCTGATTCGGCATCGCGGATTCACGGCCGCGGCCGCGTTGGTCCTCGCGCTCGGCACGGGCGCCACGACAACGGTCCTTTCGCTGACCGACTCCCTGCTGCTCCGGCCTCGAGTGGGCCGGCCGGCCGGCGAAGTCGTGGGCCTCTACACGCGCGACCGCACGCATCCCGACGGGTACCGTGCCTTCTCGTATCCCGATTACGCCGAGCTGCGATCACGGACAGACCTCTTCGCGTCGCTCGCCGCCCACAACCTCACGCTCGCCGGCCTCACCGAGGGCAACAGCACGCGGCGCGTGCTCGCCGACGTTGTGACGGCCAACTTCTTCGACACGTTTGGCGCTCCCGTCGCGCTGGGGCGGACGTTCACGGCTGACGAAGAACGTCCCAGCGCCAACATCTTCGTCGCGGTCTTGAGCGATGGCATGTGGCGGCGGCTCGGCGCCCGCACCGACATCCTCGGTCGGACCATTCGCCTCAGCGGGCGCGCGTTCACCGTAGTCGGCGTTGCGGCACAAGGCTTCGGCGGATCGCTCGGTTTCGTGACGCCGGAACTCTGGGTGCCGACCGGTGTGTACGACGCGATCACGGAAGACGTGATGCGCGGCGGCGCGGGGACGACGCTCGGGGACCGGCAGCGGTACAGCCTGATCGTGCTCGCCCAGTTGAAACCGGGCGCGACGATGGCGTCCCTGACGCCGGCGCTGCAGGCGGCGAGCCTCGAGCGCGCGACCGCCTCAGGCGAGAATCGCGATCAGGAATTGCTTGTCGCGCCCCTTTCGCGCTTTTCGATCAGCACGCGCCCGACGACGGATCGCGAGATCGCTGGCGTGATCACCATGCTTCTCGGCATGGCGGCCATCGTGCTGGTCATCGCGTCGTTCAACCTCGCGAACATGCTGCTCGCGCGCGGCGGCGCGCGACGCAAGGAATTCGCGATCCGCCTTGCGATTGGCGGCAGTCGCGCGCGGCTGGTGCGTCAGCTCGTGATCGAAGGCTTCGTGCTGTCGCTCGTGGGCGGAGCCGCAGGTCTTCTACTGGCCGCACTCTCGGTGCGCTCGCTCCTCGCCGTGCTGACGCCGGTGACACCCGTCATGTTCATGGTGGACGCAACGCCCGACCTGCGGACCGTGATCGCTGCGCTGGCCAGCTGCGTGATCGCCACGCTCGTGTTCGCGACGCTGCCGGCGTTCAAGCTCGCGCGCACGCAGGCCGGGCGAGAGTTGAAGGACCAGGCCGGCGAGCTTGGCGGACGCCGCGGCCGGCTGTCGATCTCGAGTCTGCTCGTGACCGGACAGCTCGCGTTCTCGCTGGTCATGCTGACGCTCGCGGCCGTCGCGTTTCGGGGCGCCGTCGAGTCGGCCAGCGCCGATCCCGGCTTCACGTTCGACCGCGGCATCCTCGTGCAGATGGACACGAACCTTGCCGGCTACGACGAAGCGCGGGCGCGCGACATCTATCGACGCGTTCTCGATCGCGTCCGCGCGCGCCCGGAGGTCGCCTCCGCAAGCCTCGCGTCAATCATGCCCTTCGGCGACATGTCGGATAGTCAGACGGTGCAAAGAGCCGGTCCCGAGATCGATCCGAACGATGCGCGCAACGCCGCGGGCCTCGCGACCGCGACATTCACGTCGATCACGCATGACTACTTCTCGTCCGTCGGGTTGAATCTGCTCGCGGGGCGCGACTTCACGGCGTCGGAGGAGATGCTCGAGCGCGGTCCGAACGTCGCGATCATCGACGAACCGCTCGCCCGCAAGGTTTTCGGCACGGAGAACGCGATCGGTCAGTCGATCCAGCTCGACGACAGCACGCACGCGAAGCCACCGCAGGTCCTCGAGGTGGTTGGCGTTGCTGCCGGCGTCCGGGACGATCTCTTTGCGGAAAGCGCCGAGCCGCATCTCTACGTGCCGTACGGCCAGACATTCCGATCGAACGCCTTTCTGCACGTGCGGACGTCGTCGGCCGGCGCGAAGGAAGGCGCGCTGCTTCCGGGATTGCGCCGCGAGATCACATCGGTGGATGCTGGCCTGCCGATTCTGGCCGTGCAGACGCTTGCGGGCTGGCGCGCGGAAAACGATCTCTTCTTGTTGGTTCGAATGTTCGCCGCGATCCTCGGCACGTTCGGTGTCGCGGCGCTCTTTCTCGCGACGATCGGCCTCTACGGCCTCAAAGCGTACATCGTCTCGCGCCGCACGCGCGAGATCGGCATCCGCATCGCGCTCGGGGCGACACCCTCTGGCGTCACGTGGCTCGTCGTACGCGAAGGTTTGGTGTGGTCGATGATCGGACTCGTGGTCGGCGCTGTGCTTTCGTTCGCCGCTGGGCTCGGCATGCGATCAGTCGTCTATCAGGGACGTGGCGCCGATCCGCTGATCATCGCGCTCGTCGTCGGCGTGCTCACCTCGGCCGGATTGCTGGCGAGCTGGCTGCCGGCGAGACGAGCGGCGCGCATCGCACCGATTCAGGCGATGCGCAATTCGTGAAGGCCGAGAAGCCAGGCGTTCTTGAAAGTCGAGAAGTTGGGAAGTTGAAGAGTGAAGCTGGCCTCAGCGCCATGTGTTCGCTGCGACTTCCCGAGTTCCCGACTTCTCGACTTCTCGACTTCTCGACTTTCAAGCCTCACTCAGCCCTGAGCGCGATGAGCGGATCG
Organism: uncultured Solibacteraceae bacterium; assembly: GCA_964419785.1. Classification (GTDB taxonomy): domain Bacteria; phylum Acidobacteriota; class Vicinamibacteria; order Vicinamibacterales; family SCN-69-37; genus DATEGZ01. The sequence continues at coordinate 29,019 of CAYQRM010000136.1, read as the reverse complement.
ACCCTCGTCGCGCGCCGCGCCGGCGCGAGGCACGCGATGGTTCCCGCGACCAACACGATGGCCGCGACCGCGATGTAGATATCGGGCTCGTTCGGCGGCGTGTTGAAGAGGTACTGCGCGAGCACACGGCTGAATACGAGGGCGCCGCCGGTGCCGAGCACGAGCCCGATGACCAGGAGCCGCGCGGCCTGACCGAGAACGAGGCTCAACACCGCGCTTCTGCTCGCGCCCAGGGCCATGCGCACGCCGAATTCGCGCGTGCGCTGGCTGACCGATGTCGCGATCACGGCCGCGATACCCGCGAGCGTAATCACGAGCGCGAGAGCCGCGAACATCGACAGCAGTCCCGTCGCGAGCGCAGGCGACTGCAGCTGCGTCAGCCGCAGCTCGCGCAGCGTCTGGATGTCTTCGACCGGAATCTGGTTGTCGAGCCCGTGGACGACCGTCTTGAGCGCGCCAGCGAGCGTCAGGGGATCGCGCGACGTGCGCAGCATGACCTGCGCGCCAAATCTCGGCCCCTGGGCCATCGGGACGAAGAACTGAGCGAGGGTCTGCTGATCGATCGCGTACTGCTTAATGTCGCCGACAATGCCGACGACCTGGAACGTCGCCGGGTCACCGTTGCCGACCGGGACGGTGAACTCGTGGCCGATCGGATCGCGCTTGTCCCACAGCTTCGCCATCGACTGATTGATGATGGCCACGCGCGGAGCGTCGGCATTGTCGGTTGCAGCAAACGTCCGGCCGCGAATCACCGGCACGCCGAGGACCGCGAAGTATTCGCTTGTGATGATGTTGCCGTCCACTGTAGGCGCGGGCTCCGGCATCGCCTGACCACGGATGCTGAGCGGCAACGGACCGGGGCCGCCGGTCATCGGCAGCGCATTCGTCACCGACGCGGAAATGACTCCGGGAATCCTCTTCAAGCCGTCGAGCACGGCGTTGTAGAACTGGGCGAATTCCTCTGGTGTCTGCGCCATCTGACGCGAGAAGTTGCCGTGCAGTTGCGCCGTGAGCACGTGCTCGTCATCCGTGTACCCGAGGTCGACGGTTGACAGCCGATGCAGGCTCTCGAGAAACAATCCGGCGGCGACGACGAGCGCAAAGCACACGGTCACTTGCGCGACGACGAGCACCGAACGCATACGTTGGCGGCGCGGGCCTTCGCCGCCCTGCGGCGCGCCGTCCTTGAGCGCCGTCATGACGACGCGGCGCGCGCTGAGCGATGGCGCCGTGCCGAAAAGCAACCCCGTGAGCAGCGCCGTCACGAGCGTGAAGCCGAGGACAACGCCATCGATCGACGGGTCAATCGCGCGCGGTGTGAACCGGCTCGCGAAGCCGGCCAGCAGTCGTGCCGCCGGTGACGCAATCGCCAGCGCCAGCGCGGCGCCGGCGAACGCGACGATGAGGCTCTCGGTGACGAGCTGTCGCGTCAATCGTCCTCGGCTCGCACCAAGCGCCGACCGCAGCGCCAGCTCGCGCCCGCGACCGAGCATCCGCGAGAGTGAGAGATTCGCGACGTTGGCGCAGGCGATCAACAGCACGAGCGCGGTGACGCCGATGAGCGTGAAGAGGATCGGCCGAGCTTCGTGGGTAATCTCCTCGTCGAGTGACACGGCCGACGCCGTGAAGCCCGACAGCAACTGATACTGCGACGCGTCTTCCACCACCCAGCTGCGCCCGGCGGCCTGCGCCTCGGCGTTGATCAATGCGAGCGTCTCGCCCGGCTTCATCCGTCCGAAGACGTTGAGAAACGAGAACGCGCGATGATCAGTAAGGCTGTCCGGCTCGGCGCCGGCGCGCATCGGGCACGCCGACGTCGGCATGTACACGTCGTCGTCATTCGGATAGCGCGGGATCGCCGGCAGAACGCCAACGATCGTGTGGCTGTGATCGTTCATCCGGACGGTCTTGCCGACGACGTTGGGATCGCCACCGAATTCGGTCTGCCAGAACGCGTGGCTCAGAATCAGCACCGGCTCGGCGCCCATCACATCGTCAGACTCCGTGAACGTCCGACCGTAGAGGGGCTTGATACCAAACACGTCGAAGTACTGCGACGATACGACCCCCGTGTTCACGCGGTGAGGCTCACCCTGATTGAGCAGGACGAAATGCATCGAGTGGTACTCGACGAAGGATTCGAGGCCCGTGAGGCGAGCGCGAAGGTCGCGCGTCTCAGCGATCGACACGCCGAGATTGGGACGATTCGCGAGCGGTGCGTCGAGGCGGATGCGGATGAGGCGGCCGCTGTCACGGTACGGCAACGGATGGAGGAGCGTGCCGTTGATGACACTGAACATGGCCGTGTTCAGACCAATGCCCAGGCCAAGCGTCAGCACGGCCGCCAGGGTGTAGCCCGGCGATCGGAGAAGTGTGCGCCAGCCGTAGCGAAGATCCTGAGTGAGGTGATCCCAGAATGTGAGTCCGCGAACATCCTGGACTTGTTCTTCGATGGCGACAACGGCGCCGAAGTCGATCAGCGTGGAACGGCGCGCCTCGTCTGGCGACGCGCCCGCGGCAATGCGGTGATCGATTTCCATCTGCACGTGCGACGCGATTTCGCGGTGGATCTCGTCGTGCATGCGATCGCCGCGCTGGAAGAAACGCAGGCCCTGCCGAAGTCGCGTCCACATGATCGGATGGTCCTTTCCGCTAGGTCATGAGGTCTGAAGGATTCGTGCGACGGCCGCTGAGATTTGATCCCAGCTCGCCGTCTCGCGCGCGAGCTGGCGCTCGCCGGCGCGTGTGAGCTTGTAGAACTTCGCTTGCCGATTGGCCTCCGACGTGCCCCACTCCGAGGCGATCCAGCCCTGCTCTTCGAGCCGGTGCAAGGCGGGATAGAGCGATCCCTGGTTGACCTGCAACACGTCCTGGGAGATCTGACGGATGCGCTGAGAGATGCCCCACCCGTGCTGCGAGCCGAGGGCCAGAGTCTTGAGGATCAGCAGGTCGAGGGTGCCCTGCAACAAGTCACTTTTCGAGTTCTTGGCCATTGCGCTTCTCCTGTAGACGTTCGACAAGTATAAAAGGTTCGGGGACGGGGCTTTTTTCCACAGATTCGGCTTGCCAGGTACCGGAGGTCGGCAGGCAAGTGTCCGGCCGACCTCCGGCGCCTTTTGGGCCAAATCTGTGGAAAAAAGCCCCGTCCCTACCTCAGGAGCGCCAAATTCTCGCGGCGGCTGGAGAGGGAGGATGCCGCGAGGTTGAGGAGGGGCCACGCGACGAGCACGGCGACGAGCAGCCAGGAGAGCTCGAGGACCAGGACGAGCGGCGGCTCGCGCAGCCAAAACTCCGCGGCGACGAATAACAGCGCCGTCGGGACAAGCAGCGCCATCACGGCGACGAGCCCGACGAGCATCGCCAGCGGATGTGGATTCCCGCCCTTGCCCGTCTTGCTGAGATCGGCCGCGACCGGAAAGAGGATCGACAGCCACACCGCCAGCGGCGATGCCCACAGCCACACGGCCGCGATGCCTATCGGCACAGCGAGCCACGTCCAGACCTCGCCGCCCGGCGCGACGATCACCGCCCCCACAAGGCAAAGCGACATCGAAACGCCGAGCAGCAACGCGCAGCCAAGGATCTTGCCGCGGGCGAGGTCGCGATCGTCGATCGGCGAGAGAAACAGCAACGTCAATCCCGCTCTGTCCGTGCCGAACAAGTTCATCGTGAAAGGCTGGAGCGCATGCAGAGCCAATACCGATCCGACGCCGAACAACAGATCGCCCCGGTGGAAGACAGCCGACATCCCGTCCGGCACGTCCGGCATCCGCCGCACAAGCACCGCAATCGCCAGGAGCATCGGCGCGGGCAGAAGAATCGCCAACCGGCCGCGCACCGATCGCAGCGCCATCCGCAGATAGGTCATCGCCACGGCTGCGACGGACGGTCGCACGAACGGCAGTTCGAATCCGCCGAGCGGCTTGGAAATTCGGCGCCGATGATCTTGCTCGTTTTCGAGCGACCCGATCAGCCTCGCGTGCACGGCCGACGATGCTGCGAAGAGCAGCAACCCTTCGGCAATGAGCACGACCACGGCCAACCAGGCGGTGCCTTGGCGACCAGCCATCGCCGAGTTGAGCGACAGACCGTAGAGCTCCGACGGAATCGCACGCGTCCACCGCGGAAGTGCTGCGTCGAACTTCACCACTGAAAACGGCTCGCTTGGCATGGACCGCGTGCGACGACCGCCGGTCGGCGTTGTCGTCGTCGACGTCGGCGACTTTGCTCGTCTCTCGGCATCCATTCGCGACGACATGATCGCCGGCACGATCGACAGCAGCGATACTCCCAGCACGAACAGCAGCGTGAACAACTCACCGCGGCGTCGACTGCGCAGCAGCCATCGCACCGCGAAGCTCACGAGCGCCGCCAGCGATACGAACACGAACACCATCGCTGGCGCGGCCACGGCGGCGACGACACCGACGTCCGGCCGGCCGCCGACGGCTAATCCGAGCGCGAACGTCAGCAGCAACGGCACGAGCACGGCCACCCACGGGTCCGCAAGATTCGCGGCGACCTCGAGCACGTGCAGCGTCGATCGCGCGATGGGCAACAGCAACAGCCGCGTGTAGCTGGTCATCTGCGTCTGGGTGGGCGCGAGGGCAGTGATCACGACCGACATCACCAGCAGGATGCCGAGGAGCGCCCGGAAGAGGAAGAACCCGACGATCGGCAGCATCGCTCCGTGCGCGACAGCTCGCCCTGCAAGAAATCCCATCACGGTCGCGCCGACAATCGATCCGACCGACAACGCGCCGAGAAGAATCGGCGACAGTGTCTGCAGCGTGCGCGACACCTGCTCGAGCGTGTCGCGCCGACGGCCGCTTCGGATGCCGTTGACGATGAGCCGCCAGCGCAGCCAGACGAAGGCGCGAAGCGATCGGATCATCGCGACAGCCAGTCGAGCGCCGGCGCGGCCGTGGTGTCGGCGCCGACCAGTTCGAAGAAGCGTCCTTCGAGTGTCTTGCCGGATTCGGGCGCGCCGCGCAGCTCGGCGATCGGCCCCTGCGCGACCAGCTTGCCCTTGCTGATGATGCCGATGTGATCGCAGAGCCGATCGACGATCTCGAGGATGTGCGACGTGAGAAACACCGTCCCGCCGCTCTTCACGAAGTGTGCGAGCAGGTCGCGAATTTGACGCGACGCCACGGCATCGACACCCTCGAACGGCTCGTCGAGAAAGAGCAATCGCGGCGCGGGCAGCAGCGCGGTCGCCAGCGCAATCTTCTTGCGCATGCCGTGCGAGTAATCGGTGACGAGATCGTCCTTCGCGCGCGCGAGGTCCATCAGCGCGAGCAGTTCCGTCGACCGCTCGCGCACGCTCTTCGCATCGAGTCCGTGCACCTGCCCGACGAAAGCAAGCGTCTCCGCACCGCTCAGACGATCGAACAGCGCCAGGTCCTCGGGGACGACGCCGATGCGTCGCTTCACCTCGACCGGCTGCGCGATCGGATCGATATCGAGAATTCGGTACGTGCCGCTCGTCGGGCGAATCAACCCCGTCAGGCACTTGATCGTGGTGGACTTCCCCGCGCCGTTGGGCCCGAGAAATCCGTAGAAACTGCCGCGCGGCACCGCGAGATCGATGCCGTCGACGGCGACGAGATCGCCGAACGCTTTCCTCAGTTGTGATGTCTCAATCGCCAGCGCCGACATCATTCGTCTCGATGCACGGTCGACGAGGAAAACGCGGGCAGGCAGACGGCAATGTACTCCGCGCCACCCGGCTCGGGACTGCTGTAGCGAATCCACTCGCCAGGATGGGCAACGACCGCCTGGCCCTCGGCGACGTCGAGCGTGCCGCCTTCGTGTTCGACACGCAGCAGCCCGCGCAGCACGACGGTGATTTCCTCGAACTCCGGACGCTGACCCGGCTCTTCCCAACCCTCGGGCGAGACCATGTGCGCGACGCTGACGGACTTGTGTCCGGAGTTCACGCGGCCCGCGAACTCTTCGATGATCTTCGGTGTGTTCCCGGCGGCGGCAATCACGGTCGGACGAGCGATGAGCGTCGGCACGATCAGTTGGCTCCTGCGTTCAGTTGTTGCTGCTGCCATTCGACCCGCGCGGCAAGCAGCGCGTCACGCACCTCAGCGCCCTTCGTCAGATTCTTGAGATTGAACCGGCGCTCCCGCCCATCGCGCGTACGAATGCGCGCGTCGACCTCGCCAACGCTGATGTCGGCGATTTCCCGCCATCGCGCCGAGAACGTCCGGAAGAATTTCGCGCCCGCGGTCACGCCACGATCGTCGACACGCAGCATCATGTGCCGCAGCACGCGCTGCAACATCCGCCCATGCATCAACCCGAACACGATCATCGTCGCCGACAGCAGTACGGTGGGACGCTGGATGCGGCCGGTCTCCTCGTGATGCACGAACGCTTCGACGGCGAGCATCAGACCGAGAAAGAGGTCCACCCAGTCGATGCCGTGATGCGCGTGATCGCCGGGCTTGCGCATGAAGGCGCGGCGGGCGGCGAGCAGAAACGATCCAACCACGAGCGCGCCGGTCACGGCCTCAGCGCCGGCGAGCACCAGGCCCCAGCCGGACGCACCTGCGCTCAAACGCGCGAAACCGTCGCGAATGAGCACCGGCGACGGCAGCACGTGCTGAATCTTCTGGATGATCAGCATCGGCTCCCGCCGGCGGGAGTGCAGGGGCACTTCAATCTCGGTCACGGCGCCGAGATGCTATCAGTGGTGGACGAGCGACGCCACCGTGAGACGAGATCGCGGGCTGCGGCCGGCCAGTCCGGCCACGTGAACGCGAAGCCGGCCTCGATCAATCGGCGCGGCACGACGCGCCGGCTCTTCAACACGAGCTCGGTCTCCGTTCGCAAGAACCACGCGCCGATCTCGAGCATCCACGCGGGCGACGGCAGGCCGATCCGCGTGCCCCACGCTTCGCGAATCGCGCGCATGAAAACGGCATTCGGCAGCGGATTCGGCGACGCGAGGTTTACGACGCCTGAAGCGTTCTGCTGGGCGGCGACCCATCGCACCGCGCGAACGAAATCGTCTTCGTGAATCCAAGACACGAACTGCCGTCCGTCGCCGTTCGTGCCGCCAAGGCCGTGCCGCACCAGGCCGAGCAGCACGTCGAAGGCGCCGCCGCGCGCCGGGCTCATGACGATCGCCGTGCGCAGGGCGACTTGCGCGTGCGCGGCGTCTCCGCCGCATCGAACGTGCGCTCCCACGCGGTGGCGACGTCGATGCTGAACCGCCACGCCGCTGGCGCGTTCGGCTCGAGGCCGCCGACGATGCCGGTTGCTTCGTCGTTGGGAGCGTCGTAACGATGCGCGTAGATCGTCGCCGTGCTCGACTGCAGCCACACCGCCGGAGGCCGCGCCGCGGCTGCAATCGCCTGACCCAGCACGCGCGTCGAGGCGATGCGCGAGGTCATGATCTCTTCGCGATTCTTCGGCGTGTAGCGGCAGTTGACCGACCGTCCCCCCAGATTGATGACGAGATCGGCGCCGTCGATCTCGCGCGTCCACGCGCTGATCGATGCGCCGTCCCACTCGACCACGCGCCACGGTGACGGCCCGGAACGGCGGCTTAGAATGACAATCTCATGTCCGTCGCGTGCGAAGGCTCGCGCGAGGATGTGGCCGAGCAAGCCGGATCCTCCAGGCAGCACGATTTTCACAGAGGACACGATAGAGCATGAAGGTCATCGAGATCGCAGCGGCTGGCGGACCCGACGTCTTGCGGATCGCGGAGCGGCCGGCGCCGGTGCCGGGCCCGGGCGAAGTGCTGATTGAGGTGCACGCCGCGGGCGTGAACCGGCCCGACCTCATGCAGCGCGAGGGCCGATATCCCCCGCCGCCAGGAACCACCGACATTCCGGGCCTGGAAGTCGCGGGACGAATCTCCGCGCTCGGCCCGCCGGATGCGTCGGGTTCTCCCAAATCGGCGGCCGGTCGCAAGTGGCAGGTCGGCGACGAGGTCTGCGCGCTGCTCGCCGGCGGCGGCTACGCGGAGCTCGCGGTCGCACCGGGCGTGCAGTGCCTACCCGTACCGCGCGGGCTCTCGATGATCGAGGCTTCGGCCCTCCCGGAAACGTTCTTCACCGTGTGGACGAACGTCTTCGATCGCGGCCATCTCGCGTCCGGCGAATGGCTGCTCGTGCACGGCGGGACGAGCGGCATCGGCTCGACGGCAATTCAGATCGCTGTCGCGCGAGGCGCTCGTGTGCTCGCGACCGCCGGCAGCGAAGACAAATGCGATGCGGTTCGCCGCCTCGGCGCCGTGCGCGCGATCAACCATCGCTCGGAGGATTTCGTCGAGGTCGTGAAATCGGTGACCGACCGCCGCGGCGTCGACGTCATTCTCGACATCATCGGCGGCAGCTACGCACAGCGCAATCTCGACTCGCTCGCGCGGGATGGCCGGCTCGTGCAGATCGGTCTCATCGGCGGTGCGACCGCGGAGATCGCGCTGCGGACGATCATGCTCAAGCGTCTGACCGTCACCGGCTCGACGCTTCGCATCCGCACGCCGGAGGAAAAAGGCGTCATCGCGCAAGCGCTCGAGCGCGAAGTGTGGCCCCTCATCGAATCAGGACGCGTGCGGCCCGTCGTCCACCAAACGTTTCCGCTGGCCCAGGCCGCGGAAGCGCACCGCGCGCTCGAGTCCGGCAGCGTCGTCGGAAAGATCGCGCTTACGGTTCGCTAGTCGTCCCAGGTGTGGGGCCCGATGTCCAGCGTTCCACCGTCGTCCCAGGTCCGAAGTCCGGGGTCCGGGGTTCCTCCGTCGCCTTTCCGGCGCAAGATCACAATCGCGACGAATGCATACGAGGCATACGCCCACACGAGCGGCCAGCGATAGGTCGGATCGAGGTTGCTCGGCGACAAACGGAAACCGATCTCGAGCGCGAGGAGCGCGGCCGAAAGTCCGAGTGCCCAGCGTGCCAGCGTCGGCGCAGACGCGCTGCGTGAGGCGAGGCCCCATCCGCTCACGAGCTGCAGCGCCCCGATCACTCCTCGCACAATGATGACCGCCACCGACGATCGATCGCGCCAGCCGAGCGACGGCAGCAGCATCACGAGCCAAAAGAGCGTCGACACGCCCTCGGCTATTAACAGAAATGCGAGCAGGCGGATCACCATCATTCGGGATTACGGGAGATGAGGCAATGAGGCAATGGGTGAATGATGAATTTGCACGCATGCATTCACGCATTGCCACACTGCCTCAATGGCCCATTGCTTCGATTATCGTAATTGAGTGACGCGCCGAGAATTCCTGCAATCATCCGCGCTCTTGCCGCTGGCCTGGCGCGCGACGAGCCGCGCGCAAGCGACGATGCGGCCCCAGCCGAGCCCAGCGCAGCTTCGCTGGCAGCAAGACGAGCTCGCGCTCTTCCTCCACTTCGGCGTGAACACGTTCACCGATCGCGAGTGGGGCGATGGGCGCGAGGACCCAGCCATCTTCGCGCCGTCGCGTCTCGACGCACGTCAGTGGGCGCGCGCGGCACGCTCCGCCGGCGCCCGCGCGATGATCCTCACCGCGAAGCACCATGACGGATTCTGCCTCTGGCCGACAAAGACGACGACGCACTCCGTGAAGTCGAGCCCCTTTCGCGACGGCCACGGCGACGTCGTCAAGGAGTTCACCGATGCGTGCCGCGCCGAACACCTCAGAGCTGGCCTGTACCTCTCGCCGTGGGATCGCCACGAGCCGCGCTACGGCGACTCACCGCGGTACAACGACTTCTACTGCGATCAACTGACGGAACTGCTCACCGGGTACGGTCCGATCGCCGAGGTGTGGTTCGATGGCGCCAACGGCGAGGGCCCGAACGGCCGCAAGCAGCAATACGACTGGGATCGGATCTGGGCCCTCGTCCGGCGGTTGCAACCGGATGCTGTGATTTTTTCCGACGCGGGTCCTGACGTGCGGTGGATCGGCAACGAGCGCGGCGTCGCGGGCGAGACCAATTGGTCGACCGTCGATCCTGCGGTCGTGCCGTACCCAGGAGCGGGCGGCGCAGCGGTGACCGCCATGCTCCAGCACGGCGATCCGAACGGCACCGTCTGGCGTCCTGGCGAGACCGACGTTTCGATCCGGCCCGGCTGGTTTCATCACCCGGCCGAAGACGCGCGCGTGAAATCGGCCGACGATCTCGTCTCGATCTATTTCACGTCGGTCGGGCGCAACTCGAAGCTATTGCTGAACGTGCCGCCCACGCGCGACGGCCTGCTCCACGACACGGACGTCTCAAGGCTCGCGGACATGCGCGCGCGCCTCGACGCGCTCTTCGCTCACGACGTCGCGGCGAGGCGGCGCCCAGATCTTCGCGCGACGGCAGGACACGCAGCCGCGCTCGAAATCGATCTCGGCGGCGATGAGACGATCGCGCTCGCCGATCTTCGCGAGGACATCGCGCGCGGACAGGTGGTCGCGCGCTACACGCTCGAGGGCCAGGTCGCGGGTGGCGAGTGGCGCACGCTCGCGTCAGGCACGACGATCGGGTACCGGAAATTGGATCGATTCGCTTCCGTGACGGTGAGACGCGTGCGGCTGCGCGTCGACGATGCGATCGCGCCAGCGGCGCCAATGAGCGTGCGCTTATTTGAGGGAAGCGCTTAGAACGACGGGCAGCGGGGTCAGGCCCGGCTTACGCCAAGCCGGGCCTGACCCCACTCATCTCAGCGACTCGCTGCAGGTTTGACAACAGCCGGCGGCGCGTTTTTCACGTACTTGTCGAGCCACGCGCCCCAACGGGCCCACATGTCGAGCAGCGTCTCCTTCGCGACCGGCCCGTGGTCCTCGAACGGGTACCGATAGAGCGCGACCGTCTTGCCGAGCTCGTTCAGCGCTTGGAACAGACGATCGGAGTTGATCGGATCGGTGCCGACGTTCTGGTCGTGCATGTTGTGGTACATCAGCAGCGCGCCTGAGAGGTGCTGCGCGTAGAACAGCGGCGACATGTTCGTGTACACGTCCGGCGCTTCCCAGAACGTGCGGCGTTCATTCTGGAAGCCGAACGGTGTGAGCGTGCGATTGTAATTGCCGTCGCCGGCGATGCCCGCCTTGAAGAAGGTCGTGTGGGTCATCGCGTTCACGGTTGTGAACGCGCCGTAGCTGTGGCCGCCAATCGCCAGCCGCGTGCGATCGATCACGCCGCGCCGATCGAGCTCGTCGATCACGGCAAGCAAGTCGCTCCGGAGATCGTCGACGTAATTGTCGTTCTCCTTGCCGTTCGGTCCGACGATCGGCAGGTGATCTGGCGCGTCCTCGATCACCGCGTAGCCAAGACGGCAGAAGAACTCCATCGACCGCGCGCCGAAGTTCTCGAACGTGTTCTTGTTGAACGTTCGGTCCGTGCGGTCGTGCGCGTCCTGCGTCTCGTACTCCGACGGGTACACCCAGAACAGCGCCGGCAGCTTGGTCCCTGGCTGATAGCCGGGCGGCAGCGTGACGCGCACCGTGAAGTGGAAGCCGTCTGGCCGCGTGATCGGTACCTTCATCTTCGGCGCCGCGGTGAGGTCCGGGGCGATGTCCTTGTTGTCCGTGAGCTGCTTCCTCGTGGTGCCGTTCACGAGGTACGCCTGCGGCACGTCCTTCGGGCTCTCGCGGACGACGACGAACGACTTCGCGTCGGCGTCGAGAATCTGCGTCACGCGTTCCCACTGATTGGTGTTGTCGCTCGTGTAGAGATTCGTTTTCTCGCCTGTCTTAATCGTCATGCGATCGACAAACGACTTCGGTCCGACCTGGAGCGGATCCTTGTCGTACGTCGTGCCCTCGAAGAACACGGCGTTCTTGTCGGCCGACAGCATGACCGGGCCGGCACCACCGCCACCGCCGCGTCCTCCAGCGCCGCCACCGCCACCGCGTCCGCCGCCGCCCGCGGTGCCGCGCACGCCGACGAGCGATCCGCCGGTGTTCGGGTCGTCACTCGCCTGCGTGTTGGCGCCGCCGCCGCCCGCGCGGCCGCCGCCGCCGCCGCGCGTCACCTGCAGCGAGTAACGCTGGGCCGTATCGTTGAGGTACACGGCGTAGAGCGTGGTGTTGCCGCCCGCGGTCTCGTTGAAGAACAGAATCTGGTTGTCCGGCGAGAATCGCACGTTCGACATCGTCGTCGCGTTCTCGTAGATGAGCTTCGCACTCGCGACGTCGAAGGGGGGCGCCCACGCCATCAGCCGATCCTTGCGAGGCGGAGCATTCTGGCCCTGCGCGCCTGGCGCGCCGCGACCGGTCCCGCGAGCGCCGCCGCGGCCCGCCGCGTTGGCATTGGCACCAGCGTTGCCGGCGTTCGCATCGTCGGCGGTCGTCGTCCGTGCCGGCGGCGGTTCCTGTTCGAGATAGGTGAGACCCGGCCCATCGAGTCGCCACGCGAACTCGCGCTTGCCGGTCTGACCGCCGCGCCCTCGCCCACCGCCGCCACCAGGCGCGGCGTTCGGATCAGGATTCGTGTCGTCAGCCGACGCCCCGAGATTGATCGGACGATCGGACAGCCGCGCGAGGGACTTGCCGCTGATATCCCACAGCTCTTCGACTGATCCGAAGTTGCTGACCGGAACGATGTAGGAGAACGGATCGGTCATCCGTGTCACGCGCACGTACTGTCCATCGGGCGAAAGATCGATCGCGCGGATCATCGCCGGCGCGCCGACTTTGCGGACGGTCTTCGTCGCAACATCGATGATCGCGAGCTGACCCGTTGCGTGCCAACGCAGCAGCGCGAAATCCTGCGGTGTGGACATCAAGCTCGGGAACGTGCGGAGGCTCGCCTTGGTGCCGGACGAGACCTCCACTTCGGGTCCCGCTGGCACGGGCGCCGCTTCGACCGGCCGCGGGCCGCGGTTGTCTGGCGGCAACACCGTGGCGATCGATCGGCCATCGGCGCTGAAATAGAAACTCGTGACGAACGTCGCGAGCACGGGCGTCGTCGTGAGCTGTGCGGCCTGACCGGTGGCGACGTTGGCGATCCAGATGTGCGTGGCGGTGTCGCCGTGCACGTAGAAGGCAATCGACTTGCCGTCGGGGGACCACGTCGCGTTCGACACGCGCGCGTTGGCCGGCAGCTGGATATTCTTCTTCGTCCCGTCGGTGGCGGAGATCAGCTGGATGCCAATGCTGTTGGTGATCGTCAGCGTGCGCGAGCGATTCGCTTTCCAGTCGATGAACACGCCGCCGAGCTCATCGAACGGCTTCGAGAACGTCGTCATCACGACCGGGCCGTCGCCGATCATCTTGAGGAACCACTTCTTGTCGGGGCTCAAGTTCGACAGGTTGTCGTTCAGATACCGCGGCGCGAGCACGGCCTCGGCCAGCTCCTTCTGTGGCGTCTGGTAGCTCTCGGCGGCGATGATCTGATCGTCGGGCGACGCGGGCGGCTTCGCCTGCGGCGGCGCGCCACGCTGCGCGACGATGGTGAGCGGCACGAGCGCCAAGGCGAACACGAGCGCGAGACGAGTCGTGCGCCGGGTAAGGGCGCGACCGAGCAGGGATGAACCGGCACTCATAGAGCCTCCAAGTTGAACCGGGCGTGTCGCCGGGAATTATGGCACGGCAGGCTCGGCATGAAGGTCATGAAGGAAATGAAGGTCATGAAGGAACCGCCCATCGATCTGACGGCCCGGCTTCGCCGGGCGCGATGGGGCGAGGGCACCTGGGAACAAGAGCCAATAACTGCCACGAGGCTCTTGTTCCCAGGTGGCCTCGCCCAATCGCCTGGGCCGCCTCCGGCGGCCAGTCAGATCGATGGGCGGTTCTTCTTACTTCATGTTCTTCATTCCCTTCACGTCCTTCATGTCTACATAAGGAAGCTCCTGATCCCGTCCACCAGCCGCGGCACGTTGAAGTTCAAGAGCAGTCCCTGCCGAACGCCGGACAACCGCAAGTACGTGAGGACTTGCGTGTCGTGCACCGGCAGCAGCCGATCGACGGCCTTGATCTCGATGAGCACCTCGTTCTGCACGACGAAGTCAGCGCGATATGCACACGGTATCGAAAGGCCGTCGTAAATGAGCGGAAGCGCCACCTGACGCGCCATCGTCAAGCCCTGCTTGTGCAACTCGTACTCCAGACAGCGGTCGTAGACCGACTCGAACAACCCGGGCCCAAGAGCGCGATGAACCGTAATCGCGGCTCCGATGATTCGTTGCACGACGGGACTGACGATCAGCGGCACGTCGAAACGCGTCTGCAAGCGGCGCGCCGTGCGGAATTGCGGCGATTGCACGGAGGGATGGGCGAGGGTGTGCAGATACTGCAATCAGGGATGCATGAAGATCGTGAAGGAAATGAAGTTCATGAAGGAACCGCCCATCGATCTGACGACCCGGCTTTGCCGGGCGCGATTGGGCGAGGGCACCTGGGAACAAGAGCCTCGTGGCAGTTTATTGGCTCTTGCTCCCAGGTGTCCTCGCCCAATCGCCTGGGCCGCCTCCGGCGGCCAGTCAGATCGATGGGCGGTTCTCTTACTACATGTCCTTCATTCCCTTCACGTCCTTCATGCCTACCGCGGCCACAGCCACCCGAACGTTCCGCCAGTCAGCAACCCGAACAGCAGCCCGTCGAACATCAAGAGCAGCGTCGTGCCCCAGTTGCGGCGATACCAAATCGACTGTTGGGGCATCGCCATCGCGTACCCGATGAACGCGGTCGTCCCTGCGAACCGGAAGACGGCCAGATAGTCCGACCCGGCGGGCAGCGCGCGCGAGGCGACGTACGCGGCGAAGACACTGATCACGATCAAGTACACGAACCACTGTCCAAGTTGCTTGCCTGTCTCGAACGGCCCTGACGGCAATACCGTCATGAACACGACCGGCCCCTTCGTCATTCTTTCTTTGAACGCCGGAGTGCCCATGTCCTTCATCGACGCGGGCCGTGGCATCGCGTAGTCGCCCGGCGGAAGGTTGAACGGCCGCAGCGCGCCCATCACGTCCTCCTCGCGCGGAACCTTCTTGACGTCGTTCTTGTGATAGCTGAGCACCATGTGAATGATCGAGCTCGCGACGAACACGATGACGGCCGAGAGCAGGACGGGCAACCAGAGCGCTGACAAGCTCACCATGAGCGACCTCCTCGATAGACTCGATCGAAATGACTAGTGGACGTTCCAGCCGCTGATCTTGACCGCCGGCTGCGCGCTGCCAAGATCCGCGAGCCGGTACGTGACTGCGATATCCCGCTTCTCTCCGGGCATCAGGCTGACATAGTTGTCCTGCCAGAATGCCGGCAGGATCTCGTCGCCGCCCGACCCTTTCGTGACCTGCAGACGAACGAAGAACGCGATCGACGGTCCGGTATTCGCGAGCGCGACGTGCGTCTCGCCTTCTCCCGCGCCAGCACGACGACGATGGGTGACCGTGGCGGTGACCGTCGTCTGTCGAAGATCTTTGAGCGACGTCATGTCCGCGTAACTTCTGACGGGCGTGCCGTACCAGGTCGATTTGGCCCAGTCGAGCTCGTCCATTCTTGCCGCGAGCCAGTAGAAGTTCGTGCTGATCGGCTGGCCGCCAGGCGCGTTGAGACGAAGATCCAAGAAGTACACCGGCATCGCCGGCGGATCGAGCGTGAACACGCGCGTGCTCGAGTCGGGCGGAGCGCTGACGTCGACGGTGCGCGACTGCTGCACGGCGCCATCGAGATTCACAACGTGAATCAGGACGACGCCCGCGACCGGCGCGGCCGTGTTGTTGACGACAACGATCGACCGATCGTCGTACGAGTACTGCACGTGCACCAGCTCGCAGGCTTTCTTGGTGCCGAAGTAGCCGCCGCCGGGCCGCAGGTAGTAATCGTAGAGGTGCCAAATCATCGACGGCCACGCGTTGTTGAGCATCCACTGGATGACACCGGTCGACGTAAACTTGTTGCGCGCGTAGCCCTCGAACATCGCGCGCTCGCCTTCGTACGAGAGCACCTGCGCTTTCATCGCGTAGTCGTCGATGCCCGACGGCGCGCCGTACCGCTTCGTCAGCGCGTCGGTGAACGTTTGAATCGTGCGAAATTGTCCCCCGCCCGCGTGGTAGTTCCAGACATCGTCAATCGGCCAGAGGTGATCAGCCGGGAGCATGCGTTTGAGCGATTCGACCGGCGGCACGGCCGCGCCAGGACTGATCTCGGTCGCGAACCCGTGCGCGCCGCCGCGCGAGTCGTCCTCGAGCCAGTAGTTCGGCGGCACCCAGTCGTAGGGGCCGTTCATCTTCACGCCGGAATCACCCGTCACGGTGGTCTTCTTGGCGGTCGCTGACGAGACGAACGGATTCGGCCAGTGCAGGCGATTGAGGATGCCGACGTACACGCGCTCGACGTCGGGCGGCGGCGGATTGTCGCTGCCGTTCATCCAGGCGAGCATGCTCGGATGCGCGCGCAGCCGGCAGATCTGATCCGTCTGCGATGCGGCGGCAATCGCGTGTGTGTCATCACTCCACTGCGACCATTGCTCCCATCGATCGCAGCAGCACCAGCCAGCGAGCACGAGGATCCCCGACTCGTCGGCGCGATCAAAAAACCGGTCGTCCTCGAGCTTGCCCTCGAGCCGAATCGTGTTGAGCCCCATCTCGCGGACGTAGCGCAGCTCGGCGTCCTGCCGATCGGGATCCGGTCGCAGCAGCATGTCCGGCGCCCAGCCGCCGCCGCGAATGAGAATCGGCCGGCCGTTGACCTTGAACAGACGTCCGCCAGTCGGCGTGAGCTCGGAGGTAATCTCGCGGATGCCGATTTTCATGGACGCGCGGTCCGACAGCTTGCCGCCGACGCTCGCGTCGAGCGTGAGGTCGTACCGGTTCGGCGCGCCCATGCCGATCGGCCACCACAACTTCGCGCCTTGCACGCGCAGCGCCGGATAAATCGCCGGCGAGAAGCTGACCACGCGCGTTTCGTGCGCGTTGAGCGTGATCGCCTGATCGAACGCGACCGTGCCCAGCGTGCCGCTCAGTCGCGCCAGCCGCGACTCGTTCGCGAGATTCGTGAGCTCGGCGGAGATCGTCACGTCGGCGCTCGCGCGCGACGCCGCGACATTCGACACCACGTGCGGCCTCCGCAGCATCACGTCTCCGCTCGTCGTCACCGACACCGGCCGCCAGAGGCCCATGTTCTTGTCCGGCGGCGCCGGATTCCAGTCGACCCACGTCCAGGCGAGGTCGCTCGGCTCGGGAGGAAAGATTTCGACCGCGAGGGCGTTCGGTCCGTCGCGCCGGACGGTGTCGGTGATGTCGAGCTCGAACAGGCGGTACATCCCGGCGATGTCGGTCGCGCGTCCAATCTGCCGGCCGTTGAGCCACACGTTCGCGCGATAGTTGAGACCGTCGAAGTGCAGCGCGACGTGCGAGCCTGAGGCGTTGCTCGTCAAACTGAACTCGGTGCGGTACCACCACGACACGCGAAATGGACTGTCGTCGGGCATCGGCAGGGCGGAGAAATTGCGGCCGATCGGATACGACGTGCCGGGAATCGCGCGCAGGTTCATCCCGAAGTACGGATCGGAATACACCTTGTTGGCGACGAGCGCCGCCAGCACCGTCGCGGGCACCGCCGTCGGGTACCAGCCGGTGGATTTGTAGGCGGTGGTGGAGATCGTCGCGCCGGTGTCATGAATCTGCGCGGACGACTGAAGGCGCCAGTCGCGCGCAAGCATTTGCGCAGCTGGCTGCGCGCCAGCCGTCGAGACGAAGACGAGCGTGAGCGCCAGGCCGATCCAGGCGGCCGTACCGGTCAGGCGGGCTTCCGGGCGAATGGCCATTGCTGCAGTCGTCGGGACCATACCAGAAAACTGGCGACGCCGACGGCCAGAAGGACCAGGCTGAACCCGATGACGAAGGCGCCCGTCGTGGCGAAGATGAAGATCCAGCCGGCAAGCGCGATGAGCGCCGGAATCGGATACCACCACATGCGGTACGGGCGCGGGAGGTCAGGCCGCCGGCGACGCAGCAGGATCAATCCGCCGATCTGCCCGACAAACTGCACGAGAATTCGCGTCGCGATGAGCGTCTCGATGACCGTATCGAGCGAGAGCGCGCTTGCCAGAATCGACATCACGCCGAGCACGACGAGCGACACGGCCGGGAATCCGCCAGTCGGATGGAGCCGAGCGAACGTGCGAAAGAAGTAGCCGTCGCGCGCGGCCGCGTACGGAATGCGCGAGTAGCCGAAGAGCAGCGCAAAGACGGACGCGAACGCCGTCCACAGCACCAGCACCGTGAACGCGCGGGCCACCGCAGGTCCAGACGTGCGCTCCATGAAGAGCGACACGACGAAGTCGGAGCCAGGATGGGCGTCAGCGGGCACGAATTCGCGCCACGGTACGACGCCGACGATCGACAGATTCATCGCGACATAGATCACGGCGACCGCGACCGTGCTGATGAGAATCGATCGCGGAATCACGCGGCCGGGGTCTTTCACCTCGTCGCCGACGTAGCAGACGTCGTAGTAGCCAAGGTAGTCGTACACGCCGATGCGCGTCGCGGCGCCGAGACCGACGAGAAACCCGAGTGAGAAGCGGAACGCGCCAGGCGGGAAATCGAACGCGACCTTCGGATCGAAATGCGACGCGCCCGTCACGATCACCGACAGGGTCGCCAACAGCACGCCGGCCCAGAGCGCGACGGTGAGCTTCGCGACTGAGGTCACACGTCGATAGAGCAAGACGATGTTGACGAGGCCGACCGCCGCCGCCACGAAGAACACCCGCGTCGTCGTCGACCCCGCCCAGAGGTAGGACAGATACTTCGCGAAGCCGATGTAGCCGGACGCGATCTCGAGCGGCCCGCTCAGCACGAACTGCCAGACGAACAGAAACGCCATCAGACGTCCGAGCGACTCCGGCCCGAACGCCTCGCGCAGATAGCCGAACGATCCGCCCGATCCCGGCAACGCCGCGCCGAGCTCGCTCCACACCATGCCATCGGTGATGACGATGATGAGCGCAACGATCCAGCCGAGCATTGCCTGCGGTCCGCCCAAGGCCGTCATGAGCAACGGGATCGTGATGAACGGACCGATCCCGATCATGTTGATCATGTTGAGCGCCGTGGCTTCGACGAGGCCGAAGCGGCGCGTGAGCGGAGAGGTCATGTCGCGGCTGATTTGACCACGATTTTCACAATCGGTCTTTGGGGGCGTTCTACTTCCTAATCAACCGAACTTCGAACAGTTTGGGCCACTGCTTGCCGGTGACGAACAAGCGATCGCCTTTCGCGTCATACGCGATGCCGTTCAAGACGTCGGTCGAGGGCGTGCGATCGGCGCTCGGCAAGAGACCGGTGAAATCGATCCAGCCTGTGACCCGGCCGGTGGCTGGTGCGATGCGGACAACCGAATCGGTGCCCCAGACGTTGGCGAAGATCTCGTCGTTGACGACCTCGAGCTCGTTGAGTCGCGTGACGGGCTGGCCGCGATCGGTAACCGTCACGCGTCCCGTCTCGGCGAGCGTCACTGGATCGAGAAAGCGCAGCGACGACGTGCCGTCGCTCATGATGAGTCGCGTGCGGTCATGCGTGAGGCCCCAACCTTCGCCCGTGTAGTTGAACGTGCGCTTCGGCGCGAACGTCGCGAGGTCGTAGACGAAGCCGACGTGCGTCTGCCACGTGATCTGAATCAGCGTGCCCCGCCACTCGGTGAGGCCCTCCGCGAAGTACTGCGCGTCGACCTCGCGTCGCTGCAACACCTCGCCGGTTTCGAGCTTGACCTTGCGCAGACTCGAGTGGCCGTTAAGGCCGGTGCTCTCGTAGAGCACGCCGTCGACGAAGACCAGTCCCTGCGTGAACGCGCCCGGATCGTGCGGGTAGGTATGCACGACCTCGTAGCCGTAGACGGCGGGCATGTTCTGCACGCGCGCATTGAGCGCAGGAATTCTCATCGTCACGAGCGCGACGAGCGCGATGCTGCCAAGCCGCGCGATTCGCATCAATTAGACGAAAAGCTTACATGAAGGACCCGCGATCGCTCCTCTCCGACCTGCATGTGCTTCGCGACCTTCATGACCTTCATGTCCCGCCGGACGCGAGCGTGAGGTCCTGCGTCTTCTTCTCGCCGTCGGTCAACGCGATCTTGAACGATCCCGACACGAGTGATTCGAGAAACGCCGGATCGTAGAGCTGATTCTGATCCAAATCGGTGAGCGCGCACACGTAGTACTCGCCGCCGGGCAGCCCGGTCATCTTGTACCGACCGTCGCTCGACGGTCGGGCCTGCTGGACGCGACGCGATCCCACCGTCCAGTACGCGCGGTCCGTCGAAAAGACCACGATCGGAAATCCTGGCGCCGGCCGGCCGGCGCGGTCCTTCACCGTGCCCGACAGCTCGCTCGGATGATCCGTCACGGTCACGACGAGATCGGTGACGTCCTCGTTCGGACGCACTTCGAACGGAGCGTCGGCGACGTCCTTCCCGCCGAGCATCGCCGACTTCATCGTCCAGCCCGCAGCGACGGCGTTCTGACCCATCAACATCGCCAGCCCGCCCGTCGTCACACGATACTTGCCCGGGGCGACGCCGAGCACCGTCAACGTGCCGTCGGGCGCGATTGTCGCCTGCATCGTGCCGGTGAGCATCGACGCCGTCAATTCGATCGCCGATGATCCCGTCGGCGGCGACATCAACGCGACGCGCGCGCGCGTCGCGTCTGGCGGCGGCGTGGATGAAGACTCGAACACGAGCTTGCCCGTCACCGTCATGCCGGGTTGCAGACGCAAGATGATGTCGGACATGTCGCGCCCGTCGACGGTGACGTCGGCGTTCGCCCACAACGATGGAGCATTGCCCCCCACACCGCCGAGCATGCGAGCAGCGGCCATCATCGCGGCATCTGGCGATCCGCCGCGGCCGGCGGAGGGTGGAGTTGCGCGAACGCTGATCGTGTACGGTCCAGGCGTGACGCCCGTCACAGCAAAATTCCCGTCGGGCATCGACCGGCTCATCGTCCGGAATCCGCTCAGCATCGTCATCAGGTCCTGCGCCGGGCCCGCGGGAGCGACCGTGATCTGCGCGCCGGGAAACGGACGGCCGTCGGCGTCGAGGACCTGGCCGGACAAGCGCGCTGTCGGCACCAGCGCCAGCGAGAAGTCGACGCCATCGCGCTCCTCAGCCGGACCAAGGGTGAGGATGGATGCGGACGACACATCAGGCGTGCCCGGAAAGTACATGGACGAGTACGAGACGGTTTGTCCGGGCGGTGGAGGCGAGATCGCTGCGGCACCGCTGACCTGATCCGCCCACCGAAGTTCCGCAGATGTGACCAGCCGCGCTTCACCATTCAACGCAAACGATGCGAGTGTCCCGCCGATCTGCACAACGTAGTCGCCGGGCGCAAGACCGAACGCTCGATACATCCCGCGATCGTCCGTGTTTACGCTCACCGTCGTCAGCGACAGCCGCCGCGCGCCGCCGATGTTGTCGACGCGATAGACCATGACGTTGATGTTCTCCGCGGGCCGGCCAGACTGCGTCGTGATCGTTCCGGAAATCACACCGCCGTGCATCATCCTCATCGTGACGTCGGCGACCTGCTGTCCGTCGAGCACCGCGATCGGCACGCCGGGTCCGCGGCCCGCTTGCTTCGCGCCGTAATACGCCGCGACGTAGCCGGGCTTCGTGCTCACAATCGAGTAATTGCCCGCCGCGAGTCGCGTAAACGCAAACCGTCCCGCCTCATCCGTCATCGTCGATTGCGGAAAGCGAGCCTCGCCCGACGACAGGACGACCGTGGCGCGGTGCAGCGGTCGCGGCGAGGTTTCATCGGTGAGGACGACGCCGGAGAGGATCGCGGTGCCGACCCGAGGCGCGTTTGTATCGCGAGGAGGAGTGCTCTGCGCGGCGGCCGACGAAGCGAGGCCGAGCATAAACATTGCGACGAAGGCGAGCGAGAGCCGCGCGAGTCGGCCCCTCATTTCGTCACTCTCACGATCTGCAGGTCGAGCGTTTTCCGCTCGCCGTCGGTCAGCGTCACATGAGTGGCGCCGCGCGAGAGTGCGGTGAAAAATTCGGCATCGCGATTGTCTGGCGCATCGTCAGCGGTCATGGCGGCGACGTAGTAGTCGCCCGCGGGAAGCCCGCCGAAGGTGTAGCTGCCATCTTTCGAGGCTGGTGCGTTGCGAAACAACCGAGCGTCCGCTAGGGCAATACGATCCGGGTAGTCCGCCGGAAAGAGAAAGACCGTCGCCGGCTTGAGCGTCGAACCGGCCGGCGCGCGCACCGTCCCTGCAACCTGTCCAACCTTGTCCGTGTACGTCACGACGAGATCGGTAATGTCTTCGCCCTTCAGCTCTAGTGGCTCGCGCACCAGATCGTGTCCGCCCACGAGCATCGATTGCACAATCCACCCCGAGCCTGCGGCCGGCGCGGTAACGAGGTACTTGCCCGCTGGATAGGGAATCGTCTTGAAAGCGCCATTGGCGTCCACCGGCACGCGTGGACCGGAACCCCCAAATGCCATCTGGCCATTCGTCCGGCCGTCGATCGACTGCAGCGAAATTGCGAGGTTCTGCATCTGCTGGGGCGCCGGCCGCGTCGCCGTGCCGTCGAAGACGAAGCGCCCGCTGATCGTCACACCGCCGGTGAGGACGACCGCGAGGTCCGACACATCGCGCCCGTCGGTGCTGACGGTCGTCGCACCGTAAAGCGCCTCGCTCCCACCTCCGCCGCCGCCGAAGGCCATCTGCACCATTGGGTTGGACGCGAGCTCTGGAGGAATCTGGGGCCGCGGCCGCCGCACGGCGTCGACGAAATACTGTCCGGGCGGCACGCCAAGAAACGTGAACGTCCCGTCCGGGCGCGTCGACGTTGCCGCCACCTGAACTTCGTCGCCGGCAAATCCGTTGTCCGGAAGGCTCGGCATCAACCGCACCGCCACGCCGCCGACTGGCGCGCCGGCCGCGGTCAGCAAGCCAGATATCCGCGCGGTTGGCACCAGGTGCAGCGGCAAATCGATCCCCGATCGCACTTCGCCAGACTTGACCGTGATCACCGTTGCCTGACCGAGCGACGACGCTGACGCGTAGTACACGGTTGGATTCGTGAGGATGCGGCCATCGGCCGTCACGGTCGCGCCGCCGCTGGTCGTCGAGAACATCAGGTCATCCACCCGCACGCCGGTCAGCGGCGAGTTACCGGCGCCTCCGTTGAACACCATTGCACCGCTGGTGAATAAATCCATCATCGCAGCGCCGGCCGGCGTGCCACTCGACACGCTCTGCAGCGCTGCGTCCAACATTGCCGTCGGCACCGTCTGCTGCGTCTCAGGGACGACGACGACGTAATCTCCGGGCGGAAGGCCGGAGAGGCGAAACGCGCCGCGGTCGTCGGTCGTCGCGGAAGCGCCATAGTTGTAGCGCGTGCGTCCGGCAACGGCGACGCGTCGAGACGCACGGACCTGCGCGCCCACGACGGGCTCGCCGGAATCATCGGTGACAGTGCCGGTGATGACAGCCGTCTTCCACAGCAGGATGCGAACGTCGGCGATCTTCTCGCCGTCGCCAACGTCGATGTTCTCGGCAGCGCCGCCGGGCCGGGACTGCCCTGCGCCGCCATTGACATAACCGTTGGCCGCCGCGGTGATCGCGACGCTCATCTTCGGCAGATCGCGCAGGACGAAGCGGCCGTCGGCACCGGTGACGAGCCGGATGGGCTGGATGGGCGGACCCGCCGCGCCCGGACCTCCGCCCCGACGCCCCGCCGCGTTCGCGCGAACGTTCGTCACGACGATGGCGCCCGCGATCGGTTGACTTGTCGCCGCGTCGACGACTTGTCCGACGATCAAGCCGGTGCCGGTTGGCGGCGTCAACTGACCGGCGCCGGGCGGCGCCGCCCCTCGCTGCTGCGCGGCGAGGCGAGGCGTGAATTGGAGCGCCACCGCGATGACGCTCGCGATGAGCACAACGAGCGTCACGCGAAGGCGACGCATGGTCAGAATGCCCTCAGCATGTCACAGGCCCAGCCCCAAGGCTCCAGGCCCCGGGTATGAGACAGAGACGCTGCAGGCGGTCGCGCTGTTCCCGCCCCCTGTTTACAGCCCCGGACCGATCACTTTGTCCAGGTCCGCTTTGATCGCGTCGAGCTCTTTCTTGAGCTCGTTGTAGCGCTCGATCGCGTCGCGGCCGATCTTCTGATCGACGTTCGCGGTCATGCCGGCGAGGTAACGGACGTGCTCCTGCAAGCCAGGCTTGTTGTAACGCACGCCCTCGGGAGTGGCGACGATCTTCTCGTAGATCGCCTGCACCTGCTTCGCCTTGTCGGCGTCGGCGCCGGTCGCGCCCTGCAGCTTCGAGCGCGCCGTGTTCACGCGCGCGAGCGTCTGATCGACGTCCGCCTGGAGCGCGCGCATCTTGACGTTGTGCTCGTACTGCTCGACGAGATCGGCGTTCGTGACGCCCTCGGCCGCGATGCGCGGATCGATCAAGACCGTGAGCGGTGCGGTCTGCGCCTGACCGTCGACCGTGAGCTTCACTTGATACTGTCCCGGCGGCATCGTAAGACCGCTTTGCGCGCGGCCATCCCAGACGACGCGGTTCATGCCCGTCGTCTTCGTCACGCGCGTGACGACGCCCGGACCGCCGCGGCCGAATCCGCCGCCGCCACCACCCGTGTCAGAGACCGGCGTGTCACCGCCGGCCGCCGCCGCGCCGGCACCTGCGCCGCCGCCACCACCGCGGCCGCCGCGTCCGCCGCGACCGCCCGCTGGCGCCGCATCCGAGCTGTACGAATTCACCGTCGCGCCTTTCGCGTCGAGAATGTCGAGCGTGACCGGCCCGGACGGCTCCTTCGGCAGGAAGTACTCGACCATTGGCCCGAGCAGATTCGGACTCACGCGGGTGCGATAACCGTCGCGCGGCCTGAAGAGATGCGCGGCCGTCGGCGTCACCTGCGGCGTCATCTGCTCGACCGCGCTGATGTCGTCGAGAATCCAGAACGCGCGTCCCTGCGTCGAGACGACGAGATCCTTGTGATGGATCTTGATGTCGGTAATCGGCGTCACCGGCATGTTGAGCTGGAACGACTGCCAGTGCGCGCCGTTGTCGTACGAGATGAACATCCCGAACTCGGTGCCGGCGTAGAGCAGACCTTCGCGATTCGGATCCTCGCGCACGACGCGCGTGGGCCAATCGGCGGGAATACCGTTCTTGCCGTCGGTGAGCCGCGTCCACGTCTTGCCGTAGTCGTCGGTGCGATAGAGGTACGGCTGATAGTCGCCGAGCAGATACCGATAGACCGCGAAGTAGGCGGATCCTTTCCTGTGCGGCGAAGCGTCGATGTACTGGACGCGTCCGCCCTCGGGAAGGTCCTTCGGCGTGACGTTCGTCCAGTTCTTGCCATCGTCACGCGTGACGTAGAACGGCCCGTCGTTCGAGCCGGTCCAAATCACGCCCTTCTCGGTCGGCGACTCTGCGATCGCGTAGAGCGTGCTGTAGAACTCCTCGCCCGTCACGTCGCGCGTGATCGGCTCGCCGCTGACGCCCTGGCAGCACGCCGGATGCGCCGTCAGATCCGGCGAGATTTTCTCCCAGGTCACGCCCTTGTCGCGCGTGCGGTGCAGATACTGCGAACCGTAATAGAGCACGTTCGGGTCCCACGGCGACGTCGCCATCGGCGACACGCGCTGGAATCGATAGATCAAATCGCTCGCCGGATTGCCATAGAGCGACTGCGCGCCGACCCAGTAGTTTCTCTCCTGGCCGGTCTTGAGGTCCATCACGCCGTACTGGCCCTTGCACGATCCGTAGACGATGTCCGGGTTGTTGGGCATCGGCATGATCGGACCGGTCTCGCAGCCCGGGCCCCGCATCCAATCCGCGAGGTTGTAGGGCGCGGCGTTCATCGAGATGATGACGGTGTCATCGTCCTGCTGCGCGCCGTAGAGCTTGTACGGGAACTGCTCGTCGAGCCACACGCCGTAGAACTCGCCCGTCGGCTGATTCATCAGCGTCGACCACGTGCGGCCGCCGTCGGTCGACACGTTCGCGCCGCCGTCGTTCGACTGGATCATGATGTTGCCGTCTTTCGGATTGATCCAGATGTCGTGGTTGTCGCCGTGCGGCGTGCGCAGCGTCGTGAACGTCTTGCCACCGTCGGTCGATTTCCAGAAGCCCTCGGCGCCGGTGTAGACGACGTCGGCGTTGGTGGGATCGACGCCAAGCGTGTCGTAGTAAAACGGACGGTAAATCATCTGCGTCGCGACCTGCGCCGGCTTCGAGTCGACGAACGCGAACGTCTGACCCGCATCGTCCGATCGATAGAGTCCGCTGCCTGGCTTCGCTTCGATGAACGCGTAGACGCGCTTAGGATCCGCCGCGCTCACGCCGATGTTGGCTTTGCCCACGAGAGCGTTCGGCAGGCCCGAGGTGATCTTCGTGAAGTGCTCGCCGCCGTCGGTCGACTTGTAGAAGCCCGCGCCGTCACTCGCGGGTCCGCCGCTCACGATTGTCCACGGTTTGCGCTGCAGGTGGGACATCCATGCGTACACGACGCTCGGATTGCCGGGCTGCAGCTCGATGTCCATTGCGCCAATCGAGTCGGACACGTAGAGCACTTTGTGCCACGTCGCGCCGCCATCGGTCGACTTGAACACGCCGCGCTCGTCGTTGTTCTTGAACGCGTCGCCCTGCGCGGCGACCCAGACGGTGTTGGGATCGGTTGGATGGATACGCACGCCGCCGATTTGTCCCGAGTTGTAGAGACCGAGGAACTTCCACGTCGCGCCACCGTCGGTCGTCTTGTAAATCCCGCGCCCAGTCGAAACATTGCTGCGCACGTCGTCCGATCCCGTGCCGAGATAGATCACGTTGGGATCGGAGTCGGCGACTGCGACCGATCCGGTCGAGCCGACAGGCACCTTGCCGTCGGTGATCGGCGTCCAGTTCGCGCCGCCATCGGTCGTGCGGAAAAGTCCGCCGCTTGCGACGCCCATATAGAAGGTCTTGGGCTGCGACGGCACGCCCGTGACGGTCGTCACGCGCCCCCCGCGCGACGGCCCGACGAGCCGGTACTGCAGGCCCTTGAACAGCGCCGGATCGACGGCCGACATCATGGGCAGCGCGGGCGCGGCGGGTCGCGCCGTCTGCGCGTGAGCAACGGCCACAGCTAGCGCGGCAAGTCCGACGTACGTGATCTTGTGGCGGAACATTGAGGTCTCCAGACACGGGGACAAACGCGCCCCGGCGGTATTTTACACATCCTGTCGCCGGTCGGAGCCTGGGTCAGCGGCCGTGCGTCGGCTTGGCCAGCGCGTCGGCAATCGCGCGCTTGAACTCGGGCCGGAACACCGTATCGGTGTGGTTCGCGTTCGGGACGACGACGATCGGCCAGTCTGGCCGCGCGTTGTGCAGCGGATCGACGAAGAGCGGCTTGACCGGGTCCTTTTCGCCGATGACGACCACGACGGGCGTGCGGATCGACGCGAGCTCATCAGTCGAGAGCGCGAGCTTGCCGAGACTCTGAGCGCACACCGCTGGTGTCTGGCCCCGGGCCGCGGCCTGCCAGTTCTGCCAGAACAGCGCGAGCAGCGTCCCCTTCTCCATCCAGCCCATGCCCCCGACGACGGCGGACAGCACGCGATCGGGATGCGTCGCCATCAGCTTCATCGCAATCATCCCGCCCATCGAGTAGCCGACGAAGTGCGCCTTCTTGATGTTGAGATGATCGAGCAGCGCGACCACGTCGTCGACCATCGCGATGCCGTAGGCGTCGATGCGATCAGGTTTGTCGGAGAGACCGTGACCAGGCAGGTCGAGCGCGATGACTTGATAGTTCGCGGCGAGCATCTGCAGCGTGCCCGGGAGCTCCCAATTGCGGCGCACGCTCGAGTACAACCCGTGAATCAGCACGACGGGCTCGCCCGCGCCCTGCACGGTGTAGGACAGATTGACGCCGTTGACCTCGAATCGATCCGTCGGAGGCGCGGCTGGCGGCGAGAAGAGCAACATCGCGACGAGCGCCCACATGAGAACAGCTTATAGAAGATTGAGGATGTGGGCAGGTTCAGAAACCCTGGTTTTCAAGGGGCCCATGGATCTGGCCGATAATTGAAGATGATGGCTCGACTCCGCACCCAGATTCTTCTCTTCGCGCTTGTCGGCGCCACCGGCGTGTGCCTGGCCGCGGTCGCCGAGGTGCCGCAAACCGCGCCGGCCAACTCGGCTGCGACGATCGCGCTCACCGCGGCGGTCCCGACCGACCCGGCGATTACGATCGGCAAGCTCCCGAACGGCCTGCGCTACTACGTGAAAGTGAACAAGAAGCCCGAGCATCGCGCCGAGCTGCGACTGGTGGTGAACGCCGGATCGGTGCTCGAAGACGACAACCAGCGCGGACTCGCGCACTTCGTCGAGCACATGGCGTTCAACGGCACGAAGCATTACCCGAAGCAGCAGATCATCGCCTTCATGCAGTCGATCGGCATGCAATTCGGTCCGAGCGTGAACGCGGCCACGAGCTTCGACGAGACCGTCTTTCAACTCCAGATTCCGACCGACCGCCCGGAGATCATGGACAAGGCGATGCTGATTCTCGAGGACTGGGCGCACAACGTCCTCTTCGATCCGAGCGTGATCGACAAGGAGCGCCAGGTCATCACGGAGGAATGGCGGCGTGGGCGCGGCGCGGGCGCGCGCATGAACGACAAGCAGTTTCCAGTGCTCCTCGCTGGATCGCGGTACGCGGATCGCCTGCCGATCGGCGACATGAACACGATCGCGACGTTCAATCCGGCGCTGCTCACCAAGTTCTACAACGATTGGTACCGACCCGATCTCATGGCCGTCATCGCCGTCGGCGATTTCGACAAGGCGACGGTCGAGCCGCTCATCAAACAGCACTTCGCGCCGCTGACCAACCCACCGCACGAACGGCCGCGGCCGACGTTCAACGTGCCCGACCACGCGAATACGCTTTACACGGTCGCCACGGACAAGGAGTCGACGGCGACGGCCGTGCGCGTGTACGACATGGAAGCCGCGCCTGATCAGTCGACCGTCGGCGCGTATCGCCAGCAGATCGTCGACAGACTCTTTTTCAACATGCTGACGGGGCGCTTCTCGGAAATCGCGCAGAAGCCA
>CAYQRM010000135.1:0-7593 GCA_964419785.1 uncultured Solibacteraceae bacterium | reverse complement strand
GTGCGGCGGCGCCGGCGGCGACGCAGCTGACCTCCGGCAAGTGGGAAGTCGCGAGCGCGCAGCTCTCGGCCGATCGCAAGACGCTCTTCCTGACGACGAGCGAAGTGCATCCTGGCGAGCGGCATTTCTACACGATGTCGGTCGACGGCGGTCCGCGGACGAAGTTCACGACGATGACCGGCTCGAACGAAGCGACCGTCTCGCCCGACGAGAAATCGCTCGCGATCATCTACTCGTACACGACGAAGCCGCCGGAGCTCTACGTGATGCCCTTCACGGCGGGCGCGCAGGCGAAGCAGGTCACGACGACGCCGACAGAGGAATTCCGTAACTTCAAGTGGATCGACCCGAAGGTCATCACCTACAAGGCTCGGGACGGGGCGCTGGTGTACGCGCGTCTCTTCACGCCGGAAATGATCGGCGCCAAGCGCGATCCGAAGAAGCCGGGCGTCGTATTCGTGCACGGCGCGGGCTACCTGCAGGAGGCGCACAAGTACTGGTCCTCGAGCTACTACCGCGAGAATATGTTCAACAACATCCTCGCGTCGAAGGGCTACGTCGTGCTCGCCCCCGACTACCGCGCGAGCGCTGGGTACGGCCGCGATTGGCGCACGGCGATTTACCGTCACATGGGCGGCAAGGACCTCGACGACGTCGTCGACGGCGCGAAGTTCATCGTTGAGACCGAAAGAGTCGATCCGAAGCGCATCGGCGTCTACGGCGGCAGCTACGGCGGGTTCATCACCCTGATGGCGATGTTCACGACGCCGGACGCCTTCGCGGTGGGCGCGGCGCTCCGGCCGGTCACCGATTGGGCGCACTACAACCACGGCTACACGTCCGACATTCTCAACACTCCGCAGAACGATCCCGACGCGTACCGGCAAAGCTCGCCAATCTACTTCGCTGAGGGACTGAAAGGTCATTTGCTGATCTGCCACGGCATGGTGGACACGAACGTGTTCTTTCAGGACTCCGTGCGCCTCGTGCAGCGGCTGATCGAGCTGCGCAAGGAGAACTGGGAGATCGAGCCGTACCCGGTCGAGAACCACAGCTTCACGGAAGAGACGAGCTGGGCGGATGAGTACAAGCGAATCCTTCGGCTGTTTGAAGAGACCTTGCGGAAACCTTGAAAGTCGAGAAGTCGACAGGTCGGGAGGTCGGGAAGTGATGGAGTCGTCGGCCGTGTTGTCGTTGTTTCGCGAGTCGGGCGCGCTGCACGAAGGGCACTTCAAGCTGTCGTCGGGGCTGCACAGTCCGGGGTATCTGCAGAGCGCGCTGGTGCTGCAACATCCACGGCATGCCGAGACGCTCGGCCAAGCGCTGGCCGAACCATTGCGTCGTCTCAAGGCGACCGTCGTCCTCTCGCCCGCGCTCGGCGGCTTGATCATCGGCCACGAGGTCGCGCGAGCGCTGGGCGTGCGCGCGATCTTCGCTGAGCGCGCCGAAGGCGCGCTGACGCTGCGTCGCGGTTTTTCTGTCTCGCCAGACGATCGCGTCGTCGTTATCGAAGACGTGGTGACGACGGGCGGATCGACGCGCGAGACGATGGCGGTGGCGACGGCTGCCGGCGCGACCGTGGTCGGCGCCGGCGCGATCGTCGATCGCAGCGGCGGATCGCCCGGTCTGAACGTGCCCTTCCACGCGCTCGTGACGCTCTCGCTTCCGACCTATCAACCCGACGCGTGCCCGCTCTGTCAGGCGGGCGTCCCGGTGACCAAACCAGGGTCCAGGAAGTAGCTCGTCAAGTTCGAAGTGAGAAGCCACCTTTGGCTCGTCGATGCGCAGCCTGAAACTGACCCTCGCCTATGACGGCACCGACTACGTCGGCTGGCAGCGTCAGGCGAACGGACGATCGATCCAGCAGGTCGTGGAGGAGGCGTTCGCGCCGCTGATGGCATCCGGTGAGCCGCCGACCGTCGTCGGCGCGGGGCGGACGGACGCCGGCGTGCACGCGCTCGCACAGGTCGCGAGCGCGACGCTCGAGATGGACTACGACGTTTCGGCGATTCATCGAGCGCTCAACGTGCGACTGCCGCTCGACGTGCGCGTGCTCGAGGTCGTCGATGCCACGCCGGGATTTCACGCACAGTTTCACGCGACGGGCAAGACCTATCGATATCGCATCGCGACCACGCCGGTGCTCTCGCCGTTCGATCGACGCTTCGTCTGGCACGCGCCAACGCTTGGTAGCGTCGAAACGATGCGGCGCGCGGCAGCGGCGCTCGTCGGCCGGCACGACTTCGTGTCGTTTCAAGCCGGCGGCTCGATGATGCGCGACACGATCCGGACGATCACGCGCGTCGAGCTTCGCGAGATGCCCGGTGAAGTGCACGTCGAGGTCGACGGCGAGGGTTTCCTGCGCCACATGGTCCGCATCATCGTCGGCACGCTGGCCGAGATCGGCGCGGGCGCGCGGCCGGTCGACGACCTCGCCCGCGTCATCGCGGCCCGCGATCGCCGCGCCGCTGGCCTGACCGCGCCGGCGTCAGGACTGACGCTGGTGCAGGTGCGCTACGGGGCCGCCCCAGCCGAGGCGGGGTCTGGCCCCGAAGGCGTCAGCCGGGCCTGACCCCCTGACGCGTTCGAAGCCGAACGCGGGCTGGACCAGGAAGCCGCTGACGCCAAGCGGGGTCAGACCCCGTCTCATCTGGACCGTCCCGTCCGTGATGCTAAGATCACCGAGTTTGGGCGGAGATTCATGGCACTGACGGACATGCTGGCCGTCGTGAAGCCCGGGTCGGAGGAGGAGGCGCTCGTGCGCGGCCTCGACTTCGACCGACTGCCGCGCCACGTGGCGATCATCATGGACGGCAACGGCCGGTGGGCCGCGGGCCGTCATTTGCCGCGTGTGGAAGGCCACCGCGCGGGGATCGACGCCGTGCGCGATACGGTCGAGACCTCGGCCCGCCTGGGCACGTCGGTGCTCACGCTGTACGCGTTTTCCGTCGAGAACTGGAAGCGGCCCGACACCGAGATCACCGCCCTGATGGGCCTGCTCAAGCACTACCTGCGGCTCGAGCTGAAGACGCTGCTGCGCAACAACATCCGTTTCCGTGTGATCGGCCAGCCCGACCGGTTGCGCGCCGACATTCGCCGCGAGCTCGACGCGGCCGAAGAGCGGACGAAGACGAACCAGGGCATGCAGTTCAATATCGCGCTCAGCTACGGCGGACGCGCGGAAATCGTCGAGGCCGCGCGGCGCGCGATCCGAGACGGCGTCGATCCTGACGCGCTCGACGAGCAGCGCTTCGCGTCGTATCTCTACACGGCCGGCCAGCCCGATCCCGATCTTCTGATTCGCACGAGCGGCGAAATGCGCGTGAGTAATTTCCTGCTCTGGCAGATCGCGTACGCGGAGATCTGGGTGACCGACGCGCTGTGGCCCGACTTCCGGATGAAGCATCTGCTGCAGGCGATCACCGACTACCAGAAGCGGGATCGCCGCTACGGCGCGATCGGATCGCCGGGCGACTCGCTCGCGTCTTCGGCCCGTCGCGCATGACGCGCATTGCGAGCGCGGCCGTCCTCCTGGCCGTGCTCTTCGGCACACTCCTGTGGGCGCCGGCGTGGGCGACTGTTGCGCTCGCGGCGATCTTCGCGGCCGCCGCGGCGGGCGAACTCGCGCTCATCGCGCGCTCCGCCGCCGGCGACGTCTCGCCGTCGTTTCTCGGCGCGGCGGCGGCGACCGTGTGCGTCGCGTTCACCTGGCGGGCAGATTTCAGCCTCGTCGTGCTCGCCGCCGTCCTCGCCGCCGGCTCACTTACGCTCGCGGGTGGTCCGCCATCAGCGACGACCATCGGGCGTGCGGGTCTCATGCTGATGGGACCGCTCTATGTCGGCGTGCCGCTCGGTGCGGTGGCGTCGATTCGACTGACGAGCGGCGCCGGACCAGTGGTGCTCCTCATCTTGATCGTCGCCGCGAGCGATTCGGCGCAGTACTACACGGGCCGGATGTTGGGACGCCGCAAGCTCGCCCCCGCCGTGAGCCCGGCAAAAACTGTGGAAGGCGCGATTGGCGGCCTGGTGATCGCGACGATTACGGGCGCGGTCGCCGGTCCGCGTCTGTCGCACATTGCGTCGCTCACGCCGCCCGTTGGCGCGCTCATCGGCCTCTTCGTCGCCGCATTTGGCATCGTCGGCGATCTCTTCGAGTCGCTCCTCAAGCGCAGCGCCGGCGTCAAAGACAGCTCCGCCTTGATTCCCGGGCATGGAGGCGTGCTCGATCGCGTGGACAGTTATTTGTTCGCGGCGCCGTGCTTCTACATCGCGCTCACATGGCTTCCATGACGCGCGTCGCGATTCTCGGATCGACGGGGTCGATCGGGCGAAGCGCGCTCGCCGTCGTCGACGCGCATTCGGATCGATTGCGGGTCGTCGCGCTCGCCGCCGGCGAGAACGCGGCGCTGCTCGCCGACCAGGTTGCGCGGTACCGCCCGTCGGTCGTCGGAGTGGCGACGACGGCGGCGTCCCAGGAGCTGTTACGCCGACTTGATCCCGGCGTCGTTCCGGCGGTGTGTAGCGTCGGTCCCGAAGGGATGCTGGCCGTGGCCACCGCCGCGGACGCCGATCTCGTGCTTTGCGCCTCGTCGGGCACGGCCGGACTCGAAGCCGCGCTCGCGGCCATCGACGCCGGCAAGACGCTGGCGCTGGCCAACAAGGAAGTGCTCGTCATGGCGGGCGCGATGATGATGGACGCGGCGCGGCGTCGCGGCATCGCGATTCTCCCCGTCGATAGCGAGCACAACGCCATCCACCAGTGCCTGCATGGCCGGTCGGCGAGCGAGGTCCGCCGGCTGATTCTCACGGCCTCTGGCGGTCCGTTCCGATCGCTCGACGCGGCCGCCCTCGCCCGCGTCACGCCAGAGGATGCGCTGCGGCACCCGACCTGGCAGATGGGCCGCAAGATCACGATCGACTCGGCCACGCTCATGAACAAGGGCCTCGAGGTCATCGAGGCGCATTGGCTGTTCGGTGTCACGCCGGCGCAAATCGAGGTCGTGATTCATCCGCAGTCGGTCGTGCACTCGATGGTCGAGCTCGTGGACGGATCGATCATCGCGCAACTCGGAGTCACGGACATGCGGCTGCCGATTCAGTACGCGTTCTCGTTTCCGGAGCGGTGGGGGATGGCGCTGCCGCCGCTCGATGTCGCGCGTCTGGGCGCGCTCGAGTTCGCGCCGCCGGACCGCGCGCGGTTTCCGTGTCTTGACCTGGCGTTCGACGCGCTCGGGCACGGCGCGTCGTGGCCGATTGTGCTGAACGCCGCCAATGAGGTGGCGGTCGAGGCGTTTCTGGCGGGCCGGCTGAGGTTTCCCGACATCGCGCGCGTCATCGGCGCGGCGCTGGCCGTCGCGGACCGCGAAACCAGCGCACCGCATGACCTGGCCGGCGTCCGCCACGCCGACCGCTGGGCGCGCGACCACGCGTCGCGAACCGTCAGTACGCTACCATCGTCCTAGTACGAGAGCAGCACGAACAGGTATCTGTGATTACGATTCTTTCGTTCATTTTCGTCCTCGGCGTGCTCGTGTTCGTCCACGAGCTGGGTCACTTCCTCATGGCCCGTGCGCACGGCGTCCGCGTCCTGCGCTTCTCGCTGGGATTTGATCCGAAGATTTTCAAGTTCGTCCGCGGCGGTACCGAATACAGCATCGGCATCGTCCCGCTCGGCGGGTTCGTCAAGCTGGCCGGTGAGACGGTCGAGGACGAGCGCACCGGCGCGCCCGACGAGTTCCTGTCGAAGAGCAAGTGGGTCCGGACCCAGGTCTATCTGGCCGGTCCGATCATGAACTTGCTGCTCGCGTTCATCGTGCTGGCGTTCGTGCTGATGCGGGGCGCCGACGTGCCCCTCTTCGAGTCGTCGCCAGCGGTCGTGGGCACGGTCGAGGCCGGCAGCGCCGCCGCGACGGCCGGAATCCAGACGGGCGACCGCATCGTGAGCGTCGGGGGACGCGAGACACCGACCTGGGACGACGTCGAGGAGGAGGTCGCGCTCAAAGCCAATCGCTCGATCTCGCTGGGCATCATTCGCGCCGGCGCGCCGCTGACCTTGCCGGTCACGCCGGCGGCGTACGGCAAGTACGAGATTGGCGATCTCGGCGTGCGGCCGCTGCTGCGTCCCCAGGTCGTCGAGGTGACGCCGAACATGCCCGCCGAGCGCGCCGGACTGCAGCGCGGCGACGTCATCCTCGCCCTGGGCAACGAGCGCGGTCTCGACCAGCCGGCAGTGATCGATCGGATCAAGAAGAGCCCTGGGGCGCCACTCGTGTTCACCGTCGAGCGCAACGGCGAGTCACGTCAGATCACCATCACGCCCGACAGCAGCGGCCGCGTCGGCATTCAAGTGCTGCCGTACGAGGTCAAGAGCGTTCAGCCGTCGTTTCTGCAGGCCTTCGCCATGAGCGCCCAGCAGAACTGGGACATGACGCGGCAAATCGGCCGCACGCTCTCGGGTTTGATTACGCGCGAACTGCCGATGAAGCAGCTCATGGGACCTGTGGCGATCGCCGAGCTCGCCGGCAGCGCGGCCAGGATCAGCCTCACCGCACTGTTTCAGACGATGGCGATGCTGAGCTTGAACCTGGGGCTGATCAATCTCTTGCCCGTACCGGTCCTCGACGGCGGGCACATCGCGATTCTGGCGGTCGAAGGCGTCACGCGCCGCAACCTCAGCGTTCGCGTCAAGGAGCGCATCCTCCTCGCCGGCGCCGCCGTCATCATCCTGCTCATGGTGACGGTGATCTACAACGACGTGATGCGTCTGTTCAGATAAGCCTCAACCGCCTATTTCTTCCTCAAGATCGGGTACGTCTTCGCGTCCGCGCCGAGCGAGTCGTCGAGGAAGTTCCACGTCGTGAGCCCATCGTCTGACGTGGGCGCGATGAGGTAGAAGGCGAGCCGCGCGAGCGGCTGGTTCATGTCGACGACCCACGTGCCGGCCGGTGCCGTCACGTCTGGCGCGGCCTGCCACGATCCGTCGAGCGTTCGCAGTCCGTGCGTGCCCGTGTCGATGCTGTTGCGCGCCGGCGCTTGCGTGTTGCTTGTGATCACGAACTGCTCGAGGCCGCGCACGGGCGACGTGATCTGGCGCATCTTGACCCCGTGCGTCTGCAGCAGCTCGACGGCCTTCGTCGCGCTCGCCGGGATGTAGTATTCGTGCGCGACATCCTCGGTTTTGCTGGGCTCGAACCAGAGCATGTCGATCATCTGCTCGGGATGGACGACGTCCTTGCGGCGGTTCATGACGGCGCCGTTGTTGGGATTCTTCTCGTCCTCGACCTCGCCCATGAGGACGTTGATCATGCCGCCGCGTTTCATCTGCGCGCGCGTGCCCTCGACCTTGCCGATGATCGACTCCTTGTCGGCGGCCTCCACGGTCTTCTTGATCTTGTCCGCGTTGGCGTGCGCGAAGTTGAGCGACTCCTCGACGAAGTAGTCCGTCGCTTTGATGCGATCCTGGAACGTCGCGTACGCGTACGCCTCGCTCAGTAACGCGAAGCGGTTGCGCATGCCGACGTAGTTGTTGTGGAAGCGTGGTACGTGTTCGAACGTCGCCCAAATGCGAGGCTGAGTGCCCTGTGGAGGCGCGCC
>CAYQRM010000134.1:0-38778 GCA_964419785.1 uncultured Solibacteraceae bacterium | reverse complement strand
CGGCGACCTTCTCTGGCGCGCCGTAGAAGCGCGTCGCGAGCCGCGTCAGTCCATTGCTCATCGGCAGCGGACCGGCGTTCATCCCGGACAACTGGATCGCGTTCCGGCCGTCGGGATCGTCGAGCATGTACGAGCGATCGGCGGCGAGCGCGAGCTCGAAGAGCGTGCCTGCAAAGGCGTTTCCCGGCTCGATCACCGCGAAGAAGCTGCGCGCTGAAAGGTCCACGCGCTTGAGCGTGCGCTTGATGAAGTGCAGGATCTCACGCACGAGCCAGTGCGATTGGTGTGCGAGCAGCACTTCGTCGGCCTGCAGCACGAGCGCGGGATCGCCTTCCGCCTTGACGACAACGGTGCCGATCTCGGGCTCGTTGATTCGCAGCCTCAAGATCGCATCGTCGAGCTCGCGGAACGCGCGAAGCGGCCAGAACTGATCGCCCGCGGCAAGAATCGCGTCGGGGGTGGACTCGACGGGTTGGAGCGGCGCCTTCACGACGAGCGTGGCGACGCGCTTGGCGCGATCGATCGTGAAGGACACCGCCGAGTATTCGAGCTGGTCGGCCGACGCCTCGAGCGCGAGCGGGTTGAGCGAGATGCCGGATCCCGCCGCCGGTCGATCCGACCTGGCCGCGAGCTCCGCCGCGCGTTTGGCGACGGCCTCCTTGAACCGGCTCGCCGGCGCGACGCTATCAACCAGGCCCCATTCGACGGCGCGCTTGCCCTTGACACCTTCCGCCAACGTCGCGAACACATCGACGAGGTCGCGTCGAACTTTTCGCTTGTCGACGACGCGCGTGAGACCGCCGGTGCCGGGAAGGACGCCGAGCAACGGCGTCTCAGGGAGGCTGACGGCTGAATTCGAATCGTCGACGAGCAGGATCTCGTCGCAGGCCAGCGCGAGCTCGTAGCCGCCGCCGGCGCAGATGCCGTTCAGCGCCGCGAGAAACGTGATGCCCGAATGCGCGCTGGCATCCTCCATTGCGAGGCGCGTTTCATTGGTGAACTTGCAGAAATTGACCTTCCACGCGTGCGTCGAGCCGCGCAGCATGAAGATGTTCGCGCCGGCGCAGAAGATACGCTCCTTGAGGCTGGTCACCACGACCGCGTGCACTTCCGGATGCTCGAAACGCAGACGCTGAATCGCATCCGCCAGCTCGATGTCGACGCCGAGATCGTACGAGTTGAGTTTCAGCTTGTAGTCGGGGGACAGGCCCGCGTCCTCCTGCACGTCCATCGAGAGCGTGGCGACCGGGCCGTCGAACGAAAGCTTCCAGTGCCGGTAACGCTGAGGGTGGGTGTCGAAGGACAGAGGACCGATCGTCCGGCTCGCGAGAGTGGCCATGGTGCAAAAGACAGCCTACCGGCCGGCGCGGAGCCGTGTCAAGGCAGTATAATGCACGTCACGAGCGCGTGATGAAACATACTGCCACATCCGACCAGCCGGCCGCGGTCCTCGTGGCGCTCAGCCGGCGAGCGCGGGCGCTCCGCGCGCAACGGGGCCTGACGCTCCGCCGGCTGGCGGATCGATCCGGCCTGTCCCTGCGGTTTCTGATGGACGTCGAGGCGGGGCGCGGCAACATTTCCGTCCGTCGCCTCGCCGACCTGGCCGCGGCGCTCGAGACGACCGCCGCCGATCTCGTCACGCCGGCCGCCGAAGCCGAGGCCCCGCGCGTCATCGCGCTCCTGGGCCTGCGCGGCGCCGGCAAGACGACGATCGGCAGACGACTCGCGCGCCGGCTCAAGCGGCGCTTCGTCGAATTGGATCGCCAGATCGAGGCCCGTGCCGGCCTGACCTTGAGCGAAATCTTCTCGCTGCACGGCGAGGAGTACTATCGTCGCCTCGAGCGCGAGGTGCTCGTCGACCTGCTCGCCGAGCGCCAGCCGCTGGTGCTGACGGTCGGCGGAGGCCTCGTCACCTCGCCCGATACCTATGCCCTGCTCCTGCGCGACACGACGACCGTGTGGCTCAAAGCGCGGCCCGAGGACTACTGGAACCGGGTGAGCCGTCAAGGCGACCGTCGTCCGATGGACCAGCACCCGCACGCCCGCCGGGCGCTCCGGCAGCTGGTCGCCAGGCGCGATCCGCTCTACGCCAGGGCCGCCGTCGCGGTCGAAACGTCGAATCTGGCGCCGACCCAGGCCGTGGACCGCCTCGTCAAGCTCCTCGAGCGTTCGCCCCATAATTCCGCGCCCGGCGCAATTCGCGTGTAAACGGAGCCGACCTGTTTCTCCTATTTGGAGTAGGATTGGTCCGCTTTTCCGCGGACGCGGGCGGCCTTCCGCCTGCCCTTTGACCCTGAGGAGACTGGTTCATGGCCACGGTACGCTCCCGATTCCCTGTCTGGACGCTTGTCGGCGGGTTGATCTGCGCCTCCGCCGCGCTCGCCGTCAATCTCGCGGCGCAAGGACGAGGAGGCGGCGCGCCCCCGAAGCCCACGATCAACGAACCCGACAACCCGATGCTCCGCGGATTCAAGTGGCGCTCGATCGGGCCGGTCGGCCAGGGCGCCCGCATCGATGACTTCGCCGTCGACGAGAAGAACCCGTCGACGTTTTTCGTGGGCTACGCCGTGAGCGGCGTCTGGCGCACGATGAACAACGGCACGACCTTCGAGCCGATCTTCCAGACCTACGGTTCGGCGTCAATCGCCGACCTCGGCCTGGCACCGTCGGACCCGAACATCCTGTATGTCGCAACCGGCGAGGCGAACAACCGCCAGACGACGTCGTATGGCGACGGCCTCTACAAGAGCACGAACGCGCTGGCCGAGCAGCCGACGTTCACGAAGGTCGGCGACTTCGCGGCCGCGCAGACGCTCGGCCGCGTCATCGTGCATCCGAAGGATCCGAATACCGTGTGGATGGCCGTCGGCGGCCACCTCTACGGGCCCAATCCTGAGCGCGGCGTCTACATGACGACCGATGGCGGCAGGAGCTGGACCAAGACGCTCTACATCGACGAAAACACGGGCGCGACGGAAATCGTCATCGACCCGGCGAATCCACTCAATCTGTGGGCCGCGATGTACGAGCGGCGCCGCACGGCGTGGGGCTTCAACGGCGGCGGTCCGGGCAGCGGCCTCTACGCGAGCACCGACGGCGGCAAGACCTGGAAGAAGCAGACGGGCAACGGCCTGCCGAGCGGGACGATGGGCCGGATCGCGCTTGATATCTGCAAGACGAATCCGAACGTGCTCTACGCGCAAATCGAAGTCGCGCAGGACAAGGAGAAGCCGGTCGCGGGCGCGGCCCAGACACCGGCGCCGACGACGCCTCCCGCTGGTGGCGGACGCGGCGGTCGCGGTGGACGCGGCGGCGGCGCGGCGGGTGCTGGAGCGGCTGGCGCAGCCGCGGCCGGTGGCGCGCAGGGCGGCGGCGCGGGCGGTGGCGGTGGACGCGGTCAGGCCGGCCCGCCCAATCCACAGTCATCGGGCATCTGGAAATCGATCGACCACGGCAAGACGTGGCAGTTCGTGAACAACGAAGACCAGCGGCCGATGTACTTCAGTCAGATTCGCGTCGATCCGAATGACGCGAACACGATCTACTTCGGCGGCGTGAACTCCGGCAAGTCCACCGACGGCGGCAAGACGCAGGTCTCGTTCGAGGGCGGCAACTCCTTCGGCGGCTCGAAAGGCCACGTCGACAACCACGCGATCTGGATCGATCCGCTGAACAGCAAGCACGTCATGTACGGCGACGACGGCGGCATGGACATCACGTGGGACGCCGGCATGAACTGGGAATCGCCGCGCTTGAGCGGCGTCGGCCTCGCCTACCACGCCTCGGTCAGCATGGACCGCCCGTACATGGTGTGCGTCGGCCTGCAGGACAACGGGTCCTGGTGCGGGCCGAGCTCGGTCCGCAGCACGCAAGGCATCCGGATGTGGGACTGGATGAGCGTCGGCGGCGGTGACGGCTTCCAGAACGTCATCGATCCGACGGACGGCAACGTCTTCATTACCGAATCGCAGAACGCGGGCATCCAGCGCTACGACCTCGCGACCGGCGAAACGCGCAGCATCAAGCCCAACGCGGGCGGCGCCGGGCGCGGCGGCGGTGGCGGGGGCGGCGGCTTCGGTGGCGGCGGCGGACGCAGCAACATCATTCCCGAACCACCGCAAGGCACGGTCATCCAGTTCAACTGGAATGCGCCGATGCTGCTCTCGCCGCACGATCCGAACATGCTCTACCTCGGCGGCCGTCAGCTGTTCATCTCGCACGACCAGGGCAACACCTGGACGATGACGAAGGACATGGGCAAGAACATCGACACGAGCACGCGTCAGCTGCTCGGTCAGCCCTACAGCCTGCCCAACTGCGGCGCGGGTGACACCGGTCGCGGCAACGGATCTGGACCGGGCGTGGCCTGCATCCTCTCAAAGAATGACGGCTACGTCGCGAACGAATTCGGCACGGCGACCGAGGTCGCTGAGTCGCCGGTCATCCCCGGCATTCTCTGGGTCGGCACCGACGACGGCAACGTCCAGATGAGCAAGGACGGCGGCCTGTCGTGGACGGAAGTGGGCAAGAACGTGCCGGGCGTCAATCACGAGTACTACGTGTCGGGCCTCGAAGCGTCGCACTACGACGCCGGCACGGCGTACCTCGCGCTCGACGGCCATCGCAACGACGACCTGAAGCCGTACATCTTCAAGACGACCGATTACGGCGCGACGTGGACGTCGGTCTCGGGCAATCTGCCCGCGGTCGGCAACGTGAACGCGATCCGCGAGGATCCGGTCAATAAGAACCTGCTCTTCGCGCCGACCGAGCTCGGCTTCTACATCTCGCTCGACGGCGGCAAGGCGTGGAGCAGGTTCATGCCGAACCTCCCGGTGGGCCGGTACGACGAGGTGCTCGTCCATCCGCGTGAGCACGACCTCGTGCTCTCGGGTCACGGCTTCAGCGTGTGGATCATGGACGACATCACGCCGCTCGAGGCCATGGCGTCCGACCAGAGCGGCGACGCGGTGCTCTTCAAGCCGCGCGACGCGGTGCAGTGGAAGAACGACTTGAGCGCGCGCACCGAGGTGCCCGGACAAAAGTTCTGGCAAGGTGAGAACGCGCCGCGCGGCACGGCGATCGCCTACATGCTGAAGTCACCGGCCACCGACGTGAAGGTCACGGTCACCGACCTCGAAACCGGGGCCGTGATTCACACGTGCACGGCGGATTCGACCAACGGAGGATTGGCCGCCGGGATGAACCGCTTCCAGTGGCAGTTCACCGACGACCGCGCTGGCGCGGGCGGCGGCGGACGCGGCGGTGGTGGCGGCGGAAACTTCGCGGCCGGCGGCGCACCCCAACCGGCGCCACCGACAGGCCCGGCGTCGTGCTTTGCGCCACAGGGCGGCGGTGGTCGCGGCTTCGGTGGCGGCGGACGCGGCGGCGGTGGCGGCGGACTTCAGCCCGGGCCGTACAAAGTGACGCTGACCGTCAACGGCAGGGATGCGGGATCACAGACGTTCAAGGTCCTCGAGGACGTCTGGTTCAAGCGGTAAGAACGGGTTCCTCACGGGGGTTCCTCACGGGGGTTCCTCACGAGGGTTCCGCACGCGGGTTCACGACGAACCTTCGTGGGGAACCACCGTGCGGAACCACCGCGCGGAACCATCGTGTGGAACCACCGTGCGGAACCACCGCGCGGAACCACCGTGCGGAACCACCGCGCCGAACCATCGTGTGGAACCCCCGAGGGGAACCACCGTGCGGAACTCTAGCTCGCCGTTTCTCCAGGTCTAAGCTCCAACACTTCGATCGATGTCCCCGCGAGCTCGCTCTTGAGCGCCGCGGGTGTGCCCGTAAGCAGCGCGAACGTGCCCCAGTGCATCGGCACGACCTGCCGCACGCCGAGCCACTTCGCCGCGATCGCGGCCGTGTCCGGGCCCATCGTGTAGTGATCGCCGATGGGTAAGAACGCGATCTCGGGCTTGTAGAGTTCGCCGAGCATCTTCATATCGCCGAAGATGCCTGTGTCGCCCGCGAAATAGATCGTCGGCATGCCGACGGCGCGCAGGATGTAGCCGGTCGCCCCGCCCGTGTAGACCACTCGTCCATCGTCGGTGAACGATCCGGAGTGCGTCGCGGCCGTCATCGTGATTTTGATCCCGGCGATCTCTTGCGTGCCACCGATCGCCATGTCTC
The DNA here is from genome assembly GCA_964419785.1 of uncultured Solibacteraceae bacterium. GTDB lineage: Bacteria > Acidobacteriota > Vicinamibacteria > Vicinamibacterales > SCN-69-37 > DATEGZ01. Next base: position 32,634 of record CAYQRM010000134.1, on the reverse strand, counting down.
GTACGTTCTGCAGTCCCTTGTCAGTGAGGAACAGCCCGAGCTCGTACGGACACACCACTGGCGCCCCGCTCGCGCGCGCGAGCGACATCGCATCGCCCGCATGATCGTTGTGGCCGTGCGAGACGAGAATCGCGTCGAGCGGCTTCAACGCATCCGGCTTCGACCATTTCGGCGGGCAATTCGGGTTGCCCAGCCACGGATCGAAGACGATGCGTGTCTTGTTGGGAAGAACGAGGAGGAATGTCGAATGACCAAGCCAGGTGATGGAAAGAGACATGGGGAACATCGGCGATCGGTGATCGGCGATCGCCGATCGAAAAGCCATCGACGATTGATGAACGGCATCGAACGTCGATGGTGGACGCCTCTCACTCTACCCCACTCGGCCACGGCACCGGGAGCGCGACGTCCCCGATCGTCGATTCCGATGCCCCGATAAACCGATAGCTTTTCGATCGCCGATCACCGTTCGTCGATCGCCGATAGAATAGAGACGTGCCCACCGCTCCCCTCCAGTTCATCCGGGGCCGCCGCGTGAAGGATGACGTTCTCGCGCGCGAGCGGAAGCCCGAGTGGCTGAAAGTGCGCGCCCCGGGCTCGCCGAACTACCTGCGCCTCAAGGAGCTGATGCGCGGCCTCAAGCTGCACACGGTCTGCGAAGAAGCGCACTGCCCGAACATCGGCGAGTGCTGGCACCACGGCACGGCGACGTTCATGATCATGGGCGACGTCTGCACACGCGCGTGCGGATACTGCAACGTCACGCATGGCGCGCCGATCGCGCTCGATCTCGACGAGCCCGAGAATCTCGCGCGCGCCGTCGAAGCGCTCGCGCTCAACTACGTCGTCGTGACGTCGGTCGATCGGGATGATCTCGAGGATTTCGGCGCGGGCGTGTTCGCGGCGACGGTGCGCGCGATCAAGGCGCGACGCCCCGAGTGCCGCGTCGAAGTGTTGATTCCGGATTTTCAGGGCCACGACGCGTCGTTGCGCACGGTGCTCGAGGCGAAACCGGACATTCTCAATCACAACACCGAGACCGTGCCGCGGCTCTATCGCATCGCCCGGCCCGGCGGCCGCTATGCTCGCGCGCTCGAGCTGCTCGATCGCGCGCGCCGATGGGCGCCGCCTATCCCGACGAAGACCGGCCTCATGGTCGGCCTCGGCGAGACGATGGATGAGGTGGTCGAGGTGTTGCGCGATCTCCGCAAGATCGACTGCCAGATTCTGACGGTCGGACAGTACCTGCGACCGTCGCTCGCCCACCTGCCAATGGCCCGCTACTACACGCCAGACGAATTCCGCGAGCTCAAGCGGATCGCCCTCGATCTTGGCTTCGGCCACGTCGAATCCGGCCCGCTCGTGCGGTCTTCGTACCACGCGCACGAGCAGGCAGACGCCTTCCTCGCGCATCAGTAGCGCAGCCACCAAGCACTCACAGGCGACCCCGCGCGGCCGCCCCGTCAGGAGCCCGTTCTCCCGCCAAGGGTGTCTAATCGCTCATGCTCGAAGTCCGCGCAGTCACCAAGCGTTACGGCGCGTTGACGGCCGTCAGCCGCGTCAGCTTCACCGTCGGTCCGGGCGAGGTGCTCGGCTACCTGGGGCCGAACGGGTCCGGCAAGTCGACGACCGTCAAGATGCTCGTCGGGTTGATGCCGCCTACGACGGGCGCGATTCTGTTCGACGGGGAAGATATTCAAAGCAACCTCCCTGCCTACAAAGCACAGGTCGGGTATGTCCCCGAGGAAGCGCACGTCTATACGTACTTGACCGGGCCGGAATACCTGCGGCTCGTTGGGCGGCTTCGCGGCATCGAGCCGGCGGTGCTCGAGCGCAAGATCGATCGGCTGCTCGGAATCTTCCGCCTCGACACGGATCGGCACGCGCTGCTGTCCGCCTACTCGAAGGGCATGCGCCAAAAGATCCTGCTCTCGGCCGCGCTGCTCCACAATCCACGGATCCTTGTGCTGGACGAGCCGGCGTCCGGGCTGGACGTGTCGACGGCGCTCGTGCTTCGCGGCGTCGTGCGCACGCTTGCGGCCAACGGGCGCCTCGTCTTCTACAGCTCGCACGAGCTCGAGACGATCGAAAAGATCAGCACGCGTGTGATCATTCTGCGATCGGGCGAAGTCGTCGCGGACGACTCCGCCGCGCGGCTTCGCGAGCTGATGCAAGCGCCGTCGCTCGAGGACGTGTTCTCACAGCTCGCGGTGCGCGAGGACATCGACGGACTCGCCTCGTCGCTCGTGGAAGCGATCGAATCGTGAGCGCCTCCCTGCCCGGTGAAGGATCGCAGTGCCGCGCGCTCGCGCGCGCGTTCCTCCATCGATTCTTCGAGAACGAGATCACGGCCGGATCGAACGACCTGCGCGGATCCTTTCTGTGGCTGTTGAGCGTCCTGGTGCCACCGGGGTTGTGCATCCCGTTCATTGCGCTGACGAAGTGGACCACGATGAACTATGTGCTCGGCGCGGAGGGCGTGCGCCGCATGGCCTGGATGGACAAGACGGTCTACCTCGGCTTGGGCATGATCGTCGCCGGCGCGGTCGGCGCCATCGTGTGGAGCTCGCTGCTGGTCGATCGACGAGACACGCTGGTGCTCGGCGTGCAGCCGCTTCGCGGCCGGACAATCGTCGCCGCCAAGCTGCTCGCCCTCGGGGCGTACGCCGGCTTGCTGATCGTCGGCATGCACAGTCTGGCGTCGTTCTCCTATGGACTGCTGCTCGGCAACTTCGGCGACGTCGCGTTCGTGCTGCGCGGCATCATCGCGCATTTCGTGGCGGCGTCGCTCGGATCGGCGTTCGTGTTCCTGGCGGTGTGCGGATTGCAAGGGCTGCTGCTTGCGACGCTCGGTCCGCGGCTGTTCACTCGCATCTCGCCGATCGTGCAGCTGCTCCTGGCCGTGTTCGTGCTCGAGAGCCTGATCGCGCTGCCGCTCATCGGTGGCTCCGCAGTCCGGTCGCTCGAACAGGCCGGCGTGGCGCCCGTCATCGTGCATCTTCATGGCCGAACGCTCACGGCGCATCCGACGTCGGGGCCGGAAGCGATCGCGCGACCCTGGACGCTTCGGACGCCACCCATCTGGTTTCTCGGCGTGTACGAAGAGGTGCTCGGCACGACGGAGCCGCGGATGCGTGAGCTGGCCCGAACCGGTTTCCTCGCCGTGTCGGCGGCCTTCGGGCTCGTGCTCGTGACCTACCCGCTCGCGTACCGCCGGATGGCGGTCGCGGCGGTCGAGAACGTCGACTCCGGCATGGCGCGCCGCGGCTACCTTTCGCGCGTGCTGCCGCGAGTGCTCGCGCGCGACTCGACGACGCGCGCGGCCGTGCAGTTCCTGCTCGCGACGCTCGGCCGGGTCGAGCGACATCGATTCGTCGTCGCGATGGCGGCCGGGATCGGCCTGGCGTTCGCCGTGCCGATCGCGATCGCCTCGGCAGAACTGATGGATCATCCACTGAGCTGGCGATCCGTTCCCCTGATCTCGATCCCGTATTACGTCACGGCGTGCCTGGCCGCCGGTCTGCGTTTCGCGGCCGTTCTGCCGGGCGATTTGCGCGCCGGATGGATCTTCGAGGTCACCGCGCCCAATCGCTGGCGCGCGCGTGCCGCCTTGTGGCGCGTGATGTTCCTCTTCGCGGTCGTCACCCCCCAGGTTGGCTTCCTTCCCGTGGCTTGGCACGCCTGGGGCGCCTGGTTCGCGCTGGGCAATCTGGCGGCGGCCCTCGCCATGGGCGCGTTGCTCATCGAGGCCATGCTCTGGCGCACGGTCGCCGTGCCATGCGGAGAAGCGTGGCGGCCACGTCCGGGTCACCTCCGCACGTGGTGGCCGGCATACTTCTTCGCGTTTCTCTTCTTCACCGGCGTCTCGCCGGCGCTCGCGCTCCTCGCTGTCCGTCAGCCGGTGACGCTCGAGATCGCGCTCGGCATCGTCGTCCTCGCCACCCTGGCGCTGCGGTTTGCCCGTCACTCCACCGTCATCGTCGAGGATCATGAAGACGAGACGCCGAAGCTCGAAGTCTTGAGCCTGAACTGATGCCGAATCTCCTTGAAGCGCGCGACGCGATCGTTCGATGCGAACGCTGCCTCCGCCTGCGGCGGTACTGCGAGCGAATTGCGCGTGAGAAGCGCGCGGCGTTTCGGCAGGACACGTACTGGGCGAAGCCGGTGCCCGGATTTGGCGATCCCGAGGCACGCATCGCCATTGTCGGTCTCGCGCCCGCGGCGCACGGCGCCAATCGCACGGGCCGGAATTTCACGGGCGATGGTCCGGGCGGCTCGGGCGATTTCCTGATGGCCGCGATGCACGCCAATGGCCTCGCCAGCCAGCCGACGTCGAGACACAAGGACGATGGGTTGCGGCTGACGGGAGCGTGGATTGCCGCGGCGGTGCGATGCGCGCCGCCGGACAACAAGCCGACGCCGCGAGAAATCGCCGCGTGTCATCCGCATCTGCGCGCCGAGCTGGGCGCCCTGCCGAACGTTCGCGTAATCGTCGCGCTCGGACGCATCGCGTACGACTCGTGCTGGCGGCTCATCGCCGAAGATCACGCCGAGCGCTTGCGCACCGAAGGACGCTGGCCGAAGAAGCGTCCGCCCTTCGAGCACGGCGGCGTCTCTCGCCTGCCCGGCGCGCCGTCAATCGTCGCGGCCTACCACCCGAGTCGCCAGAACACGAACACCGGCCGGCTCACACCGGCGATGCTGCGACGCGCGTTCGCGCTGGCGGTCCGGGAACTGCAGGCGAAATACACCTGCGGATAGCTGAACTGCACGCGCTCGATGGCCTGATCGATGGTCACCCCGAGAATCTACCGGCCGATCGATAGTTCGTCAAAACGAACAGATGACGATGCGATAATGGCGGGCCAATCCATCGCGGCACGTCGGGCGTCCTATTGCGGAGGACTCATGCCCACTCGGTTCGGCGTTGTCCGGCTGGCACTGCTGGTCGCCCTGGCCGGAGGTGTCGTCGATCCACTTTCGGGTCAAACTCCGCCGCCGCAAACCAGCGCCGGTGCGTCGGCCACGCAGCAGGCATATCAGAAGCCGCCGACCGGGTTCATCCTCGGTCAGGTGCTTGACGCGACGACCGGGCAGCCGATTGGCGGCGCGGTCGTGGCGATCGCGGGTGGGACTCCGCCGGGGACTCCTCCCACTCCGACGTTGATCAACGGCGCGCCGGCGTCACCCGAGGATGCCGCGCTGCTCCAGAACCTGGCTCTCGGAAACACGCGGCAGATCACCAACGGCTCGGGTCAGTTTGTGTTTCACGATCTGAGGCGCAGCCAGTATCGGCTGACGGTGTCGGCGCCTGGATACGTCCCGGGCTCGTACGGCCAGCGGGTACTCAACGGCCCATCGCGCGCGGTGGACCTGCCAGAGGACGGTCGCATCGGTGACGCCAACATCAAGCTCTGGCGATACGCGGGCATCAGCGGTCACGTCGTCGACGATGGCGGTGAGCCGGTCGTCGGCGCGCTGGTGTGGGCCCTGCGAGCGACGACCACTGGCGCGCGGCGCGCGCTCAACACCGCCGGGCAAGCGTCGACTGACGATCGCGGCTTCTATCACTTCGATACGCTCACCCCCGGCGACTACGTCGTGGCGGTCCCTCAGACGACCACCACGGTGCCGACATCGGACATCGACGCGTACATGACCGCGGTCACGTCGGGCGGCACGGCTTCGTCGGAGTTCATCAGGGCGATGAGCGAAAGCGGCGCGCCATTCATGGGACCGGGCGGCCTTCGAGTCGGCGACCAGCAGGTGCAGATGAATTCGCGGGGAGGACTTCCCGTGGTGCCGGTGACACCGTCGGATGCCAGGCATCTTTCGGTGTACGCGACGGACTTCAATCCCGCGGGCGCCGCGTCCGCCGATGGATCAGTGCTCACCATCGCGTCGGGCGAAAAGCGCACCGGGATCGATCTGCAGCTTCGCCCGGTCCAGACGGTTAGTGTCTCCGGCACGATCACCGGACCCGAGGGTCCGGCAAAAATGGTCGGCGTACGCCTGGTTCCCGCGTCCGACAAGATCGACCTCGGCACGGTCTTGGACACGTCGACGTCTGTGACCGATGCGAACGGCGCCTTCACGCTGCTCGGTGTGCCGGCCGGTCAGTACACGATCAGAGTGCAGCGCGTCGCGCGCGCGGTCTTGCCGCCGACCTCGATGGTCACGGTGATGACGACCGGCGGCGCGGGCGGCATGTCAGCCTTCGGTTTTTCCACGACGATGGACGGGCCGGCACAACCGCCAGCCGCACCAACCGGACCGAGTTACTTCGCTGAGCTGCCCCTCAGCATCGGCGATCACGATCTCGACGGGGTAACCGTCTCACTCCATTCAGGCGTACACGTGAGCGGCAAGCTCGTGTTCGAGGGATCGGCCACGCCGCCGACGGCGGACATGCTGCAGCGGATGTCCGTCTCGCTCCTGTCGCTCGACGGCCGCAATCCGGTACCGCAGGCCGCGCCAAGAGTGCGAGCCGACGGACAGTTCACGTCGCTCGGCTATCCACCCGGGCGATACCTGGTCAATCCTGGCGGCGCGGCCTTCGGCACGTGGACGATCAAGTCGATCACGCTCGGCGGCCGCAGCCTCGACGAGACGCCGCTCGAGCTGCAGGACGATGACGTCACCGGCGTCGTCGTGCTGTTCAGCGATCAGACGACGGAAGTTCGCGGCACCGTGCACGCCGCGACGGGAAGTGTCGGCGAGGGCGATGTCACCGTCTTTGCATTTCCATCGAACTACCAGGCGTGGGTCGAAAACGGCATGTCGGCGCGCCGGCAGAAGTCGAGCTCGACGAACAAGACCGGCAACTACACGCTCATCGGTCTTGTGGCTGGTGAGTACCTCATCGTGGCCGTCCCCGCCGAGGCCGTGACGAACACGCGCGACCTCAAGTTTTACGACACGCTCGCCCGACTGGCCACGCGTATGACGGTGACCGACGGGGAGAAGAAATCGCTCGATCTCGCGGTTGCGTCCGTCCGGTGACGTCGTGAGCCACTGGCATCTTCGTCTTCTCGGCGGACTGGGAGTTCTCGTGGTGACGGCTGCTGCCGTCGCTCAAGCGCCCGTGCCACAGAACACACGAGATGCCGCTCGCCCGACGACCGGAACCGCAGTCCTCGCCGGCACCATCGTCAGCGACGACGAGAGCCGCCCGATTCGCCACGCGCGAGTGAATTTGAGCGGCGGCGACATCCGCGATCAGCGAGCGACCGCGACTGACGATCGCGGGCGATTTGCATTCACCGGCTTGCCTGCGGGTCACTACTCCCTCAACGCCAGCAAGCCGGGGTACTGCTCGTCTTATTACGGCGCGAAGGTGTCGTGGCGTGGCCCGAGCTCGCCGATCACGCTCGAGGATGGACAGCAGATGACCGTCGCAATGAAGATGCTGCACGGCGCCGTCATCGCTGGCACCATCGTCGACGCTTACGGCCATCCCCAACAAGGTGTGCGGGTTTCGACGATGTCCTATCGCACCGTCGGGGGCGTGCGCAGAGCCGAGCCGTTCTTCGGCGGAGGCGGACTTTCGCAGCCGACCGACGATCGTGGCGAATATCGCGTCTACGGGCTCGTGCCCGGTGATTACTCGATCGTCGCCACCGTCAACGGCGCAACGAACGTCGAAACACGGATCGTCACGAACGATGAGGTCCAGTGGGCCCAGCGGCTGCTCCAGCATCCCGGACAGGCCATGGCTGGCATGACGACGGGCAATCCCCCGCCGCCCCCCGGGCCGCCGATGGGCTATGCGCCCGTGTACTTTCCCGGCACCGCTGACGCGAGCGCCGCGGCGATCGTGACGCTCGCGGCCTCCGAGGAACGTAGCGGTGTCGATTTCGCGCTGCAGTGGGTCGCAACTGCGAAAGTCAGCGGCACGATTGCGGACGCCGAAGGCCGACCCGCGCCGTCAGTGTCGGTCAACCTGGTCGCCAAACAAGTGCTGATCATGATCGCGCCCTTCAGCGGTCGCAGCACGACCGACGGACGTGGCAACTTTTCGTTCGCGGGAGTGACCCCTGGCGATTACACGGTGCTCGTGCGGTCGGCGGGCCGGGCCGATGGACCGCCAAGCCGTGCGGGCGGTCCTGCACCGCCGCGACCGATACTCTGGGCGCAACAAGATGTGACCGTACGCGGTGAAGACGTCACGGGATTGAGCCTTGCGCTTCAGCCAGCACTGAGCGTGAGCGGGCGCCTGGTCTTCGATGGTGCAACGCCGCCCCCTGCGGATCTTTCAAAAGTCCGGCTGAACCTTGGACCCGCGCCAACCACCGGCACCACCACCACGACGATCACGATGGGTGGCACGCCGCCCGAGATCAACGCCGACGGCACGTTCACGCTGACGGGTGCGACGCCCGGACGCTACCGCCTGAGCGCCTCCGTGCCAGGACCGCTCTCGACGGGCGTCGGCCTCCCGACAACGCCGGCGTGGTCGGTTGAATCCATCCTGTCCGGCGGCGTCGAGACGCTCGACAGCGCGCTCGAGATTTCGACAAGCGACGTCTCCGGCATCGTCGTCACGTTCACCGATCGTCCGACCGAGCTGTCGGGGCGACTCGTGGACGCGAAGGGCAAGCCGACACCGGAGTACTGGGTCGTCGCGTTCACGACGGATCGTACGTTCTGGACTCCGGGCTCCCGCCGCGTCCGCACGACGAAGCCCGACTTTGACGGAAAGTTCAAGCTGGTCGGTCTGCCGCCTGGCGATTACTACATGGTCGCGATTACTGACCTCGATCAGGCGGACATGTCCGACGCAACATTCCTCGAACAGCTGGCAGCCGCGTCGTTCAAGGTCACTCTCGCCGACGGCGAGAAGAAGACACAAGAGCTCAAGCTGAGCGGGGGATCGCGGCCGTAGTGTCCGATGCGCTGCGCTCGAAGACGCGCACGCGGCGCAGCCAGATGTCGACAATCCACAAACCGAGCGCGAAGATCACGAGCGCTGGCCAGAGCGCCCGTCGAGCCGCGCGATGCGCGCCCGTGTTCGCAAGCGCGTCCGGCGCGGGCCGCCAGACGCCGCCGGTCGCTTCCGCAATCGCTTTGAGCCCCGTCTCGTCGGGCGGCCGCAGCCGGTACTCGTCGTTCAGATCCGGCACGACGACGCGCGTGGTCTCAGGCGCGCCCGCGACGGCGAGCGTCACGCCGTCGGTGGCCTCGACGACCAGATTCGCTTCGTAGCGTCCAGGCGCCGTCTGATGCGCGGTGACGTCGGTGGTGAGACCGCGCGCGGATTCGACGTGCACGACAGGCTTCAGCAGGTCGCCGTATCGCCCCGATGCGTCGCGCGCTTCAATCGTGACCCCGATCGATCTCGTCGTCCCACGCGCGGGACCAGGTTCGACGTCGAGCGCGATCGGCGCCGGGCGTTGACGCTGAATCGCGCGCACGGTCGACGCGAAGAACGGACCGTAACCGCGCCACTTGATCCAGTCGCTCGCCCATCGATCCTTCACGTCCGACGCGAAGACGGCGGTGCGGCCGAGGCCGATCGGCCAGAACGCGAGCAGCGGATCGTGGTTCGGCGTCTCGACGAGCTCGATCGCGCCGTCCTTGAGCACCGTTGCGGTGCGGCCGTGCAGCGCCGGCGCCTGGGCCATGTCCACGCCTTCAAGGAACGCGCGCGTCTTCAGCACCGCCTTAAGCGGCTTCTCGTCGAAGCTCGGATTGGTCGCCGTCTTCGCTTCCTTGACGAAGATCTGCGGCACTTCCTTCGCGTCCTCGACGACGTAGCTGCGGCCCTGGCCCCACGTCGCGATGTTGCCGAGCAGCTCGCGGTCGGCCGCCGGCCCGACAGCAATCGATGACACCGTCATCTTCTCGGCGACCATCTTCTTCACGAGCCCCTCGTAATCGTCGGGATACGACCGGCCGTCCGAAAGCAGCACGACGTGCTTGGCGCGGGCGCGCGCGTTCTTGAGCGCGAGATACGCCTGCTCGATCGCCGGATAGATCAGCGTGTGGCCGCTCGGCTCGATCGCGGCGATCGCTTTCTTGATCATCGCGCGATTCTTGCCGACGTTGCGCAGCGTGATGTCCCAGTTGAGCTCGTCGTTGAACGTGACGACGCCGACGAGCTGCTCATCGGTCATGACGTCGACCGCGGCCTGCGCGGCGGTCTTGCAGAGCTCCATCTGCTGGCCCGCCATGCTCCACGATTTGTCGAGGACGATGATGAGCGCGACCTCGGGCTCGTCTTTGCGCTCGAATGTGACGGGCGTCAGCCGCTCGAGCTCGGTCTTGCGATAGCCGCCCGAGCCGCCCTCGCCGAAAACCGATTCCCCGCCGGCCACGAGCAATCCGCCGCCGCGTTGCTCGACCCAGACCGCAAGCGCCGACATCGCGGTGTCCGGAATGGCCGATCGCGGGAGGTCGCTCAGGATGACGACGTCCCACGGCTCGAGCGCGTCCGCGGTCGTCGGCAGCTGCGCCGGCCCGCCGATCGTGACGGAAAAGCCCGACTGCGTCAGCGCGTTCTGCAGGTACTTCGCGCTGTCCGGCGTGCTGTCGATGTACAGCACGCGCGCCTGGGGCGACACCACGAGCTCGCGTCGAAGCGTGTTGTTGACGGCGAGCGGATCGCCGGCCGCCGTGACGGTCGCTTCGAGCAAGTGCGAGCCCGAGCGATCGAACGTGATGTCGAACGGCACGCTCGTGTCGCCGGCGGCGAGCGGCACGATCTTGCTGCCGAGCACCTTCGCGCCGTCGCGCAACTCGACCAGTGCCGAAGCCGCGCGCTGGCTGCCGGCCGTGACGGTCGCCGTCACGAGCGCCCCTGGCGTGACGGGTGCGGGCACGGCGATGGCGTCGACCCAGGTATCGCCGAGATCGCGCGGGGACAGCGGCTGGACTGAAACGGGCACGCCGGCCGCGGCGAGGCGTTCGATGGCCGCGTGCGTGTCGCCTTCGGTCGCGCGACCGTCGGTGAAGAGGACCACCCGCGGCACCGCGCCCGGCCGAAGCTCCGCCCGGGCCGCATCGAGCGCGCGTTCGAGGTCCGTTCCGGTGCGATCGACTAGGTCCTTCTGATCTGGCCGAACCTCACGCCCGCCGAGCGCCTTGAGCGCTGCGGTGTCATCGACCGGCGCCGCGTCTTTGCCGAAGACGATGATGCGCGAGTGCGACGGTTGAAGCGCCTTGATGAAGTCGTCGATCCGCGCGGCGGCGTCGGCGATCGCCTTGCTCGACACGCTCGCCGACACGTCAACCGCGAACACCATCGACTCCTGCGTCGTCGAGAGCGAGATCACCGGACGCGCCAACGCGAGCGCGAGAACGACGACGAGCAGCGACCGCACGGCCGTCTGCAGGACGCGCTGGCGCGGATTGAAATTCGTCCGCGCGTAGCGCATCACGACCCACACGAGGGCCGCGACCACGACGAGCCAAAGCGCGGACGGCGCCGTGAGCGTCAACATCAGACCGTCAGCCTCCGATTCCAGGTCCACCACTCAATCGTCACGAGCGCGACGGCCGCGCCGGCGAGGTACAGCCACCACGCGCGACCGGACGGCAGCGCGCCGCCGGCGTCGCGCGCGGCTTGCCGCAGCGACGTGCGCTCGAGATTCGACGTCGCCGGCGCACCGGCATTCACCGCAATCATTCGATGAGAGCCGCCGGCGTTGACGTCGTAAAAGCCCGGCGCGACCAACCGCGCGTACACCGCACGCCCGGCACGCGCGACCTCGATCGGACGACCGTCGGGACCGGCGATCGAGCTCGTGCTCGGCGGCAGCGCCACCAAACCTGGCGCGCGCGGCTCGCCGCCGTCAGGCCGCGCCAGCCACTGCAGCGCGTTGCCGACGAGGACCGGAAACGCCGGCGCCACAGCGAGATTCGAGTCGCCAAGCCCGAACGTCAGGATGACCATCCGCCGATCCGGACGATCGACGACCTCGACGAGCGGCGTGCCCGCATCGGATGACGCGATGGCGTCGATGCCGGCGCCGACGTACGAAAACGCACGCGTGACATCGAGCGTGAGCGGATCGATTCCCGCGAGCACATCGTGCGCGCCCGGTTTCGTCCAGCGCGGCGATTTTTCGACGCCGGCCGCATGCCCGAGCCATGCGGAGTCTGGCGGCGCCACCACGAGCGCCGGCGCTTTCGGCGCATCGGCCGGCAGCCAGCGATCGAAGATGACGACATCGGTTGCGCCAGGCCGGTAGGCCGTCGGCGTCACCCACGTGGTCGTCACGCCTGGTGCGTGTTGCAAGAGCGGCGCGAGCGCGTTCGGCTGCTCGGTGACCACGGTCACTGCGATCGGCTGCGCCTCTGCAATCCACGCCACTGCGTCATCGTCTTCGGCGAGCGCGTTCTGAAGAGCGCTCACGTGCGCGCGCAAGCGCGGATCGCCGCCGGCCGGCAGCGGTACGACCTGACGCACGACCTCGGAATCGCCGATATCGACGGACTGATCGACGAGCGTGTCGCGCCCGCGCGTCAGCGTGATGCGCACCTGCTGAGCCTTCGCGTAGTTGGCGACCTCGAAATACGCCTCACCGGATGACGAAGGCGACGTCGAAGGCCGGACGGCGAGCGCGGACACGGCGATGTTTGGCGACGACTCGTACACCGAGTGAATGACGACCGCGGGATCGAGCGGGCGCTCGCGCGCGCCGTCGGTGACGAAATGGACCGTGTCGGTGGCCGCCACACGCGGCCACGGCACGTCGTCGCCGCCCACGGGCGCGAGACGATCGAGCGCGCTCTCGACGAGCGCCGTATCGGACGTCGGGCCTTCGACGAGGCCCTCGCCCGTGGTCGCGAGCGAGACGTCTGCGCCGCCAGCCGAGCCCAGCAGCTGCCGCGCCATCGCGACGGCGTGCTGCCAGCGCGTGCGCCCGTCCGCCGTGCGCGCGAGCATCGACGTCGACGAGTCGAGCACGACGAGCAGACGCCCGTGCGCCGCCGCGCCTGCGCTCGGCGCCGGTCGAGCGACCGCCAGCGCCAGCAGGACCGCGATCAGCACCGTCGCGACAAGGGACACGGCGCGCCGCACGCGCTCCCACCACGACAACGCTCGCGATTGATCGAACACGCGCCGCCACAGAAGGAGCGACGGCACGTCCACGCGCGGCGGACGGACCTTGCGGAAAAACAGCCACGCGGCGAACGCGCCGACGGCGCCCACGAGAAGCCAGGCTTGCCAGGCCGGCATCGCGAGAAACGTCATGCGAGGAACCGGCCCTTCCGGAACGTCTGCAGGATGATGTCTTCAAACGGCGCGTCGGCATCCGCACGGACGAACCCGATGTTGTAGCGGCCGCAGAAGTGCTCGAGCTCTTCAGCATGGGCTCGCCATGCATCGGCGTAGGCCGCGGCGAGCGCAGGCGTGACGTCGACGTCGCGAACGTCGCCCGTTTCGGCGTCAACGAATCGCGCCTCGCCGAACGCGCCCGGATCGCGATCGCGTTCCGATGCCACGTGAATGACGAACACGTCGTGTCCAAGCGCCGCCAGAATCTTCAAGCCCTGCTCGAAGCCGTTCGGATCGAGAAAATCGGAGATGACGACCGCGAGGCCGCGCTGGCGGCCGCGCGATGCAAACGACACAAACGTTTGTCGCAGATCGGTCGGCCCGGTCGAATCGAGCCGCTCGAGCTGCTCGAACACGCGGAAGATCCGGCCCTTCCCTCGTCCAGGATTCGTCTCGTCGCCAAGCGTGCCGGCGAAGGGAAGAATCGTGATGCGATCGAGGTGCGCGAGGCCGACATACGTCAGGGCGGCCGCAATACGCCGCGCCTGATCGAACTTCGCGGTCTCGGCCATCGATCGACTCGCGTCGATGAACAGATAGATTGGAAGATCCTGCTCCTCGTCGAACAACCGGAGCAGCAAGCGATTCAGACGCTGGTAGGCCTTCCAATCGATGTGGCGGAAATCGTCGCCGGGCGCGTACTGCCGGTGATCGGCGAACTCGAGGCCGCGGCCGCGCTTGGGCGCCAGCCGGTCCGCGCGGTTCTGGCCCGCGAATGCGCGCTTCGAGACGACGTGCAGGTACTCGAGCTTCTTGAGAAAGTCGTCTTCAAAGCGCAGCGACATATAACATCGGCGATGGGAGATCTGCGATGGCAACGCCATGGCCGACCTGCGAACTATTCGGTCGCGACGGCCGTCAGCATTTCGCTCACGATCGCATCAGCATTGATCTGCTCCGCCTCGCCCTCGAAGTTGAGCAGCAGCCGGTGCCGCAGCGCCGGGAGCGCGTAGGCGCGGATGTCCTCGACCGAGACGAACGGCTGACCGCGCATCAGTGCGTGAATCTTGCCGGCGAGCACCAACGCTTGAGCCGCACGCGGGCTCGCGCCATAGCGCACGTATTTCTTCACGAGCGGCGTCGCGTACGGCGACTCCGGATGACTCGCGAGCGTCAAGCGAATCGCGTACGCCTGCACGGGCCGCGCGATCGGAACCGAGCGTGAGACGTCGCGCATTTCCAGGATCTCTCGGCCGTCCATCACGCGGGACACTTCGACTTCGATCTGCTTCGTCGTGCGCTCGATGATCTCGTGCATTGCGCTCTCGGCCGGGTACACGACCTTGAGCTTGAAGAAGAAGCGATCCAGCTGCGCCTCGGGCAGCGGATAGGTGCCCTCCATCTCGAGCGGATTCTGTGTCGCGAGCACCAGAAACGGCTGCTCCAGCTGATACGTCGTCTTGCCGACCGTGACGCTGATCTCCTGCATGGCCTCGAGGAGCGCCGACTGCGTCTTCGGCGTCGCGCGGTTGATCTCGTCGGCGAGCACGACGTTCGCGAAGATCGGTCCCGGCTGGAACTCGAAGAACATCCCGCCGTGCGCGTGTTCCTGCACGATGTTCGTGCCGACGATGTCGGCCGGCATCAGGTCGGGAGTGAACTGAATGCGCGAGAACTTGAGGTGCAGCACGTTCGCGAGCGTGTGCACGAGGCTGGTCTTGCCGACGCCCGGAATGCCCTCGAGCAGCACGTGGCCGCCGGCGAGCAAGCTCGTCACCGTCGCTTCGACGATGTCCGTGTGGCCGACGATCCGCCGGCCGACTTCCTGCGTAATCTTCGAAAACCGCTCGCGGAACAGATCGATGTGTTGTGCAACGGTCGGTGGTGTCATTGTCGGCGGATAAAGTACTGCATAACGAGCGGCTTCCGCGCGTCGGGTACCGGCGGCGGCGGAAGTGTCCGGCTTGGGTCAATCGTCGGCGGCGCCACGACGTGCGTGAACCCGAGCGAGGACTTGCCCTGCTCGGTCTTGCGACGGATATCTTCGGACGCGACGTTCTGACCCTGCACGTCCGCGCTGGCTTCGATCATTTCCTGTTTGAGGGCCTGCGCGATCAGCGCGGCGCTGGCCGAGTTCGACTTGCCGCCGGAGTTGCCGCCAGCGCCCGCGCTCGAGTCCCCGCCCATCTGTCCCGCGCCGGCCAGCATCATCTGGCCGCTCTGCGGATCGCTCGCCGCCTCGCGGCTGAGCTGCATCGCGGCTTCGGCCGCGTTGGCCTGTTGCGCGTTGGCGCCATTCGACGCTTTCGACAGCTGGCCCTGATCGCCCGAGGCCGATCGCTCCGCGCTCTCACCCTGTCGCGCGCCGAGCCGCGGATTGGCGAGGCGCGACGCAAGGTCTTCGAGCTGCTCCTTCAAGTCCGGTGGAAGCGCGGCCTGCGCATCGGTCTTGGCGCGCTCGGCGAGCGACTTGGCGTCCGCGGTCTTGTTCTCCGCGAGCGACGCCTCAGCCGCCTGCTTGGCGAGCTTCGCCAGCGCAGGATCGAGACTCGGATCGATCTTCGAGAGCAGATCCTGCAGTTCCTTGAGCTTCGCGTTGGCGGCAGCGGCCGCGATTTTGCCCTTCTCGATCTGCGCGAGCAGATCCTCGAGCTTCCTGCGCACGTCGGGCGGCAGCAGCAACTCGAGCGGCACCTCATCGGCCGGGCCTGTCGCCGTTTTTGCCGCGCCCGCACGCGGGACGGCGACGTGTCCCGGCGGAACGTGAATCCCGAGCGCGATCGCTGCGACGACGAACGCGCCGGTCACCGCCCACGCACGCGTCGCGCGAACGGCCGGATAGAAATCTGACCAGTTGAGAACGGTAACGCGCTCCGCCGCCCGCTCGAGATGGAACGCAGCCCACGGACCCGGCTCGCGCTGCTCGGCAAACCAGAACGCGCTGCGAAGCTCGCCGGCCAGCCCCGCGCCTTCGTCGAGCGACGCCGCCATCGCGTCCGTCGGCGCGGGGACGCGTCGAAGCCAGAGGAACCACGCGACGAGACCGATCGCGCCAACCCCGATCGTCGTCCAGGAGATCGACGCCGGCCAGTGCGCCAGTCTCACGACGAGCGAGACGATGGTCACGGCCGCCGCCACCCACGGCGCCACCTCGACCACCGCGCGCGTCGCCTTGCGCGCGCGGCGCTGCCTCAGTCCTTCCTGGACCCGCTGTCGAACGACGTCCTGAGCCGACAGACCGGAGGTCATCACTGAATGTTATGCGCGGCGCTTCGGTTTGTAGACGTGCGTCGACTGGCCAAAGAACATTTCGGCCGCTTCCATCAACGTTTCCGACAGCGTCGGATGCGGATGGATGCTGAGCTTGAGATCGGTCGCGAGCGCGGCCATTTCGACCGCCAGGACCCCCTCGGCAATCAGCTCCCCCGCACCGGAACCGACGATGCCGACGCCGAGGATCCGCTCGGTCGCTGGATCGATCACGAGCTTCGTCAGCCCGTCCGGTCGGTCGATCGCAATCGCACGACCAGACGCACCCCATGGGAACTTCGCGACCTCGACGCGGCGCCCTTGCTTCTGCGCCTCGCTCTCCGTGAGACCGCACCAGGCGACCTCAGGATCGGTAAACACCACCGCGGGAATCGCCTGCGGCTCGAACGCGGTGCGATGGCCGAGCGCGGCCTCGACGGCCACGCGCGCCTCGTGGGAGGCCTTGTGCGCCAGCATCGGCTCGCCGACCACGTCGCCGATGGCGAGAATCGTCGGTTCCGCCGTGCGCCGCGCGGCGTCGACAACAATGAAGCCGCGCTCGTCGACGGCGACCTTCGTCTTGTCGAGCCCGGGGACCTGCGAATTCGGCTTGCGGCCGACGGACACGAGCACGCGATCGAACGTCTGCTCTTTGTCGGCGGCCGCGACCTCCGCGCCGTCGATCTTGACCTTCACTCCCGATCCCGTGTCCTTCATCTCCGTCACGCGCGCATTGACGAGCACCTTGTGCATCGTCTGTTCCATGCGTTTCGCGAGGACGGCGACGAGATCGCGATCGGCGCCGGGCAGCAACCCTGGCGTCATCTCGACGACGGTGACCTTCGTGCCGAGCGCAGCATAGACGGAGCCGAGCTCGAGGCCGATGTAGCCGCCGCCCACGACGAGCAGCGTTTTCGGAATGTCAGGCAGATCGAGCGCGGCGGTTGAATCCATCACGCGCGGACTGTCGATCGACAGGCCCGGAACGACGGCCGGCCGCGATCCGGTCGCGATGATTGCGTGCTCGAATGTCAACGTGTCGGTGCCCGACGGTTTGCCGTCCTTGTCGAGCAGATCGATCGAGATCGTGGTCGGGCTGGTGAACGTCGCCTTTCCCCGAATGTAGTTCACCTTGCGCATCCTGCCGACCTGACCGACGCCGCTCGTGAGCTTTTGGACGACTTGATCCTTGAACGCGCGGAGCTTCGCGACGTCGATCTTCGGCTCGCCAAACGTGATGCCCCACGCCGACGCGTGGCGCGCTTCGGTGATCACATTCGCGACATGCAGTAGCGCCTTGGACGGAATGCATCCGCGATAC
Organism: uncultured Solibacteraceae bacterium; assembly: GCA_964419785.1. GTDB lineage: Bacteria > Acidobacteriota > Vicinamibacteria > Vicinamibacterales > SCN-69-37 > DATEGZ01. The sequence continues at coordinate 14,842 of CAYQRM010000134.1, read as the reverse complement.
AGGCACACGCCGCCGGGATTCAGCTCGGTGTCGACCATCGCGACCGACATTCCAAGATCGGCGGCATAGTAAGCGGCGGCATATCCGCCGGGACCTGCGCCGATCACAACGAGTTGGGCTTGGGACATAGGAGAAATCAGCGACAGGTTAGAAGTGTGAAGCCAGAAGTTAGAAGTCCGGAGAGCCAGGCTCACTCTGCACTTCTGACTCTTGGCTTCTCACTTCCAACTTTCAAAGTGTCATCGTAAGTGGCTGCTCGAGTCCTTCGGCGACGAAGCGCAGGAAGCGCGCCGCGTCGGCTCCGTCAATCGCTCGATGATCATATGACAGAGACAGCGGCAGCATGTGACGCGGGACAAACTGGCCTGACCCGAGCGCGGGCGAGGGTTGCCACACGGGTTCGATTGCCGTCCGCGAGACGCCAAGAATCGCCACTTCCGGCTGATTGATGATCGGCGTGAACGCCGTGCCGCCGATGCCGCCGAGATTGGTGATGGAGATCACGCTGCCGGACATCTCGTCGAGGCTCAGCTTCTTGTCGCGCGCTTTCTGCGACAGCGTGGCGAGCTCGCTTGCGACTTGCGTGATGGTCTTTCGATCCGCGTCGCGAATCACCGGCACCAACAAGCCGTTCGGCGTGTCCACCGCGACACCGATATGGCAGTACTTCTTGAACACGATCTGATTGCGCGCCATGTCGACCGACGACGCGAACTGCGGATATTTCGCTACGGCCGCGGCGACGATTTTGATCAGAATTGCGGTGACGGTCAGCTTGCCGCCGGCTCTCTCGACGCGAGCGCCGTAGGCCTTGCGGAAATCTTCGAGCGAGGTTACGTCGGCCTTGTCGTGCTGGGTGACATGCGGCGCGCGCCACGCGATCGACAAGTGCTCGGCGGTCTTGCGGCGGATGTTGGACATCGGCCGCACTTCGACCTCGCCCCATTTCGAGAAGTCGGGCAATTCAACGGCGCCTGCCGACGGCACCGCGCCCGAGAGCGTCGCCTTGACGTGATCTTTCACATCGTCCTGGCCGATACGGCCGCCGGGACCGGTGCCGGGCACGGTCGCGATGTCGACGCCCAACTCGCGTGCGTAGCGACGGACGGACGGCGCGGCCGGCACGGGCGCCGCCAACTCAACAGCCACGGCGCTCGCCGCCGCAGCGGGAGCTTCGGGACGCGAGGCCGCCGGCGCAGGCCGCGCGGACGTGATGTCGACGACCGGCGCGGGCTTCGATGCGGGCTTCGGGGGTTCTGGCTTGGCCGCGGGAGCCTCAGCGGCGGCCGGCTTCGGCGCGTCGGCCGGCTTCGCAGCCGGAGGTTCGGCCGGAGCGGCCTTGGCTTCCGGCGCGCCAGCGCCATCGAGCACCAACACGACCTGACCGACCTTCACCTTGTCGCCAGTCTTGACCTTGATTTCCGCGACCTTGCCGGCGATCGACGACGGCACTTCGATCGTCGCCTTGTCGGTCTCGAGCTCGAGCACGGACTGATCGACCTTCACCATGTCGCCGACGTTGACGAGCACGCGGACGACATCACCCTTCTCGACGTTCTCGCCGAGCTCGGGAATCTTGAATTCCGTTGGCATCAAAGGACTCCAAAAACGACGATCACGACACCGTTGGATCTGCCTTCGCGGGCTCGATCTCGAGCTCCTTGAACGCCTGCGCGACGACCTTCGCGTCGATCTTCTTCTCTGCGACGAGCGCGGAGAGCGTCGCGGCGGCGATGTGGCGCGCGTCGATCTCGAAGAACCGGCGCAGCGACGCGCGGTCCTCGCTCCGGCCGAAGCCGTCGGTGCCGAGCGTGACGACCGGGCGGCCGACCCACCGCGACACCATGTCGGGCTGGCTCTTCAGGTAATCGCTGGCCGCCACGACGACGCCCTCGGTTTTGGCGAGGCATTCACTGACGTAGGGCACGCGCGGCGTCTCAGTCGGATGCAGGCGGTTCCAGCGCTCGGCGCGATGCGCGTCGCGATAGAGCTCGTTGTAGCTGGTCGCGCTCCACACGTCCGCGGCGACGCCGTACTTCGTGAGCAGCTCGGCGGCCTGACGCACTTCGTTCAAGATCGCACCGCTGCCGATGAGCTGCGCCCGCAGCGCGCTCTTGCCCGCGTTGGCGGTGCTGAAGCGGTAGAGGCCCTTGATGATGCCGTCGCGCGCGCCGGCGGGCATCTCCGGCATCTCGTACTGCTCGTTCATCACGGTGATGTAGTAGAACGCCTGCTCGCCGTCCCCGTACATCTTGTGGATGCCGTCCTCGATGATCGTCGCCAGCTCGTAGGCGTACGCCGGATCGTAGGCGCGGCACGTCGGCACCGGCAGCGCGAGCGTGTGGCTGTTGCCGTCCTGATGCTGCAGGCCCTCGCCGGCGAGCGTCGATCGTCCGGCCGTGCCGCCGAGCAGGAACCCTCGCACGCGCGCGTCCGCCGCGGCCCAGATGAAGTCGCCGACGCGCTGAAAGCCGAACATCGAGTAGAAGATGAAGAATGGAATCGTGTTCACGCCGTGCGTGGCGTAGGCCGTGCCCGCGGCGATGAACGACGAGATCGATCCCGCCTCGGTGATGCCCTCTTCGAGAATCTGTCCGTCCTTCGCTTCCTTGTAGTACAGCAGGGTGTCCATGTCGACCGGCTCGTAGACCTGGCCGATGCTGGAGTAGATGCCGACCGCGCGGAAGAGCGACTCCATGCCGAACGTGCGCGCTTCGTCGGGCACGATCGGCACGACGAGCTTGCCGACCTCCTTGTCGCGCAGGAGCTTCGCCAGCATCTTGACGAACACCATCGTCGTCGACGCCTTGCGGCCTTCGGTGCCCTTCTGGAATTCGTCGAAGACGTCTTCCATCTTTGGATGGATGGCGGGCGCGGCCACGACACGCTTGGGCACAAACCCGCCGAGCGCGTCGCGACGCTTCTTCATGTACGCCACTTCGACGCTCGGGTCGTCCGGACGATAGAACGGCGCGGCGCCGATGCGGTCGTCTGGAATCGGCACGTTGAACCGATCGCGGAACGTCCGCAGATCGGTCTCGTTCATCTTCTTCTGCTGGTGGGTGATGTTCTTGCCCTCACCCGCCTCGCCCAGCCCGTAGCCTTTGATCGTGCGCGCGAGGATGACCGTCGGCTGGCCGCGGTGCTGGACGGCCGCGCGATACGCGTTGTAGACCTTGACCGGATCGTGGCCGCCGACGCGCATCTTCCGCAGGTCGTCGTCTGAAATGTGCCGCACCATGTCGAGCAGGCGCGGATCCTCGCCCCAGAAATGCTTGCGCAGATACGCGCCGTCCTCGACCACGTAGCGCTGGTACTCGCCGTCGACGACCTCGCCCATCCGACGGACGAGGACGCCCTCCGTGTCCTGCGCCAGCAGCGGATCCCAATCCGATCCCCACAGGCACTTGATGACGTTCCAGCCAGCGCCGCGGAACACGGCCTCGAGCTCCTGCACGATCTGGCCATTGCCGCGCACCGGCCCGTCGAGCCGCTGGAGGTTGCAGTTGACGACGAAGATCAGATTGTCGAGCTTCTCGCGCGAGGCGAGCGTGATCGCGCCGAGCGCTTCCGGCTCGTCGGTCTCGCCGTCGCCGAGGAACGCCCAGATCTTCTGGTCGGATGCCGCCTTCAGCCCGCGGTTCTCCAGGTACTTCGCGTAGCGTGCCTGGTAGATCGACATGAGCGGCCCGAGGCCCATCGAGACCGTCGGGAACTCCCAGAACTCGGGCATCAGCCACGGATGTGGATAGGACGACAACCCGCCGCCCGTCCGCAGCTCGTGACGGAAATTGTGCAGGTGCGTCTCGTTCAGCCGTCCTTCGAGAAACGCGCGCGAGTAGACCCCCGGCGACGCGTGGCCCTGGTAGTAGACGATGTCGGCGTCCCCGCCGGCGTTCTTGCCGCGGAAGAAATGATTGAAGCCGACCTCGTAAAGCGTTGCGGCCGACGCGTACGTCGAGATGTGACCGCCGATGCCGTCCGACTCGCGGTTCGCGCGGATGACCATCGCGAGCGCGTTCCAGCGCACGAGGCTCTTGATGCGGCGCTCGATGTCACGGTCGCCCGGATACGGCACTTCCTCGGAGACCGGAATCGTGTTGATGTAGGGCGTGTTCGAGGTGAACGCCTCTTTCACCCCGGCTTGCCGCGCGCGAGCGCGCAGCGCGTCGAGCAGCCGAATCACGCGCGCCTTGTCTCCCTGGCGCAGCACGTAGTCGAGCGATTCCAGCCATTCCCGGGTTTCGACTGCTTCGAGCGCGGCCGCATCGGTGGGCGCGAGGTTCTTCATAATGACGCCGTCCTGAATTGAGAGAACATCCTGCCTATTGTAGTCTCCGGGGTGTCACCGCGGATACACGGGCCGGGTAAATGCGTGCAGAATTAGGCACATGAATGATGTGATTCACACACCTGTTACCTCTCGCGGCGCGTCCTTGCGCCGCGCGGGCGGCGTCGCATTTGCGGCTCTCACGCTCAACTGCGCACAACCGTCGGCGCCGCCAGCGCCGACGAACACACCCGCGGCGGCCGGATCGAGCGCCTCGGCCGGATCGCCGACCGTTGCGGCGCTCGAGGCACAGATCCGTCGATTCGCGCCAGTCGACATCACCGCCGACGTGAGCACTCTCCCGGACAACGAGCGACGCGCGCTCGCGGAGATGCTGCGCGCCGCACAAGTTATTGACGGCCTGTTCATCGAGCAGGTCTGGGCGGGAAACACGACGGCGCTCGCCGCGCTTGCCGCCGATCGATCGCCCGAAGGTCAGGCGCGCCTCCACTACTTCCTGATCAACAAGGGCCCGTGGTCGCGTCTCGACAATTACGCGCCGTTCCTGGATCCTGGCGCCGGCGTGCCGGCCAAGCCGCCGCAGGCCAACTACTACCCCGCCGATGCGACGCGGGACGAAGTCGACAAGTGGATCTCCGGACTCAAGGGCCCGGCGCACGACGAGGCCGCAGGATTCTTCACCGTAATCCGCCGCGGCGCCGACGGGCACCTGATGTCGGTGCCCTACAGCGTCAACTATCGCAATACGCTCGCGATCGCCGCCGATCATCTCAAGCAGGCCGCCGCACTGACCACGCAGCCGACGCTCAGGAAGTTTCTCGAGCTGCGCGCCGACGCGTTCCTCTCCAACGATTACTATCCGAGCGACATCGCATGGATGGAGCTCGACGCGTCGATCGAGCCGACGATCGGGCCGTACGAAACGTACGAGGACGAGTGGTTCGGCTACAAAGCCGCGTTCGAGGCGTTCATCGCCGTGCGCAACGACGCGGAGACGAAGAAGCTCGGGATGCTCAACGCGGAGCTGCAGGGCCTCGAAAACACCCTGCCGATCGATCCGAAGCTCCGCAATCCGAAGCTCGGCGCCTTCTCGCCGCTCCGGGTCGTCGACGTCCTGGTCGCATCGGGCGACGGCAGCATCGGCATCCAGACGACGGCCTACAATCTGCCGAACGACGATCGCGTCATCCGCGAGAAGGGCTCGAAGCGCGTCATGCTGAAGAACATTCAGGACGCCAAGTTCCAGAAAGTGCTCGTGCCGGTTGCCGCCAAGGCGCTCGCGCCGGCCGATCGCGCGAAGCTCTCGTTCGACGCGTTCTTCACGCACACCGTAATGCACGAGCTGATGCACGGCCTCGGTCCGCACCAGGTCGGCAACACCGGCCAGGCGATCCGACTCGCGCTGAAGGATCAGTACGCGGCGCTCGAGGAAGCGAAGGCCGACATCTCAGGTCTGTGGGCGCTCCAGCAGCTCGCCGACAAGGGCGTCATCTCGGCGGACATCGCGAAGACGATGTACGTGACGTTCGTCGCGTCGACGATCCGGTCGATTCGCTTCGGCTTCACCGACGCGCATGGCAAGGGCATTGCGCTGCAGCTCAATTACCTGCTCGATCACGGTGGCGTCATCGTCAACGCTGACGGCACGCTCTCGGTCGATGACGCGAAGATCAAGGATGCCGTGGCGGGCCTGACGCACGACATCATGACGATTCAAGCCAACGGCGACTACGCGGCCGCGAAAGCACTGCTCGACAAGATGGTCGTCGTGCGCCCGGAGATCAAGAAAATCGTCGATCAGCTCACCGACGTGCCAGTGGACATTGAGCCGAACTTCACGACGGCGAGAACGTTGCTCATCGGCGATCGATGAACGGCGAACGGCGATCGAAGGGCAATCGATGATCGACGAGCGGATCGGGCTATCGACGATCGGGCGATCGGATCGATCCCCAATGGATCGGTCGCCGATTCGACCTATCGATGTCCCGCGCCGTTCACCCGATCATCGATAGCCCTTCGATCGCCGTTCGCCGTTCGCCGTTCATCGATGAATCGTCGCCCCGGTCAGCTGCGCAATCGCCGCCAGCGTCGTCTGCGCGGCGTTCAGACCGAGACGGAAGTCGTTGTCGTTGTAAGTCGTGAAGACGTCGCTCGGCTGGTGCCAGTTCGGATCCCAGCCGGAGCCGATCTGCGCGCCGCGCTCGTTCTCGCGCAGGCTGACCGTCTGAACGAGATCCTTGAAGGGATCGGAGTCGGTGTTGGTCATGTGCGGGCCGACCTGCGCGGGATAGTCGGTCGCGTATTTCTCGTTCGCGCTCTTGATGAAGAACGCAAACTTCATCGACGCGTCGACCATCTTCGACTCCGACTGGAACTCGATGTTCACATCGGCCTCGGGCCGTTGGTCCGGGCTGACGGTGCCGTCGGCGCGCGGCATGCCGTGGTCCCACATCATCATGTCGTGCTGGATCATGCCGAGCCACTTCGGCTCGGGGTACTTGCCCGATCCGGCCGGCTCCTCTTTGCCCTGGAGCGCCTGGCGCTGCGCAACGTAGGCGCGCGCACCGCGCAGGCCGCCCTCCTCGCCGTTCCACAGCACGAAGCGGATCGACCGCTCGGTCACGACGTCCGGCGACGCAAACGCCCGCGCCATCTCCATCACCACCGCCGTGCCCGAGCCATCGTCGTTCGCGGCCTGGTTGTAGCCGTGCCCGTCCATGTGGCCGCCGACGATGTACATCTCTTCCGGATGCGTGGTGCCGACCTTCGTGCAGTACACGCTTTCGGCCCACTGCGCGACGACGGGCTGCGAATCGAGCTCGCGGATTGTTGCATCGGGCTGGAGCATCGGATCGCAGTTCACGCCCGTGCGCGCCGTGTAGCCGAAGGACGTACTGCCGCCCTGCCCGGCGCGTCCGCGCCCGACGTCGCCGCCGGTTGGTGTTGGCCGTCCGGCGCCTGGATCGGCCGCGCCACCTCCGCGACCCTGGCCCGCAGCCGCGGCTCCTCCACCGGCACGACCGGCGTTGCCCGCGCGACCGGCGGCACCTGCGCCGGCTGCCGGCGCGGCTGGAGCAGGAACGCTCGGACCGCAGCCGCGCGTCGCGGCCGGGAAGTCGTACTTCACGCGCGCCGTGTTCGTGTAGCCGTAACTCTTGAGCTGCGCTTCGATCCAATCGACGGCGTCCTGATTTCGCTTGGTGCCCTCGCGCCGATCGCCGAAGTTCGTGAGCCCTTTGATGGTGGCTTTGTAATTCGCGAGCTGGAGCTTCGCGACGAGAATCCGCACCGGATCGTCAGCGTTGGCCTGCGCGGGCGCCGCGCCACGGCCCTGCCCCGCCGCGCCGCCCTGGGCCACAAGACCGGCGCCCAGCCAGCCGGTCACTCCGATTGCTACTGCGCCTCCGAAAGCGATCAGACGATTCGTGCGTCGCATGCCAAGACCCTCCGCCATCCGAGCGGAAGTCTAACCGGTCGAGATGCTGAGTGCCAGGTGCTCGGAGCTGGGTGCTTTTGGTGCGGTGCGCGTGCGGACGGCTGCACATACAATGCCCGCGCGATGACCTCAGAAATCGAGTCGGTCGATGGTGTGTTTGAGCTGGGCGACCTGCCGCTCGAGTCGGGGGCGCTGCTTCGCTCGGCAAAGATCGCGTACAGGACGCACGGCCAGCTCAACGCCGACAAGACGAACGCCGTCCTGTATCCGACGCAGTTCGGCGCGCAGCACAACGACGTCGAGTGGATCATCGGACGAGGGCGCGCGCTCGATCCGTCGACGCACTTCATCGTCGTCCTCGACCAGCTCGGCACTCGTGATCGGCTTCTCGATGGGCGCGCAACAGACGTTTCAGTGGGCCGCGAGCCATCCCGATCTCGTCGAGCGCATCGCGCCGTTCTGCGGCACGGCGAAGACGACGCCGGACAACGCGGTGTTTCTCGACAGCCTCGAGACCGCATTGACCACGGACGCCGCGTGGCGCGACGGCGACTACGACGCGCCGCCGGTGCGGGGCGGTCTGCGACGCCATGACGGTTCCGGGCGCGCAGTTTCGGGTTATTCCGTCGCTCTGGGGCCATGCGGCCGGCGGCGGAGCCAACCCCAGCGACGCGCGGTTCATCGAGGCCGAGATTCGGGCGCTCCTCGCGCGCTGATCTCGCGCAAGGCGATGTCGGGACGATCGCTGATGAGGCCGGTCACGCCCCACGACAGCAATCGGCGCATGTCGCTCGGCTCGTCGACGACCCAGACGTGCAGAGGAACCGACGCGCGACGGGCCTGTCGGACGAACGACTCGCCGAATACCTCGCGCCCGCGAACGCGGAATGGGACCTGGAGCGCCTGAAACGGCCGGCGGCCCCACGGCAGCCTGAACAGCGCCCGGCGGGCGGCCGCGTGCGCCTCGCGACTCGACGCGCCGGTCGCCACCTTCGGCGCGATCTGACGCACGGCGTCGAGCGAGCGTTGGCTGAACGAGCCGACGATGACGCGATCGATCGCGTCGAGGTCGCGCAGGACGCCGACGGTCCGCTCAGCGAGGTCCGGCCGCGCGCCTTTGATCTCGACGATCCACTCGACGCCGCGATGCCGGTCCAGCAGCTCGGCCAGGCGCGGCACGCCGAGGTCCGCGAGCTCGCGCGCGGTCCGAGCCGACACCGGTCCTGTCGCATTGGTCGTTCGATCAAGCGTCGCATCGTGAATCACGACGACTTCGCCGTCGCTCGAGAGGTGGACGTCGCACTCACAGGCCGTCACCCCGAGGCTCACCGCGTGATCGAACGCCGCGGGTGAGTTCTCGGGGCGCAACTTCGCGCCGCCTCGATGGGCGATCGCGATCGGATGTGCGAGCGAGACAAGCGCGCGCGTCGAATCTGCCATCGCCAATCAGCAATCTCCAATAGTATTGAGGAATGGCTCTACCGAACACCCTGGGTGCGCTGCGCGCGGCGGTGGCCGCCGGTACCGTGCCCCATCGATCCATCAAAGACGAAATCCGCGAGAATCTCATCGCGAAGCTGCGGCGCGGCGACGCGCGCTTCCCCGGCATCATCGGCTACGACGACACCGTGATGCCGCAAATCATCAACGCCGTGCTCGCGAAGCACAACTTCATCCTCCTCGGCCTGCGCGGGCAGGCGAAGACGCGTCTGCTCCGTGCGATCACGGAGCTCCTCGACGAGCACATTCCCGTCGTGCCCGGCTGCGAGATTCATGACGATCCGCTCGCGCCGCTCTGCGCCGCGTGTCGCGAGCGCGTGGCGGTCGAAGGCGACGCGCTCCCGGTCGCGTGGCTCCCGCGCGATCGCCGGTACGTCGAGAAACTCGCGACGCCGGACGTGACCATCGCCGACATGATCGGCGACCTCGACCCGATTAAGGCCGCGCGCGCCTCGCGCGAGCTGGGCGACGAGCTGACGATGCACTACGGCCTGCTGCCGCGCGCGCATCGTGGCATCTTCGCGATCAACGAGCTGCCCGATCTCGCGAGCAAAGTGCAGGTCGGATTGTTCAACATCCTTCAGGAGGGCGACGTCCAGATCAAAGGCTATCCGGTCCGCCTGCGGCTCGACGTGCTGCTGGTCTTCTCGGCGAATCCCGAGGACTACACGGCGCGCGGCAAGATCATCACGCCGCTCAAGGACCGCATCGGCTCGGAGATCCGCACGCACTACCCGAAGACGCGGCAGGACGCGCTCGCGATCACCGCGCAGGAGGCCTGGACGGATCAGCGCCGCGGCGGCGTGCCGGTCGAAGTTCCGCAGTTCGTGCGCGAGGTCGTCGAGGAAATCGCGATCCACGCGCGTGCCGATCAGAAAGTCGACAAACGGTCGGGTGTGAGCCAGCGGTTGCCGATCACGACGCTCGAGCACGTCGTGTCGAACGCGGAGCGGCGCGCCCTCGAAAACAGCGAGCCGGTCGCCGTGCCGCGCGTGAGCGATCTCTATGCCGCGCTGCCCGCACTGACCGGCAAGATCGAGCTCGAGTACGAAGGCGAGCTCAAGGGCGCGGAGGAAGTCGCGCGCGAGCTCGTGCGTGCGGCGATTGCGACCGTCTTCGACGGCTACGCGACGCAAGCCGATACGCGACCGATCGTCAGCTGGTTCGAGCGCGGCGGCAGCATCGAGCTTTCCGACACCGCGTCGGCGTCACGCTTGCTCGGCGGCGTCGACGCTGTGGATGGTCTCGATCGCGTCGCCGCGGCCATTGGCGTCTCGCCGCATGCGAGCGAACCCCTTCGCGCCGCCGCTGCGGACTTCGTGCTCGAGGGCTTGTGCGCGTTGAAGAAAATCAGCCGCACCGACGAGGGCCGCATGCAGGCCGTCCCTGGCAGCACGCCCCGGCCGCAACGACGAGAGCCGTCACTTGAGGAGTTGATGGAGGACGAAGCGCCAGTGAAGGGGAAGAAGAAGTACTTCAACTGACAAGTCCAGGGACTTCGCTGATGTCGCTATGAAATACCGATATTCGAAATTCGTCGAAGACGCCCTCGACGGCATCGATCTCGAATCGCTCGTCTCGCGGCTCTCCGATCTGCTGCTCTCGAGCGGATTCGACAACCCCTGGGATCCGCAGAGCGACGATGACCGCACGATGCAGGCGCTGCACGATGCGATTCTCGACGCGCTCTTGAACGGCGGTGTGCTGTCTGAAGAAATGCTGAATCAGCTGATGTCGGATCGATCCGAAGGTCAGGACGACCAGCACGATCGTGATGCGCTCGAGACGCTCATTCAGCGCATCATCGAGCGGCTGACCGAGCAGGGCTACGTCTCGATGGCCGGCCAGCCGAAATCGCAGGGCCTCGGGCCGGGCAGCGCGAAGACACCGGGCCAGGCGCGCTTCGAAGTCACCGACAAGGCGCTCGATTTTCTCGGCTATCGCGCGCTGCGCGATCTGCTCGGGTCGCTCGGCCGCAGCAGCGCGGGCCGGCATGACACGCGCGAGCTCGCGACGGGCGTCGAAGCCGGCGGCCCGCCGCGGCCCTACGAATTCGGCGACACGATGAACCTCGACGCCGCGGCGACGATCCTCAACGCCGTGCGACGACAGAGTGACGAGCAACGGGCGCGCGATCGCGCGCCGCGCACCGATGACGCGGCGCGTCACACGAACGTCGCAGCCGGACTGGCCATCGACTACGCGGACTTGATGGTCGCGCAGGGCGACTATCAAAGCTCGTGCGCGACGGTGCTCATGCTCGACTGCAGCCACAGCATGGTGCTCTACGGCGAGGATCGCTTCACGCCGGCCAAACGCGTGGCGCTCGCGCTCGCCAATCTCATCCGCCACCAGTATCCGGGCGACGCGCTCTCGGCCGTGCTCTTTCACGACTCGGCCGAAGAAGTGCCGCTCAGCCAGCTCGGCCGCGTGCGCGTGGGGCCGTATTACACGAACACGCGCGAAGGCTTGCGCCTCGCGCGCCGCGTGCTCGATCGCCAGCGGAAGGACATGCGACAGATCATCATGATCACCGACGGCAAACCGTCGGCCGTGACGCGCCCCGACGGACGCATCTATCGGAACGCGTTCGGTCTCGATCCGTTCGTGCTGCGGGAGACGTTCGCCGAGGTCGCCGCCTGCCGGCGCGCGGGCGTGATGATCAATACGTTCATGCTCGCGCGCGACTACGACCTGGTCGCGTTCGTGCGCCGCGTCGCGAGGATCTGCCGGGGCAAGGCCTACTTCACGACCCCCTACACCCTGGGGCAGTACGTGCTCATGGATTACCTCAGTAGAAAGACGCGAACGGTTCACTGACCGAAATCGGGCGCGGCGTGCGGATTCGCTCAATGAATCCGGGCCGAACCCGATGTTCGCGTCATCGTCCCGCGGGACTCACACCCTGTCCCACTCCCCTTGCGGGCAAACCCGGAAGCGCCTATCCTCCCTCCTCAGCAGCAGTCCGGCGGCGCGTGCCGCCGGGTGTTTGCGTTTGCAGTGGTCACACTGCGTGGGGGAAGCACAACCTATGGTTCGCAAGCTGGGTCTCGTTGGGATCCTGCTCGTGCTGTCTCTGGCCTTCTGCGCCCCGGCTTGGGCGCAGATTCAGAACGGCAGTATCTTCGTCAAAACCACAGACGAACAAGGCGCCGCAGTCCCCGGCGCGACAGTCAACATCACTGCGCCGGTGCTCCCGTCGGCGATTACCGGCGTCACCGACTCAGCCGGAAACTATCGCTCGCCGTTCGTCCCGGTCGGCACGTATGTCGTGAAGGTGTCGTTGCAAGGTTTCCAGACGATCTCGCGTGAGAACGTCACCCTCCTTCAGAGTCAGACGATTACGCTCGAATTCACGATGAAGGTCAGCACGGTGAATGAAGAGCTGACCGTCAAGGGCGAGTCGCCGGTCGTCGACACCAAGAGCACGACGGTCAACGTCAACCTCGACAAGAACTTGCTCGAGAACACACCGGGTGGCAAGGACATCTGGAACATCCTCGAGTACAAGGTGCCGGGCCTGATCTTCGACTCGCCGGACGTCGGCGGCAACCAGGCCGGTCTGCAGCGCGCATTTACGGCGCGCGGCACGCCGAACTCGCAGAACGTCCAGCTCATCAACGGCTCGAACGTCGGCGACCCGGCCGCGATCGGGTTCTCGATGAACTACTACGATCCGAACTCGTTCGAGAACATCCAGGTCTCGACCGGATCGCAGGACATCTCGATGGGCACCTCGGGCGTCGTCGTCAACCTCGTGAGCAAGAGCGGCACGAACGTGTTCAGCGGCCTGGGCCTGTACACGTACCAGGGCGATAAGACGCAGTGGGACAACATCGACCCGACGCTGAAAGGCCAGGGCTTCCGCCCGAACGCCAACGCCGTGGACTACATCACGAACACGAACTTTCAGGCCGGCGGTCCGGCGATCAAGAACAAGCTGTTCTACTTCGGGTCGATCAACTTCCAACCGACGCACGTGCGCGTGCCCGGGTTCCCGGTTGTCGCCCCGACCAACGTGCCGACGTCGCTGCTCGGGACGAGCGATGAGGACACGACGGACATCCTCACCGGCGCGGGCAAGTTCACGTATCAGATGAACCCGAGCCACCGGTTTGACGCGTACCTCCAGAAGCAGCGGTACGACAAACCGAACCGCGGCGCGAGCAACGGCACCACTCAGGACTCCGCGTTCAAGGAATACGACATCGACAACACCGCGCAGATCCTGTGGAACTGGGTCGTGAGCGATCGACTTTTCGCCAACACGAACCTCAGCTACAACAACGTGCACTTCCCGCTGTATCAGAAGACGGGCCAGCAGCCGATCACCGACAGCGTGACGGGCATCCTGTATCGCAACGCGACCTCGCAGCCGATCATGTTCCGCCGCCGGATTCAGTTCACCTCCAACTGGCAGTACTTCATCCCCCAACTGCTGGGCGGCCGGCACGAGTTCAAGCTTGGCTATGACAACGCGTTCACGCCGGAGGACGTCGAGACCGATCGCGTCGACAACGTGTCGGACACCGGCGCGGTGAACGCGGCCAACCTGATGGTGCCGTCGCAGATCACCATCTTCAACACACCGCTGTTCGTCAAGCGCGCGGTCAACAACACCGCGATCTACGGCCAAGACTCGTACTCGATCGGCCGGTTGAACGTGATCGGCGGCATCCGCTGGGAGCGCGTCAACGGCAGCATTCCGGCGCAAACGCATCCGTCGAGCTTCTACTTCCCGACCGGCATGGTCATCAACGGCCTGAACGTGAAGATCAACGCCACGGGCCAGACGTTGACCAGCTACACCGTGCCGGACACGTTCGCGCCGGTGAACAACTCGCCGCTCTGGAAGAACTGGGCGCCGCGCGTGAGCGGCATCTACGACCTGACGGGTCAGGGCAAGACCATCCTGAAGGCGTCCTGGGGCGAGTACTACGACCAGATCGGCACCGGCACGCCGGGCCCGAATCCGAACGGCACCGTCTCGCAGAACTACAACTGGAACGACCTGAATGGTGATGCCGTCTTCCAGCCGGGCAACGCTGTCTGGAACGGCACGCAGTATGTTGGCGGCGAGTTCGGTTCGCTGCGCTCGACGACGATCCCGAACCCGAACCCGTTCGACCCGACCCTCCTCCGCACCTACCGCACGGAAACCACCGTGGGTATCGACAAGGAGATCTGGGCGGGCGTCCGCGGCAGTGCGACCTATATCCACCGTCGCGACCACAATCCGCAGGGCACCGTGGACACGGGTGGCGTCGATTCGTGGCCGACCGCCTACACGCCGGTTAATCTCACCGATCCAGGGCCAGACGGCGTCCTCGGGACAGCTGACGACCGTCCGATTACGGCGTATAGCCTGAATCCGGGCGTGACGATCACGACCAAGACCGTAAACGACGATCGACTGTCGACGTACTACAACGGTCTGGAATTGACCGTCACCAAGCGCTATGCCAACGGCTTCTCGCTCGTGACCGGGTACACCTACTCGCACACGACGACAGACACGCTGAGCATCGCGTCGCCGAACTCGCTCATCAACAGCGCGGGCGAGAACGGCGGGCGTCGTCACCTGTTCAAGCTGACGGGCTCGTACATGTTCC
>CAYQRM010000133.1:0-14293 GCA_964419785.1 uncultured Solibacteraceae bacterium | reverse complement strand
CCGAACGGCAAGCGCGTCTGCAGCGAGCGGCCGCGGCCGAGCGAGAGCGCGATGCCGACGATCGCGCCGGTGAAGCTCGCAAGAAACAACACCACCCAAACCTGGCGCCAGCCGAGAAAGGCGCCGATCGCGGCGAGCATCTTCACGTCGCCGAAGCCCATGCCGTCGACGCCACGCCATCGCCGCCACACCCAGCGCACGAGCTGCAGAATCCCCGCGCCGACCGCCGCGCCGATGAGACTCGAGACGATGCCTGGCGGCGCGAACACGCTGAAGATCACGCCGACAACGATCCCCGGCAACGTGATCACGTTAGGCAAGCGCTGCGTGTCGTAGTCGGTGCCGAAGAGAATGATCAGCATCGACGTGAACACGAGCCGCGACGCGAAGAGCACCGGCTGGTCGAGAAACATCGCGGCCTGCGCGACGAACGCGAGCGCGGTCACGAGCTCGACGATCGGATACCGAATGCTGATCGGCGCGCGGCATGCGCGGCATTTGGCGCCGAGCACCAAATAGCTCACAACCGGGATGTTGTCGTACCACTGAATCGGCGCCTGGCACTTCGGGCAGTGCGAGGGCGGCGAGACGACCGATTCGCCAGCCGGCAGCCGCGCGATACAGACATTGAAGAAACTGCCGAGCATCAAGCCGAACACGAAGACGATCAGCAGCGGCGGGAGGATCACTTGGGCCGGAATCCCTTCGGCATCGGGTTGAGCGGCGACTGAGGCGAAAGCGACGCCGTGTGCGACACCGGATCGTAGACGTACGGGACGCGCGCGGGATCGATCGGAATCTGCGCGTAGCCCGAGGCGTGCATCAGATCGATCATGCTCGCCGGGTACGCGCCGTTATTGTGCGCGGCATATTGCGTAATCAGCGCGCTGAGCGCGTCGAGATCGTCGAGCGCCTTGAGCTGCGAGAGGCTGCGTTCGGCGGCATCGCGGACGTACTTTTCTTCCGAGGTGCGCAGCTCGCTCAACATCGCGCGCGCGCCTGCCCGGTCGCCTCCCTCGACGAGCGTCGTCGCCGCCAACGGCCGGATCCAGCTGGGCGCACCGGGCATCCTGGCCGCCTGCTCGAACCATTGCGCGGCCGAGACCTTGTCGCTCGTGTACCAGTAGTAGATGAACCCGATGTCGTGCGCGTACTGCCAGCGCGCGGGGTTGGCGTCGAGGCCTTTCTTGAGGAGCGCGATCGCCTGATCCGCGCGGCCGGGACCGTTGGGCGCCTCCATCGAGAGAAAGATCGCGCCGAACCGGTACGCGATGTTGAATCGCGGATCCAGCGTCGTCGTCAAATCGAGCAGCGGCTGGAGGAGATCGAAATGGCCGCCCGTCTTGCGCTCGCGGCCGTAGTGCTGAATCGCCCGGATCCAGTAGACATCCGCCGCAATCGCCTTGAACGACAGCATCACGCGGGACGCCGTCGCGCCCGAGCGCAGGTACATCAGGTTCTCGGCCGTTCCCGGCAGCGTGTACTTCTCGTCGCGAGCGTGCAGCGTGAACGCCGAGAGCGCGAGGCCGATTGCCACCACGCCGAGCACGACGATCGTGCGAAGGCGCGCGCTCATTTGAATTCCCGCCGCGAGAACACGCCAATCGCCCCGGCAATCGCGACGACGATGTAGAGCGCTGCGTAGAGGAGCGTGTGCAGAACGTAGCCGGCCGGCACGTGAATGCCGTGCACGACCTGGACCTTCACATCAAAGGCGGAAAACGCCGGGACGACCCAGCCGATCGCCGACACGATATGCGCCATGAACGGCGCGTCGACGATGTTCCCGAAATTTCGGAGGTCCTCGCTCTCGAGTCCGGCGACGAAAAATCCGAGCGTGAAGACGACCGACCACAGCGCGCTCGACGAGAACGTCGAGAAGAACAGCGCGATCGCCGTGAGCAACGCCATCTCCGCAAAGATCAGCAGCACGGAAATCAGCAGCCGCGAATCGACGGCCGGCGCGTCCCACGATCGCTGGACGTTGATCGGCGACGTCCAGCTCATCCACGCGAGCATCAGATAGAGCGCGATCGTCATCGCCGAGATATTCACCGCGACGGTCAGCACCAGGCCGGCATACTTGCCGACGACAAACTCCCAGCGCGGGAGCGGTTTGGCGAGCAGGCTGAACACGCTGCGACGCTCGATCTCGCGCGCGACGAGGCCGACGCCAATGAACACGGTCATCAGGATGCCGGCGAGCTCGATGGTCGCAAGCCCCAGGTCCTTGATGATCTTCACGTCCTGGCCGGCCGTGATCTGACCGATCAGCACCGAGGCCGCGACGAGCAGCAGCGCAAACGCGGCGATCGCGTAGAGCACGCGATCGCGCACTGTCTCCTTGAAGACATGGAGCGCGACGATTCCGATTCGGCGCAGCGTCATGATCGTCCGGGGTCCGAGGTCCGCGGTCCGGGGTCCGCCGGAGCCCCAAGCGCCTTGAGAAACACGTCCTCGAGCGTCGTGCGGATCGGCGCGACCGAGACGAGCGCCGCGCCCACCGCCGCGAGCTCCGCGACGATCGGCTCGGGACGCACGTCGGCGGCAAGCTCGAGACTGTAGCGGCCATCGGCGATCGCCGTGGCGCGTCGCACTCGCGGGCCGAACCGCTCGACCGTACCTGGGGGCAGCGCCGAGACGACGACCTCAAACCCCTGGCCGCGCTCGCCTGCCGACGCCAGTTCGGCGACCGAGCCCGTCGCGACCAGACGGCCGCGCGCGATGATGCCGACGCGGCTGCATAAGAGCTCAGCATCCGAAAGAATGTGCGAGCTGAAGAGCACGGTGCGCCCTTCGTCACGAAGCCTCAGAATCAGATCGCGGATCTCGCGGCGCCCGACCGGATCGAGGCCCGACATCGGCTCGTCCAGCATCACGAACTCCGGATCGTTCACGAGCGCCTGTGCGAGACCGACGCGCTGCACCATGCCTTTCGAGTACTGCCGCAGCGGCCGGCGCCGCGAGGCCTCGTCGAGGCCGACCAGATCGAGCACGCGCGCGGCGCGTTGCCGCGCATCCGCGCCGCGAAGGCCGAAGAGCCCGGCGAAGTAGACGAGCAGCTCGACCGCGGTGAGATGGTCGTAAAAGGTCGGATTCTCCGGGAGAAAGCCGAGCCGCTGGTGCGCGTGTGCGTCGCCGGGCGGCCGGCCCAGAATCTCCGCCGAGCCCGACGTCGGCCACAAGAGGCCGACGAGCAGCTTCAGCGTCGTCGATTTGCCGGCGCCGTTCGGGCCGAGCAGCCCGTAGACCCCGCCGGATGGAATATCAAAAGACAGCGCGTCCAACGCCCGGTGCGGCCGGGGGCGCCAGAACCCAGTGGGAAAATCTTTCGTGAGGTGATCGGTTCGGACAACCGTCGCCATGCAGCTATTTGGCGGCGTTCTTCGCGATCTCCAGCTTCAGGGCGAGATCGAAGTACTGCGCCGGCAGAGGGTTGTTCTGCCCGTCCATTGCGCGCACACCGTTGATGAAGAAGGTCGGCGTGGAATTCACTTTGAGCGCGCCGCCGTCCGCCACATCACGGCGAATCTCCGGCAGCTTGCGCGCGTACTGTGCGTCCCAGTCCTTGATGCCGAGCACGTCGACGGCGCCCTGCTTGACGGTCGCCGCCGCCGGTCCGTTGGTCAGGCCCAGCTCATCGAGGTGCTCCTGGTTGGCAAACAGCCAATCAATCATCGCCTGGCCCTTGCCCATGTCCTTGGCCATGCGCACGGCGGCTGCGGCCGCGCACGATCCCTCGTGGCCGTGGATGCTGTTGGCGATGTTGAAGTTGCACTCCGCATTCCACGGCCAGTCCTTCACCACGTACTTCACCGCACCAGGGTTGTCCTTCTGATATTTCTCGAAAATCGGCTTGTACATCATTTCGGCCGCTTTGCAGGCCGGGCATAGCCAGTCGTTGAATTTGACCACCACGACCTTGGCGCCGTCGGCCGGAACCCCCAAGTCGACCCGCGGCTGCTGCCACCAGGCGTCAGCGAACCTCTGCTCGATGTCCTGGGACACCGGCGGCGGGGCCGCCGGCGCCGGTTGCTGCCCTTCGCGCGGGAAGAAGGCCACGGCCGAGGCCGCGCCCGCGATGTAGAGCAACGCGACCGTCAAGAAGATAGGCTTCGACATTGCCGCGCGCAGGTCGCGCATCAACCGTCCCGGCAATCCGCTGAACGTCGTCGACGCCTGGAGTCCCGAAGTGACGAAGATGCCAATCACGCAGACGTAAGTGCCCATGCACAATACGCAGCCGGATTTCAAAATGAAAAAGGACGCGTAGCCGAGATAAAGAATCGTCGCGAGGCCAATCGTCGCCAGCGCGAAGATGTACGCCCCGGACGAGGCCGCGCCGTCTTTCGCCTGCGGATTCGCAAACGCGGCGAGTAGCGCGACGAGCGCAAACCAGATGACGCCGCCGAGCGCCACCGGCACGCCGCGCACACTCCCGAACCGGCTCAGATACACCTGGGTGCAATTGAAATGCGCGCCGAGGTCACACGGGCTGATGTAGGACGGGTCGGTCAGGACGCGGTAGTGCACCCACGCCGAGGCCGTCGCAAAGACGAACCCCACGACGGCAAAAGCCAACACGATCCATCTGGCGCGAGGGGTCATAAATCACAAGTATAAGGGCTCACGTCTTTCGTCGTCCTGAGTCCGAGGTCCGGGGTCCGGAGTCCGTCGTCGTCCTGGGTCCGAGGTCCGGGGTCCGGAGTCCGTCGTCGTCCTGAGTCCGAGGTCCGGGGTCCGAGGGTCCGTCGTCGTCCTGAGTCCGAGGTCCGGGGTCCGAGGGTCCGTCGTCGTCCTTGGTCCGAAGTCCGGGGTCCGTCGTCAGGACACCGTGCCGCGAACCTCGGACCTGGAACTTCGGACGACGACGGACCTCGGACCAAGGACCCAGGACCCCGGACGACGATGTCTCTTGCACAAACTTGGGCCGTGCCGCGGACCTCGGACCTGGAACTCCGGACGACGACGGACCTCGGACCCAGGACCCCGGACCCCGGACGACGATGTCCTTTGTACAAACTTCGAGGCCCCGAAGCCCGGGAGGAGGACCTCCCGGACCGCGAGACCTCGAAGGCGAGTAAGTAGCGGCAGCTACTGGATCGGCGTATCGCCGTTCGCCGTCGCGAAGGGCGACTGCGGAGCGTTGGCCGTGTTGTTCTGCCAGATCGTGTTGCCGGCGTTCACCGCGAACGAACGGGTGCCCGTCGTGCCGAACGTCTGGGGCATACCGGACGCGTACCACGCCGTGATGGTGGGCGTGGTGTTGCAATCCGCCGGACCGGCCTGGGAGTTCTGGTCGGCCTGGAGCACGAAGTTATATCCGCTCTTCTTCGGCGGCTGGTTGTTCGGATCGCCGAGGTCCTGCGAAATGAACGCCTCGGTCGTGTTTGGCGGCGGCGTGCCCAGCACGCCGTAGCTCGACGCGTAACCGCCCTGTCCGCACGACGCGGAATAGGCGACCTGCGACGACGTCGTGACCTTCAGCGACGCAATGGCCGACGTCTCGTTACCCGTCATACGGGCACGCAGAAGCCCCGGCACCGCGATCGCCGCGATGATGCTGATGATCGCCACGACGATCAGCAGCTCGATCAACGTAAAACCCTGCTCAGCTTTGCCTCTCATAATCAGTTGTTCTCCTCAAAGTGACACTCACTCAACCAAGCCACATCGCGGTCACGCCGCCAGGGAGTTAGCGCACCTGGAACCCGAGTTTCGGCACTGCCGCCGGAGCCTTACAAAGCAACCCGAATACCAACTCGGATGCCGCTCCTGTGATCGCATCTAACTATCAACTAATCAATAACTTACAGGTAGAACCAATCTCCTCTATTCCCGGGGGCCTGGGGGACGCCCGACAGGAACCGCCGGCCCACTCGACACTTTTGACAGCCCCAGCCGCGGTTTAGTCTCCAGATTCGTCAGTGTGACGAAAGCTGGCTGATCAGGTCGAACATCGGCAGATACATCGAGATGACGATACCTCCGACGATGACGCCAAGCACACAGATCAGCATCGGCTCCAGGATCGTCAGCAAGCCGGCGATCGCGACGTCGACTTCTTCCTCGTAGAAGTCGGCGATCTTGGCAAGCATCGTATCGAGGGCGCCCGTGCTCTCGCCGGCGCCAATCATCTGGCCCACCATGGGCGGAAAGACGCCCGTCGCGCGCAACGGTCCGGCGATCGTCTCGCCGCGCTCGATCTTCGCGCGGACGCCGTTGATCGCCTTTTCGATGATCGCGTTGCCCGAGGTCTTGGCTGTGATGTCGAGGCCGTCGAGAATCGGGACGCCCGAGCTCAGGAGCGTCGCCAGCGTGCGGCAGAACCGCGCGACCGCGATCTTTCTGAGGATCTTGCCAATAAGCGGCGCCTTCAGCAGGTACCGGTCCACGCGATCGCGGCCGGCCTCCGTCTTGTAGTACCGGCGGAACATGTATCCGAAGATGAAGCCGCCAGCGATCGCGAACGGCATGCCGACGATCGTCTTCTGGCTGGCGTAGATGACCACGCGCGTCGCGAGCGGCAATTTCGCGCCGAGGCCTTCGAAGAGCGCCGTGAACGTCGGAATGACCTTCCAGAGAATAATGATCACGACGATGAACGCGATCGAGAGGACGGTGATCGGGTAGATCATCGCCGACTTGACCTGCGACTTCAGCTTGGCCTGCTTCTCGATGAAGATCGCCAGGCGCTTGAGGATGACGTCGAGAATACCGCCAGCCTCACCGGCGGCGATCATGTGCGTGTAGAGCGCGTCGAACGCGTAGTCGCGCTTCTTCATCGAGTCGGCGAGCGTCGCGCCGGCTTCGACGTCGGTGCGCGTGTAGTCGATCGCGGACGCCAGGCGCTTGTCCGGCTCTTCCTTGCCGAGCAGCTCGAGACACTGGACGAGCGGCAGACCGGCGTCGATCATGACCGAGAACTGGCGCGTGAACACCGCCAGGTTCCGATCGGGCACGCGCCGGAACTTCTCTTCCTTCTTCGGCGCCTCGCTCACTCTGGTGACGGTGATCTGCTCGCGGCGGAGCGCCGCCGTCAGCGCGTCGCCTGATTGTGCTTGACGCTCGCCGCTGACGATCTGACCGGCGCGCGTCTTTCCGACCCAGGCATACGTAGTCATTTAAGGACCCCCTGCTGCATCGGTGGGCGCGGACGAGCGCCCGCCACCGCGGGCGACCCTGCGCCCGCCCCCCGTTCGAGAATCGTGATGAGCTCGTCGCGGTTGGACGACGTCGCGAACGCAGTGTCGCGCGTGACGAGGCGCTTCTCCACCAGGCGCGCGAGCGCCTGGTTCATCGTCTGCATCCCGAATTTTTCCTGGCCGGTCTGCATCGTGCCGTAGATCTGGTGAATCTTGTCGTCGCGGATCAGGTTGCGGATGGCCGGGTTGGCGACGAGAATCTCGAGCGCCGCCACGCGGCCCGACCCGCCCGACTTCGGCAACAGCGCCTGACAGACGATGCCTTCGAGCACGAGCGAGAGCTGCGTGCGGATCTGCGCCTGCTGGTGCGCGGGAAACGCGTCGACGATACGCGTGATGGTCTGCGCCGCCGAGTTCGTGTGCAGCGTGGCCATCGTCAGGTGACCGGTTTCCGCGAGTTTCATCGCGGCTTCCATCGTCTCGAGGTCGCGCATTTCGCCGACGAGCACGACGTCCGGGTCCTCGCGGAGTGCGGCGCGCAACGCCATCGTGAAGCTCTGCGTGTCGGCGTGCAGCTCGCGCTGATTGACGAGCGCGGTCTTGTGCTGGTGCAGGTATTCGATCGGGTCCTCAATCGTGAGGATGTGCGCGTGCCGCGTCAGGTTGATCCGGTCGATCATCGCGGCGAGCGTGGTCGACTTACCGGAGCCGGTCGGGCCGGTCACGAGCACCAGGCCGCGCGGCCGGTCGGCCAGCTCGCCGAGCACCGGCGGCAAGCCGAGCTCGTCGAGGGCGCGGATGCGTTCGGGAATCAACCGGTAGACGGCGCCGACGGCGCCCTTCTGGTTGAACACGTTGCAGCGGAAGCGTCCGACGCCACGCAGACCGAACGCGAGGTCCAGTTCCCACGTCTCCTCGAACTTCTTCTTCTGCGCGTCGGTGAGCACGCTGTACGCGAGCGCCTTCGTCAGCTCGGGCGTCAGATCGGCTTCCTTGAGGCGGACGAGCTCGCCATCCACGCGAACCTGCGGCGGACACCCGATCGACAAATGGAGGTCCGAGCCTTTCATTTCGAGCGTCGCCTTCAGCAAATCAGGCAATGTCATCAGATCGTCTCCCGGACCACTTCCTCGATCGTGGTCATGCCTTCCGCAACTTTTCGCAAGCCGGCCTGGCGCAGCGGCGTCATGCCCTCGGCCATGGCCGTCTTCTTCAAGTCGATGACGGAGGCATTCGCGATCACCATTTCGCGAAGCGCTTCGCTCATCTCCATGACCTCGAACAACCCGACGCGGCCCTTGTAGCCCGTGCCGCTGCAGCGATCGCAGCCGCGGCCCTGCGCACCGGTCACGTGACTGCCGTCGGTCGACCCATCCCAGCCGGCTTCAATCAGCCTGGCCATCGGGATCTTCGCCGGCTGCTTGCACTGCTCGCAGATTCGCCGCACGAGGCGCTGCGCGACGATGAGGTTCACCGAGTTGGCGACGAGAAAGGGCTCGATGCCCATGTTCACGAGACGGTTGATGCTGCTCGGCGCGTCGTTGGTGTGCAGCGTCGAGAGCACGAGGTGGCCCGTGAGCGCGGCTTTGACGCCAATCGAGGCCGTTTCGCCGTCGCGGATCTCGCCGACCAGAATGATGTTGGGGTCCTGCCGCAGAAACGATCGCAGCACGGCCGCAAAGTTCAGGCCGATGCTCTCGCGCACGAGAACCTGGTTGACGCCCTGCAGATTGAACTCGACCGGGTCCTCGGCGGTCATGATGTTCACGCCGGGCTGGTTAAGTTGCGAGATCGCGGAGTAGAGCGTGTTCGTCTTACCGCTGCCGGTCGGGCCGGTCACGAGCACCATGCCCCACGGTTTCTTGATGGCGGCGTCGAATCGGGTGAGCGACTCGGGCGAAAAGCCCAGCTTCGTGAGGTCGAGCTGCAGCTTGCCTCCGTCCAAAATACGCATGACGACCTTTTCGCCGAACAACGTCGGCAGGCACGACACGCGGAAATCAATCTCGCGAAGCTTGTTCTGTTCGTTGAAGCGCGCCTTGATGCGGCCGTCCTGCGGGAGGCGCTTCTCGGCGATGTCGAGGCGCGCCATGATCTTGATGCGCGAGATGATCGGATCGCGATACTTCAACGCGGGCGCCATCACGGCCTGCAGCACGCCGTCAACGCGGAACCGGATCCGCATGTCCTTCTCGTACGGCTCGACGTGAATGTCGCTCGCGCCCTTCTGAATCGCCGAGAGCATCAGCGCGTTCACGAGCCGGATGATCGGCGCTTCGCCGCTCTGCCTTTCGAGCGAGGCCGCGTCGATCTCCTCCGCTTCGGCGACGACCTCGACGAGGCCGCCCTCTTCAGTGCTGCCATTACCGAAGTCTTCGAGCGCGCGGCTCACGATGTCGGTGGTAACGCCCTGCCCTTTCGGCGCCGAGGAGCCGTTGACGATCTTGCCGAAGTACTTGGCGACGGCATCGCGAATCGCGGTTTCCGAGGCGACCACCGGCTCGACGTGCAGGCCGGTGATGAACTTCACCTCGTCCATCGCGAAGATGTTGGTCGGGTCCGTCATCGCGAGCGTCAGCGTCGTGCCGTTGCGACCGACCGGAATCAAGTTGTGCTTGGTCGCGGTCTCGCCGGGCACCAGCCGCACGATGGCGGGATCGAGGTCGTACTGCGTGAGGTTGATCGAGGGCACGCCGTACTGGCGGCTCAAGATCGAGGTGATGTCTTCGTCGCGGAGAATGCCGAGCTTGACCAGACTGGCAGCCAGCCGGCCGCCATTGGCCTTCTGATAGTTCAGTGCCTCCTGCAGTTGCGCAGGAGTCACGCGCTTCTCGCGAAGCAGCAATTCACCGAGACGGATGGCCATGTGTCGTCAAGCACACGGCCGTTTCAGGGGGAGGCTAGTAACCGGCGCGAAGCCCGATTCCAAACCCGCGGTCTTCGTCCCGCCGGCCGATGGTGTAGTACCCATCGACCCAGGCGTGTGATCGCAGCCCGACGCTCAATCCAATAGCGCCAGCTTGCTGATGGTTCCCCTCGAGGTTCCATCGATAGCCGCCCCGCAGGGCGACATGCGACCCGAGGCGGCTCTCGCCGCCTAGAGCGATCATCCGACGAAGGCCGTCCCGGAGGTCGACCGTGTTCAGGTCGACATCCATAGCAAGGGTCAGGCCAGAGGTCGGCAGAACTGCTACGCCTGCTCTTGTTTGCCGCCCGAGCGCGATCACATTTCCTGCAACATCCTCGAAGTGCGGATCTGTCAGATTCCGCGAGGTGAGCCCGAGCCGCACCATCTTCATGTCGGCCATGACGCCGACGTCCAGGTCGAATTTGGCGTGGCCGTCGCCCTCGAGGTCTCGAGTCTGGTTGAGGGCGTCCCCCACCGTAGGCCCGCCAGATGGGGCCGTCACGAAGGTTCCGTGGAGGTATTTCAGGGTGCTGCCGACCACCACCCCGGGGGCAACGGTCTGGACGATGGTGCCGCCGAGCTGGAAGACCTGGAGATATTCGCCGGCCGGTTGCCCCGGCGTCCCTGGGGCCAGCCAGGAGGTCTGGAAGCGCCCGTAGGAGACGCCGACGGGCCACGTCCCGAGGCTGGTGAAGGTGGCGGTGCCGAGCGAGGGGCCAGGGGTCGGCGGGGCCTTCTGGTTACCAGTTTGAAATCGGTTCCACTCAAGTGTCATCCCGGCGGGCCCCCCGGACGGCAGGCCCGCCGGGTTCCAATAGGTCGCCGTGGCGTCATCAGCCACCGCGACAAAGGCGCCCGCCATCCCAAGCGCGCGCATCCCAATCGTTTCGAAGGTGAGCTGTGCGAAGGCAGGGGAGGGTGAGACAAGCCCGACAGAAAGCGCGAGCGCCGCGAGCGGGAACGCGCGCCGGAACATGCGCTTGAGGGTATCAGGCTCCAGGGGCCCGCGGGAACCTTCGGACGGCCGATCCTCGTAATTCTGTTCGCGGCGGTACAATTGGAGGATCAGTCGTCCAGTCGACGACCCGCCTGAGGTGGCCACCCCATGACCGACCCGATCCCGACCGCCGTCCCGGAGCTAGGTCTGTTCGCCCGGGCAATCGGTATCCTGACGTCGCCGCGCAAGACCTACGAAGCCGTCGTTCAGCATCCTCGGCCCGTGGGCATCCTGTTTCTGTGCGTCGTGCTGATCGCGCTCGCCACCTCGCTGCCGCAGTTCACGGAGCGCGGCCGACAGGCGGTGCTCGACCTGCAGGTCCAGCAGATCGAGAAGTTCACCGGTCAGCCGGTGACCGACGAGGTGTACGCGCAGATGCAGACGCGCAGTAAGTACAGCGCGTACATCACGATCGCCGGCGTGTTCATCGGGACGCCGATTTTCGTGCTGATCCTCGCCGGGGTCTACTGGTTCATCTTCAACGTCGTGATGGGCGGGACGGCCGTGTTCAAACAGGTACTCGCCGTCGTCACCCACTCGATGGTCATCGGCACGGTGGGCGCCGTGCTCGGCGCGCCGATTCAGTACCTCAAGGGTTCGATGTCGTCGCAGGGCCCGTTCACGCTCGCGGCGCTCGTGCCGATGCTCGACGAGAAGAGCTTTCTCGTCAATTTCCTTGGCTTCATCAACCCCTTCACCGTGTGGGGCATCATTGTCACGGCCATTGGCCTGGGCGTGCTCTACAAGCGCAAGACGGGCCCGATCGCGACGACGCTCCTCGTCCTGTACGGAGTGATCGCGGCGGGCGTCGCGACGTATTTCAGCACAAGGTAAACACTGAATGTCACGAAACAAGAAGATTCTGCTCGCTCTCCTCGGCGTCGTGCTGATTGGCGCCATCGTGTACGCCAATCTCGCGTTCTCGCGGAAAGCTGGAACGTCGATCTCCGCGGAGAAGATCGAGAAGCGCGACCTCGAGGCCATCGTCTCGGCGAGCGGCACGATTCAGCCGGTGCGGTCGGTGAACGTCGGCGCGCCGGCGGCCGGCGAAGTCGTCGAGCTCAATGCGAACGAAGGCGACGTCGTCAAGAAGAACCAATTCCTGATGCAGATCGACCCCCGCAACCTGCAGATCCAGGCTGACAGCCAGACCGCCAGCCTGGACGCCGCGCGGTCGCAGCTCGAAGAGACGAGGCGCTCGATCGAAAGCGGGAAGGCCAGCCTGGCACAGGCGAAGATCCAGTTCCAGCGCCAGGAAGGGCTGATGAAGAACGGCCTGACCTCCAAGCAGGATTACGACAACGCCCAGAGCGCGCTCGAAGTGGCGCAGGCGCAGGTGAACCAGGGCGAGCAGTCGCTCAAGACCCAGGAAACCCGCATTCGGCAGCAGGAATCGCTGCTGCAGAACGCGCAGTACGACCTCAGCAAAATGCGCGTCGTCTCGCCGATCGACGGCGTCGTCACCAAGCGCGATGTGGACGTGGGCGAAATGGTCAGCGGCAACCAGTTTCAGACCATGGCGCTCGTCACGGTCGCCGACATGTCGGTGATCCGCGCCGAGATCGAGGTCGACGAAACGGACATCCCGTCGGTGAAAATCGGTCAGCCGGCCAAGATCACGGTCGACGCGCTGCCCAACCAGACGTTCCCGGGCAAGGTTACCGAGGTCGGCAACAGCCCGATCGCCGCGGCCGCCGGCTCGACCACGCGCGCGACGAACTTCCTCGTGAAGGTCACGATCGATGGACAGGTGCCGAACGTCCGGCCGGGCTTCACCTGCACGGCGACGATCACGACCGCCACGCGGCAGAAGGTCGTGTCGGTGCCGATCCAGGCGATGACGCTCCGTGAGGTCGTGCTCGATCAGGAAGGTCAGATCGTGCACGAGCCGATCGCCAACGGACGTGGCGCGACTCCGGCGCCGAGGCGTCCGGCGGGCGGCACCGACACGCTCAAACCCGGTCAGGTTCGCAAGGAAGTCGAAGGCGTGTTCGTCGTGCGCGACGGCCATGCGGTGTACACGGCCGTCAAGTCCGGCATCGCCGGCGAGAAGTACTTCGAAGTGCTCGACGGCTTGAAGGAGGGCGACCAGGTCATCACCGGCCCGTTCGCGTCCGTCCGAAGCTTGAAGGACGGCGACGCGGTGAAGGTCGAGACGACGCCGCCGGCACGCACGTAAGGGTTCATGCAGCAGTTCCTCGAATCGGCACAGATCGCGCTGCAGGCGGTCTGGGCGAACAAGCTCCGATCGCTGCTCACGGTGCTCGGCAACATCGTCGCCGTGACGTCGATCATCGCCGTGGTGTCGCTCGTCCAGGGCCTGAACTCGAGCGTCAAGGACGCGATTCAGTCGGGCATCGGCGTGGATACCTTCACGGTCGTTCGCGTCGGCATCACGCGCACCGACGATGACGCGCAGCGCGCGCAGAGCAACCCGCGCGTCACGCTCGACGATGCGGACGCGATCCGGCGCAACAGTCCGTCGGTCGCCCTCGTGGTGGGCCAGGCGAGCACGAGCGCGCAGGTCAAATTCCGAGAGCAGTCGCAGGACAGCGTGTCGATCCAGGGCGTGACGAAGGAGTGGATCCAGCTGCCGACGACCAACGTCGAAGAAGGCCGGACGCCGACAGCCTCAGAATTCGACGCCGGCCGGCACGTCGTCGTGCTCGGCTGGGACGTGGCGGACAAACTATTCGGCATGCTCGACCCCGTCGGCAAGACCGTGACAATCAACGGCATCAACTTCGAGGTGCTCGGGGTCGCCGCCAAGAAGGGATCGATCTTCGGGAACTCGCAGGACGAATACGCGGTGATTCCTCTCGATGCGTTCGTCCGAATCTACGGGTCGCGCCAGTCGCTGCAGCTGACGGTGCGACCGCGCGACCCGTCGCTCGTCAGCCTGGCGCTCGACGAAGCGACGGTGGCGATGCGCGTGCAGCGCCGGCTGCGACCGAAGCAACCCGACAACTTTGGCATCCTGTCGTCGGACACGCTGCTCAACATCTACAACTCGGCGACGCAGGGGATCTTCGCCGTGCTCATCGGCGTCGTCAGCCTCTCACTCGTCGTCGGCGGCATCGTGATCATGAACATCATGCTGATGGTCGTGACGGAGCGCACGCGCGAGATCGGCCTGCGTAAATCGCTTGGCGCGCGGCGGCGCGACATTCTGTGGCAGATTCTCACCGAGTCGGTCACGCTCTCGACGTTCGGCGGCGTGGTCGGCACGGCGCTCGGATTTCT